>JAUMDU010000071.1:6241-72190 GCA_032121425.1 Ilumatobacteraceae bacterium | reverse complement strand
TGTGAACAGCACAGCGTGGACAAAGCGCTATTTCGTGCGCTGGATGTTTGAAGATGAGCCTCGAGCCGCACTTTTCACCCCACGGCGTTGGCACCGTGGATTTCTACGCCGGCCTGGGGCATTTCGCACACTCTCCTGATTAGGCCACCATGCACCGCTGAGTTGTACGGTAAGTACCTATGAAGACACGCCTCACCGAAATGTTTGATATTGAATTACCCATCATGCTCGCCGGTATGGGTGGTGTCTCGTATAGCGATTTAGTTGCGGCGGTTTCTGACGCAGGTGGTATTGGAACTTTTGGTGCGGCCCCGATGACCACTGAATTGCTCATCTCGGAGATGGCACGCGTGCGCACACTCACGAATAAGCCATTTGGCGTTGATTTGCTCACCGCATCTCCTGATTCCATTGAACGCAACCTCAAGGCAATCATTGAAGGCGGGGCCAGCATTTATGTTGCGGGCCTTGGCGTACCGCGCGAAATTGTGGATGAGTTGCATTCGCACAACATCTTGGTGGGATCAATGTGTGGCAAAGTACGCCATGCAATTGCAGCTGTTGCTAGTGGATGTGACTTTGTGGTTGCTCAAGGAACAGAAGCAGGCGGACACACGGGCGTTGTAGCCACCATGGCGCTTGTTCCTCAAGTAGTAGACGCAGTGGAAGGCAAAGTTCCTGTTGTTGCCGCAGGTGGAATCTTTGATGGACGCGGACTTATTGCCTCACTTGCCCTTGGTGCTGAAGGTGTATGGATTGGTACCAAATTCATCGCCACACACGAGGCACACACGGGGCGCGGATACAAAGAAAAAATGCTGGAGATGGCAGAAGATGACACCGTCATCAGTAAGGCCTATACGGGCAAGACATGTCGTGTCGCGCGCACCGAGTGGACACAGCATTTCGAAGAGCACCCAGAAGAACTCCAAGGTTTCCCCGGTCAAGCAATTGCCACTATCCAAGCCGGCATTCATCACTTGGGTGTGGGACCAGAAGTCGAACTTGATACCAACCGTGCATTCATGGCAATTGGGCAATCGGTTGGTGCAATCGATGAGATTAAACCTGCACGTCAAGTAGTCGCCGAGATTATGGCCGAAGCCATCCAGACTCTCGAGCGTCTCGATTCGATGCGCTGATTTTGTTAGATCTTCTTCGTCGCAATCGCGACATTCGATTTCTCTTTGGTGCCCAAGTGGTGTCCTACCTCGGTGACTGGTTCACATTCGTCGCCCTTGCAGGACTGATTGATGATCTCACGGGTTCAAAATTCTTGGTGTCGCTTGTTCTGGTGTCACTCACATTGCCCTCGTTTCTCATGTCTCCTGTCGCAGGCTCGTTTGCAGATCGCTTTGATCGGCGCAAGATCATTTTTGTTGTCTCGATTGCTCAAGCAATTGCAGCACTTGGGTTTTTGCTCGTGGATAAAAACACCGTGTGGTTTGCATTTGTGTGTCAAAGCACCATCTCTGCCCTAGCGGCATTTATCGGACCCGCATCAGGAGCTGCAATTCCCAATCTGGTAGATGACGACAAAGATCTGCGTTACGCCAACTCTTTGTTTGGAAGTACATGGGGAATCATGTTGGCCGTGGGCGCTGGACTCGGCGGAATATTCTCGTCTGCCTTTGGTCGTCAAGCATCATTTGTGGCCGATGCGCTCACATTTGTTGTTGCTGCATTTCTTGTGTCGCGTATTACGCGCCCCATGCAACGTGAAAGGGCTCAGACTCCAATTCGTCGAGTTCGACCACTTGCAGACATGAACGAAGCGATCACGTTGGCGCGTCACAACAAAGTGATCTTGGCACTGCTTGCATCGAAAACAACTTTTGCAGTTGGCGCAGGAATAGTGAGTCAGCTTGCAGTTCTTGCATCTGATGCATTTAGTGCCGGCGATGCAGGACGCGGTGCACTTCTAGGAGCTCGTGGTGTGGGCTCGGGGCTTGGCCCCATCCTTGCTGCGCGTTTAGTGCAACGCGACATGGCCAAGCTATTACGTGTGTGTGGCTGGTCTGGCCTTGGTTTTTCCATCGCATATCTCGGAGTGGGACTGAGCCCGAGTCTCATGGTGGCGGTGGTCTTTGTTGCACTTGCACACCTTGGTGGAGGTGCACAGTGGACACTGTCCACACTTGGATTACAAATGGAAGCTCCCGATGAGTTGCGCGGAAGAGTGATAGCTGGTGACTTCGCCCTTGTCACCTTGATGTTGAGCCTTACAAGCATTGCTGCAGGATTGGTGTCTGAATCAATAGGCGTACGAAGCACCATCGTGATGTTTTCGTGCCTTGCTGCATGTGCAGCAATTACCTACTTGGCTTCTACGCGCTCGCTTCGACAGCGTCTGCGCAACGCTTCGCCGCAGCAATAAGGCGTGCACGACGCGGGTCTTCGTCATACACCGTCATCATTGTGTTCATCACATAGGAAAAACCTAAATGCCGACTTGGATCTGCAAATGATGCAGAACCACCTGCGCCCGTATGACCAAATGCTTCAGGCCCAGTGAACTTGTAGTGCTCGTTGTGACGCATAAAGCCCATCGCAAAATCTGTCTGCGACAACAACACCGAATCGGTTTCACCTTCCGGAGTCATGCTCGTGGTTGCTTGTGCAACAGTTCCAGGCGTGAGCAATCGCACACCGTCAACTTCCCCGACACACGCTGCATAAATTTTCGCCAGCGCACGTGCATTTCCAATGCCATTTGCACCAGGTACTTGTGCGCGATGCACTTCAGGCTTATTGAAAGCTCCAGGAGCAAAAGCTCCATTTAACGAGAGTGCGGCCTCGCCTTTTGTTCCCGGACCACCACGATCAAGCATGATTTTTGCAATCTCAGGCGGAAAGCTAGGAAGAGGATGGGCCATAAGTCGCGCCACACGTGGCTCTAATTCTTCGGGCAATCCAACGAAGAACTCGGCACCCAATGGACGAGCAATTTCATCACGCACAAACTCAGACACACTGCGCCCATCTACACGCCGCACCAACTCACCAGAAAGCCAACCAAACGTGATGGCGTGATATGCATGTGCCGAACCCAACGCAAGCAACGGTTCAGTTGCTGCAAGGCGCGTCACCATTGTGTCCCAGTTCAACGCATCGTCAAGACTGACCTGATCACGCAATGTGTACAAACCAGCTCGATGTGCAAGCAGTTGTGCCACCGTCACATCTTGTTTACCTGCTTGAGCGAATTCGGGCCAATACGTAGCAACTTTTTCTGCGTAGTCAATGAGGCCGCGTTGAACACATATAGCCACTGCAATCGACATGATGCCTTTAGTGGTGGAGAACACTGTTTGTAACGCATCTGGGCCGTAGGGAATCGTGTGTTCATAATCTCGCCAGCCGCCCATCACGTCTACAACACATGTTCCCCGGTGATATACCGCAACGCCTGCTCCGTGATCTTCACCGTTGTGAAAACCTTCTAATAATGCATCACGAACTGGCTCCCAACCAGGAGCTACATGTTCAACAGTTAACAGAGACACAATCAGCCATCCACAATGGCGCGTAATTTTTCAATTTGCCCCACTGGATCTGGGCCAATCGGGTTCACAGATAACACAGTGACACCAGCCTCTTTGAATGCAGCTACTCGTTCTTTGATGAAGCCCGCAGAACCCACCAAGTTGGCATTCAAGATCCATTCGGCGGGAAGAGCCGCTGCAGCTTCATCTTTTTTGCCTTCGAGATACAAATCTTGAATCTCTACTGCTTCTTTTTCGAATCCATAATCACGACATACGTCGTTATAGAAATTCTTTCCACGTGCACCCATGCCACCTACATACAACGCCATGTTGGGACGTGCCATATCCAAGATCTTGGTCTGTGCATCCCCCGTTAAGGATTCATCAATGGCCAACATGCCACCTGCAGAGATATCCAACCGTGCACGATTGGGATCACGCTTGGCAAGTCCAGCCTTGAGTTGTGCTCCCCATACATTGTGATATTTCTCGGGATAGAACATGATCGGCAACCAGCCATCTGCCATTTCTGCAGTCGCTTCAACGCTCTTGTCTTTCAACGACGCCCACCAAATGGGAATGTCTTTGCGCACAGGATGATTAATGATCTTTAGCGCCTTACCCAGACCAGTTCCTTGACCTTCGGGTAATGGAATTTGCACGGTCTTACCGTCGTATTGCAACGCTTCCTCGCGTGCCCACACCTTGCGACACACTTCGATGTATTCCTTAATGCGTTGCATGGGTTTGTCATAGGGCACTCCATGAAAACCTTCAATCACTTGAGGCCCCGATGCACCAAGTCCCAAGATGAATCGACCATCGCTGACGAAATCGCATCCTGCGGCTGTCATGGCCATGAGGGCTGCTGTACGTGAATACACATTCACGATTCCCGTTCCAATTTCCACGCGCTCTGTCTTGGCTGCGAGATACCCCACTTGAGAAATTGCATCAAAGCTGTACGCCTCGGCAATCCACACCTGATCGAGGCCTGCCTTTTCCAGCTGCACCACACGATCTACGGCTTCTTTGAATCCGCCCGAATAGTTAATCCCCATTGACAACTTCATGATTCCCCCTTGGTTGGTGTCCCCTAGACCCTATGACGAAACAAGGGACACATACGATTCCTGGTGCTATTTCGCACCTGGGGCGCGACAATGGAACCGTGAGTTTCTCCTTGGCTTCGTCTTTCGTCACGGCACCTGACGGGACCCAACTACGAGTCATCGATTGGTCAACCCAGGCCCTGTCGGCTGGTGTCCCCATCGTGCTCTTACATGGACTTGCCTCAAATGCTCGCCTCTGGGACGGGCCGGCTCGATGCCTCACCCAAATCGGACATTCCGTGGTCGCTGTTGATCTTCGCGGACACGGTCACAGCGAGAAGCCTGACCATGGTTATTCAGTTCCAGAAATTGCCGCCGATGTGGCCCACCTTATTGAGGCACTCTCGGCCACCAGTTCGAAATGGAAACGCCCTCTCGTCATCGGCCAATCATGGGGTGGCAACATCGTGGTGGAACTCGCGTCCCAATTTTCTCATCTGATTCGTGGAATTGTTGCTGTTGATGGCGGCACTATCGATCTCTCGCATTCTTTTACCGAATGGGATGAATGTGAAAGAACACTTCGACCGCCTCAACTTGCGGGCATGCACTACGACCGTCTTCGTTCCTACATTCGCGCCGCACATCCAGATTGGACCGAAGAAGCCATAGACGGACAAATGCATAACATGGAGAAGTATTCCGACGGAACGATTGCGCCACATCTCACCATGGAACGCCACATGACCATCCTGCGACACCTTTGGGAAGATCGACCTGCAGAAAAATGGGCCAATATAAAGGTGCCTGTCATGTTCACTCCTGCATCAAAAGGACACGACGAGCACACCTCCATCAAGCATCAACAGATTGCACATGCAATTTCTCAATTACCTCATGCCCGTGTTGAATGGTTTGAGCCCGCAGACCATGACCTTCACGCCCAATTCCCCGACCGATTCGCCGCAGTAGTCGATCACGCAATTTCTACAGGATTTTTCTCATGAGCCTTCCACGCATTCTCACCATCATGGGTTCTGGGGAAACCACTCCAACTATGGTGTCCACCCATCGAGCACTCGTTGCTCAACTACCTTCCCCCGCACGAGCAGTTCTTCTCGACACGCCCTACGGCTTTCAAGAAAATGCGCCCGAGCTTGCCGCACGCGCAGTCGCATATTTTCGCACCTCAGTCAACATCGACATCACTGTGGCAGGACTTGTGCGCATGCATGACACTCACCTACCTGCAGATCCTGTTCTCATTGAACGAGGACTTCGTGCACTCACAGACTCTCACTACATTTTTGCTGGACCAGGCTCACCTACCTATGCGCTGCGCCAATGGAGTGGAACGAATGTGGCGTCCATTATTGAAGACAAGATTCAACATGGTGGAATCGTCACCTTTGCTTCTGCCGCCGCACTCACGTTGGGCCGATCGACAGTTCCGGTCTATGAGATTTACAAAGTCGGCCAAGACGTCGAACGTCTCAATGGTCTTGACCTACTTTCAGCACTTGGCATAAACGCCACAGTCATCCCCCACTTTGATAACGCCGAAGGCGGAAATCACGACACAAGATTTTGTTACTTAGGCGAAACACGTCTTCGTTTGTTTGAATCACTTCTCGATGACGACACCTATGTTCTTGGCGTTGACGAACACACAGGATTAATCGTTGACAGCAAGGCCGGAAACGCCCGCGTTGTAGGAAACGGAACAGTCACCATCCGACTCCGCTCTCAATCTCACACCATAAAAAATGGCGAAACCGTTGACATTGCTGTCCTGCAAAATCCTTGGGCCCATTTCGGTTCTACAAATTCGCAGACCAACCCGAACTCCCATGCAACTTCCTTAGATGCACCAAGCCCACACCAGATTGATACTGGCGAAGACACACTTGAGGGCACACTTGCTCGTCTCAATAACATCTTTAGCCTTGCAATTGAGGCCCGTGATGCAGACTCAGCATTGCGGGCATGTCTTGATCTAGAACAAGCAATCGTGGATTGGTCTAGCGACACATTGCAAGGCGATATCGGAGATCGAGCACGGGCATCACTGCGTTCCATGATTAGCCAATTAGGTGATGCATCTTCTGGGGGTCTCAAAGACCCACGCGAAGTCGTTGGGCCATATGTGGAAGCAATGCTTGAAGTGCGTGCAACCGTGCGAGCAGAAAAAAGATTTGATCTCTCAGATGTAATTCGCGATGCGTTTGCCAACCTCGGCATTGAGGTGCGCGATACACCCAATGGTGTGGAATGGATCCTCGACGAAAAGAAGTGAACTACACGTGATGCACATGGGCGATGCGGGAACGCCCACGAATACCGCTCACCGTGTACACGACGATGAACATGGCAGTCGCTACCAAGATGATAGTTGCACTGGCTGAGGTATCTAGGTGGTAGGACAAGTTCATTCCCAAGAATCCAGATAATGCGCCGACAATGGGAGAGATCCACAACATGCGTGCAAAAGAGTTAGTGGTCATGCGTGCAACTGATGCAGGAATCACTAATAGTGCAGAGATCAATAATGTTCCAATTACGCGCATAGTCACCAAAATGGTGAGCGATAACAGAATCATCAAGAGCGCTTCAATCCATGCCACTTTCACTCCTGAAACCTGCGCAACATCGGGATCAAAGGTGGCGAATAACAAGCGCCGATACAGCACTACCACTACAACCACCGTCAAAACAGTTACGAGCGCGACAGCAATAATGTCTGTGGTGCGCACACCCAACACACTTCCGAATAACACTGCTTCAATACTTTTCTTTGCTTGACCAAAACGATTCAGTAGTGCAAGACCAAGTGCAAACGATGCAGTCGTCACAACACCGATCGCCGCATCAGCACCAATCAAACGACGACGGGCAATGCGACCGATGATGACACCAGACGCAACACCCCATATTCCTGCTCCCACAAAATAATTCAATTGCATAACAGCAGATGCTGCTGCACCGCCAAAGACCGCATGTGAGAGCCCGTGACCGATGTAGCTCATGCCACGTAACACAACAAATACACCCAAGAGTCCACACAATGCGCCGGCAATTGTTGCCACAATCACCCCGTTAGTAAAGAACTGATATCGGTAGGGCTCAAACACCCCAGCAATCACGAATGAGGATGTGCTCATCGGGTGCCGCCAAGTCGCCGCGTGACATCATCTGCGCCATGTTCCAGCACAAGTGGCATTCCGCCATGCACAAGCACTTCCATAGGTGCGCCATAGGTCTGTTCCAGAACTTCGGAGTTCAAAACTTCAAGCGGTGGGCCATCGGCAATCACATCTACATTCATGCAAATTAAGCGCGGAAGATGTGCGGCCAATCCGTTGAGATCGTGTGTGGAAAGAACAATAGATACTCCATCATCGTGAAGATCAGCCAGCAAATGCAGAACTTCGTGTCGTGTGCGCACATCAACGCCAGATGTTGGCTCATCGAGTACCAATAACTCAGGGCGATGAAAAAGCGCGCGTGCAACGAACACTCTTTGTTGTTGCCCACCAGAGAGTTCACGAATGTGACGATCATGCAATCCGCTCAAGCCCAATCTCTCCAACACATCTAATGCATCTCGGCGCTCATCGGGTGAAATTCTTGGAAAATATCGACGAGTCGTTCGAGTCATTGCCACGACTTCAAGCACAGTGACGGGGAAATTCCAGTCCACCGATTCCACTTGAGGCACATACCCCATGCGTAAGCCAGGCTTTTTTGTGACGTGACCCTGTTGAGGTGTGACTGTTCCAAGAATGGCCTTCAATAGTGTTGTCTTACCAGACCCTGAAGGTCCAACGATTCCTACAAAATCACCACTACGAAAAGTGACATGAGCATCACGCACTGCAACAGTTGTTCCGTATGCACACGTAATATGCGCACACTCAACAAGGATTCCTCCACTCACTGCGGATAAAACGCTTTATCAGTCACACCCGCATTTGTGTTCACTGCCTTCAATGCTGATGCGTTTCCACCAAGCGATTCCACCATGGTGATGAAGTTGAACTTCATGAGATCTGCCCAACTGTGCTGTGCATCACCAGGCTCACCCAACAAATCGTCGTCACGAAGAACGTCGACATAACGCACACCAGTCTCCTCACCAATTTGGGCCAAGACAGGAGATGGGAATACTTCGCTTCCAAACACAGCCTTGACTCCAAGTTCCTTCACTTGATCAATCAGGTCTGCAATTTCTTTTGGCGAGGGCTCTTCAAACGACGAAGGCTGAATGGCGCCCACCACCTCAAAGTCATACCGCAGCGCAAAATATGCATATGCGTCGTGATAGGTGAGCAATTTTCGGCTTGCCTCAGGCACAGTTTGTGCTGCTGTTGTCATCGCATCATCAAGTTCTGTTATCACTCGAGAGATCTTGGCATGGTTGGCGTTGTAGCCATCGATGTTTGATGGATCGAGTGCGACCACCACATCGCGAATGAGATCAACGTATTGCTGCACCATTGGTGGGTTGGTCCACAGGTGAGGGTTGGGCTTGCCGCCTTCTTTGGGGAAGGAAAAGTCATACACCCATTCATCACTGGGGAGAACTGAAGTTCCCAATTCACAAATCACAGCATTTGCTGCATTGTCTTTCGCCAACTCAATAGAAGGATCCTCAAGACCAAGACCATTCACGAACACCACATCTGCATCTTCCACTACTGCTGCAGCACTCGGCGGAGGCTCAAAGGTGTGGGAGTTTGTTCCTTCTGGAACTAGACCATCAACTGTGGGTCCAAGATCACCCACCACCATGGCAATGAGATTGGTGATCGGCGCAACGGTCGACACAAGCTTTGGCGCACGACCAGTTATCTCTTTCACCGACATGCAGGTTTCCTTTGCTGCGACATCAGCGTCGGTGGGCAAAAGTGACTCAGACTCGGAAGCACACCCCGCAATACCAAATGCTGCAACAACTGAAATTGATAACCATCGTGAAGTTCGCATGGCTTCTACGCTAACGGGGAACCACGGCCAAAGGGTTGAAACGTACTACCTCGGCACTACGCGAAGATGGAAAGATTTCACAGCACGGGCAAAAATGTTTGCTTCAACATCGGGCTCCGAGATGGGCTCAAGACGACTAATTCGTGCAGACATCTCGGCAAATACTGTTTCTAATACCAGCCTTGCCAAATTGGCACCCACACATAGGTGCGTTCCGAAACCAAAAGACAAATGTGGATTTGGAGACCGCGTGATGTCGAAGGAGAACGGAGAGGTGAAGACCTTTTCGTCTCTATTTGCAGATGGGTACAACATCACTACCCGATCTCCAGCTGCAATTGCTTGACCGCCCACTTCATCATCGGTCAGGGCCATACGGAAAAAATTGTTCAGCGGAGTGACCCAACGAAGAACTTCTTCGACAGCAGGCTCTACAAGTGCAGGTTGTGCGGCCATCATGTCCCACTGGTCAAGATGATCACAAAAAACTCGAAGTCCATGACTAATTGCCGTGCGAGTTGTTTCTGCGCCACCTGCAATAAACAAGCCCACTTCATGCACGATGGATTCAGGAGAAAATGGTTGACCATCAATGAGAGCATTTGCCCATATCGACATGAAGTCATGGCGTGGACAACCTGATACTTCATGAAGAACTGGGATCATGGCCGAGACAAACTCTTGATTGGCTGCAATGAATTCGGTCATCACTTCAGGATCACGATCACGCATGTCTGTGCGCATTAATCGCTCACTCCACGATTTCAACTGTGGCCACATCTCTTCAGGAAAGCCCAACAATCGAGAAGTTAAACGTGCCGGTAGTTGTGCCGCCAATGTCTCCACAATGTCGCACTCACCTTGTGCTATGACCTCATCAACAAGTTCGGCCACTAATTGTCGAACTTCATCAGTGCGCTGGGCAACACCTGATCGAGTTAACTGGGGTTGAACCAACATGCGTTGCTGACGATGGCGCGGGTCATCTTGAGCAATCATGTTGCTCTCACCGGGAGAAAGAACCGCGCGATACACGCCGTTGGATGAAAACACTGTGGAGCGACGTTCCACATCCATCACGTCGGCATGTCGGCTAATGCCCCACAGACCATTCTTTTCATCGCGATACACGGGTTCATTTGCGCGCATCCATGACCACACGTCGTGTGGATTTTTTTGATAGAGATCAGGATCTAATAAATCCACCTGTAAGCGATCTGATGACACCGACATAGTGACCCCCCGTCATCTGTGTGATTGACCCCACGATAGACCCTTGGTGGGGTCTGGTTCACTAGGCAAGCCAAGAACGCGTTCGCCCAAGATGTTGCGTTGCACTTCGCCAGTTCCACCACCAATTGTGAGTGCGCGAGAAAACATATACCCGCTATACCAACTCTTGGAGCGAATGTTCTTTCCACCAAGGGCATCATCGAGTCCAATCAACATTGCATCGGCACCAATGAGGTCGCGAGCAACTTCCATCACCTTTTGGCCGTGCTCATCAGCCATGATTTTTCGAATACTGGCTTCTGGACCTGGTTGGGTTCCCCGCAAGCGAGCCGTCAATGTACGCATGCGAATGATCTCCAGGACAACATGCTCGATGTAGATCTTTGCAATGCGTTGGCGCAGAACAGGATGGGTAACACCCAACTTTTGTGCTTCAGCAACAACATCCAAAGCCGTCGGGCCATTGCCCCACAACACTCCCCCCGTCGACAGCGATACTCGTTCATTACCGAGTGTGACTTTTGCAAGTCTCCAACCCTCGTCTACTTGACCTACTACGCAATCATTGGGAAGTCGCACATCGGTAAAGAAGACTTCGTTGAAACTTTCCGCGCCAGCAATATTGCGAATGGTACGTATCTCAATACCTGGCGTATCCATTGGGCAAATGAAATATGTGATGCCCTTGTGTTTTGGTGCATCGGGATTTGTCCGTGCAATCAAAATCCCAAACTTTGAATAGTGAGCACCAGTCGTCCAAACTTTTTGACCATTAATCACCCACTCATCTCCATCGCGTATGGCTCGAGTAGATAAAGAGGCAAGGTCACTTCCCGCGCCGGGCTCCGAAAACAACTGACACCAAATTTCTTCTGCAGACAATGCCGGCATGACATAACGATCTTTTTGTTCTTGTGTTCCCGCATAGATAATTGTGGGAGCCGCCCATCCGATGCCTATTTGATTTGACGGGCGCGTGATGCCTGCACGCGCAAGTTCGTCATCGATGATCAATTGATGCACAGGGTCTGCACCCAACCCATATGGCGCTGGCCAATGCGGAGCGACGTAGCCCGATTCGGCTAATTCTTTATTTGTAGGGGTGCGATGATCGGCAATCCATTGGCGCATTTGTTGACGGCGTGGGTCGTTGTCTGAAGGGAGCAATTCGTCCATGTGGTCACAGTAGGCGTCCACGACTACGGTAGAAGCCATGACAAAGTTGACATATGACGGAAAAGTTGCAGTAATCACCGGAGCTGGTGGAGGCCTAGGAAGACAACATGCGCTTCTTTTGGCAGAACGTGGCGCCCTTGTGGTGGTTAATGACCTCGGTGGAAACGTGGAAGGCACAGGCGCCGACGCCAGTGCTGCGCAAAAAGTTGTCGATGAGATTCGCGCAGCAGGCGGAGAAGCAGTAGCCAACCATGACAGCGTCTCTACACCAGACGGCGGCGAAGCAATCATCCAAACAGCCATTGACGCCTATGGCCGCGTGGACATTGTGATCAACAACGCAGGAATTTTGCGCGACAAGACCTTTCACAACATGACTCCAGATCTTGTGGACTCCGTGATTGAAGTGCATCTCAAGGGAGCATTCAATGTGACGCGCCCTGCGTGGATTCGTATGCGTGAACAAAAGTATGGTCGCATTATCTCCACTTCTTCAGCAGCAGGAATCTTTGGCAACTTTGGCCAAGCAAACTATGGCGCAGCAAAAATGGGCCTTGTAGGTTTCACACGTGTTCTTGCCGCAGAAGGCGCCAAGTACAACATCCGAGCCAACGCCATTGCACCACTGGCACTCACTCGTATGACAGAAAATCTCATGGGAGCACTTGGCGACAAGCTTGATCCATCACTTGTTACCCCGATTGTGGCGTGGCTTGCACATGAAGATTGCGACGTATCGGGAGAAATTTATTCAGTCGGTGGCGGACGAGTCGCACGGGTGTTTATTGGAGAAACCCAAGGATTCTTCAAGCCAGGTCTTAGCTTGGAAGACGTTCGTGACAACTGGAGCCAAATTCGCAACACGGATGGATATGTCATCCCATCTGGCGTACCCGAAGAAACAGGCTTGTTCTTCAATGCGCTCAAGGATGCCTAGAGAATTTCAGTGCTGACGGTGCAGCAATTGCCATGACACAACACATTGCGTGCACCGATGCACATGTGATTCCCTCACTTGATGGAATCACAATTGTCATGCACGATTTCGGTGGGCAAGGATCACCGGTGTTGTTGTCGCATGCAACTGGTTTTCATGCACATTGCTTCGAACCTCTTGCGCAACAATTACGCCCACAACATCACGTGATGGGTTTTGATCATCGTGGATACGGCGATGCCGAACGCATTGACCCGGCAACAATTGAGTGGAAGATGTACGGCAGCGACGCACTTGCTGCTGCTCGTCATCTCTATTTCGCAGCCGGAGAGCAAAAGATTATTGGCGTGGGTCATTCAATGGGTGGCGCTTCGTTGTTGATGGCCGCCCATCGCGATCCCAAACTTTTTTCAGCACTCATCGTGTTTGAACCAATTGTGTTTCCGCCTCCTCCACCCAATGCTCCTCCTCGCCCAGAGAATCCACTCGCCGGTGGGGCACGTAAAAGACGATCGCGGTTTCCATCCTTTGATGAAGCACTGGAAAATTTTGCCTCTAAGCCACCAATGTCCACATTTCATCCCACGGCGCGTGAGGCATATGTACGCCACGGCTTTGCTGTAACCAACGAGGGTGACATCGAATTGAAGTGTCTTCCCGAACACGAAGCTCGTACATATGAAACTGGTGGAACAAGTGGTGCATGGGATGAATTACCTTCCATCACCACTCCGGTGTGGGTTGTTTCTGGTGCACCTGCGCCATTTCAACCATCGTCATTTGCACTCAGCGTCGCAGAACAGATTCCACATGCCACCTACATCCAGTACGACGAACTCGGTCACTTCGGACCACTGGAACGCCCCGACATGTTGGCCACATTGACTCAGAACGTAGCCACACAATTGTGATGAACCACATCGATACTCTGGGTGATGCTCTTCTTGAGCCACTACGTCAACGTAAATTTTTTGTTACCTGTTTTGGTATTGCGAGCACCGTAGGTGATTTCAGTATTGCGTGGCACATCATCGGGTTCACACGTGCACTGGGATCGATGGAGCGCCTCGGACAAGCAGTGGCATTATCGGTCGCGCTTGGAATAGAGAGCTTGATTGTCAACCAAGGCATCAAACGAATGTTCCGACGCGAGCGACCCACAACCTCAGGTGATGTTCGATTCGATATCCGCACACCACGCACATCAAGCTTTCCGTCAGGTCATGCATCGTCGGCAACCTTTGCTGTTTTTATCCTCATCTCGTACACCGGCTTCCCACTTGGACTTTTGTGGATTGCACTCGCGTTGGTGATTGCACTATCTCGAGTAGTAGTGCGGATTCACCATGCCACAGACATCCTTGGAGGCATTGCCACTGGGGCAATTCTTGGCACTATTGCCGTCCCAGTTATCTCAACCATCATCGGCTGAGCACAACACCCGCAAGGGTTTTCTCCTCAGGGAATACACATCGGTAAATAGGTGTTGACCTCTTGTCTATGGCACGAACTTTTGGACTCACATTCGACTATCGCTGCCCATTCGCACGATTAGTACACGACCATGTTGTGGAAGGCCTTCGCGCTGGAGCTGATTGGGATGTCACTTTTCTCCCCTTTTGTCTCGGTCAAGCCCACGTTGAAGAAGGTGACATTGATGTGTGGGATAGGCCTGACTCGGATTCAGGATTACTTGCTCTGCAATTGGCCATCTCTGTGCGCGACAATCAACCCCATGCATTCCTTGATGTTCATCAGTCAATGTTCAACCATCGCCACACCGGTGGTGGATCACTCAACGATCACAAAATTCTGACAAAAATTCTCACCGATGCTGGTGCTGACGCCAATGCTGTGTTCGACGATGTCAAAAATGGCAGAACCCTTGAGGTTGTACGTCGCGAACACGAAAAATACGTCCGTAGCCATCAGGTGTGGGGAACCCCCACCTTCGTTGTGGGGGAAAAGGCAGTCTTTGTGCGCCTCCTCGACCATGCCCATGGAAATCAATCAGTAGGTAAGGCAACAATCGAGCGGATTTTGGACGATATTGACTGGCCCATTCTCAACGAACTGAAGCACACCAGCATTCCGATGTAGTCGTTGTAGGTTGAGTCTCATGTCTGATCATCAGAAAAGAATGAGTGATTCTGAATCACTGATGTGGAGACTTGAAAAAGATCCACACCTCGCATCCACCTTTGCCAACATCACCATTCTTGATCGTGCACCCAACATGGACGAGCTCTATGCGCGCATGGAACGCGCGTCACTTCTTTTCCCGCGTTTACGTCGACGCGTCCAACCATCTCCAGGAAACATCGGTAACCCCACATGGGTTGACGATCCATCTTTTGATATTCGTTATCACGTTCGAAGAATCTCTCTTGCTGAACCTGGCGATCTTCGACAACTGCTTGATCTCACCACTTTGATGGTCGCCGATCCTTTTGATCGTTCTCGTCCGCTCTGGCATTTCATCGTGGTGGATGGACTTGCCGGCGGTCGCAGTGCACTTGTTCAAAAACTGCACCACACAGTGACAGATGGTCAAGGTGGCGTTGAGCTTTCGATGCACTATCTCGATTTACAGCGCAACCCTGGCCCCTTGCCGCCACTTGATCCAGAAATTGCCAATGCTGCAATGCACGCAGCATCACCTGATGCCACAGATGCATTACGCGGGGCTATGGCTGATTCAGTTCGCCTTCCACTTGCTTTACTGCGACAAGTGCGCGATGTGGTCTCTGATCCTTCGTTGCTCACTTCTATTGGTGCATCAACATCTGCCACGGTCAAAGAGATCCTCGCTCAACTCAGCGAAACAGATGCTGCACGATCACCTTTATGGACTCAGCGCTCGCTTCGTCGTCGATTAGAAACTGCTCGCATCTCGTATTACGACATGCGCAGTGCAGCCAAGCAGATGGACGGAACTCTCAATACTGCGTTCGTTACTGCCGCAGCTCACGCAGCAGGTCGATACCACCGTGAACTAGGCGCGCCTGTGGAATCACTTCGCACTTCAATGGCCATCAGTACTCGCAGTGAGCAAGATGCAGCATCTGGGGGTAATTCATTCACTCTGGCGCGCATGTTGGTACCCACAGCAGAAATGCCCATTCAAGAAAGATTCGCAGCAATCAATGAAATTCTTGTAGCTGCTCGGGCTGGAAGCAGTTCAGGCTCGCTTGACACAATTGCAACTTTTTCTACCTTGCTCCCCACGTCGGTTGTCACACGACTTGCACGTGCACAATCAGAAACTGTGGACTTTGCGACATCGAACGTGCGTGGTGCAGGAGTGGCTCTCTATGTAGGCGGCGCCAAACTTTTGGAGAATTACCCCGTAGGTCCATTGGCCGGAGTTGCCTTCAACGTGACACTCATGTCGTATTTGGGCAGCCTTGATGTAGGAATCAATATTGATGAAGCAGCCGTTGAGAGCCCGACTCTTTTACGCGATTGTCTTGTGGATTCATTCCACGAACTTGCCCAAATTGGGCAACAGTCCACCGACGCAGGACCAAGTGCCGTGGAAAATGATGGTGCGTTGCGCTCTAGGCGACGGTGGTGGTTTCGCTCGCGGTAAGCAGCGAACGAAGATCTAGCAGAAGGTCTGCTACCTCTCCGGAAGACACCAATTCACGGCGCAACATTTCGGCAAGTGCCTTATCAATGACGGCGAGCGCCTCGGTGATCACCGGTTCGCGGGTGTCAATCATGTGGAGCTCCTCTCAACTGGACAGACTTCACTTGGTTTCCCAGGTTCTGACTGTCCCCCTCATCGTACAGATGCCATGTGCCCAAGTGGGGCACTTGTGATTATCCAATGAAAAACGAAGGTGACTCGTGCCATAAGGTCACCATATGGATCTCGAGGGAAAAACAGCAGTAGTCACCGGAGCAGCAAATGGAATTGGAGCCGCACTCGCAACGCGGTTCCACCAGGCCGGCGCCCGAGTTGTTCTCGCCGACCGTGACCAAGCACCCCTTGAGAACATCACATCGCAACTCAATGCCCAGCGACCAGGTTCAGCCGTAGCAGTAGTGGCCGATATTGGAAGTGAACAAGGAAATATCGAACTCATTCGTGACGCTCAAAAAGCATTTGGATTCATTCACCTGTTTTTTGCAAATGCTGGAGTTGCAATGGGGACTTTTCTTGAAGACACCGACGAGCCCACATGGGAAGCAGCGATGAATATCAACCTTCATAGCCATCGATGGGCCGCAAAACATCTCATTGGTGATTGGCTCGCTGCCGGTGAGGGATATTTCTGCAGCACTGCATCTGCTGCGGGCCTACTTTCACAAATTGGAAGTGCTCCCTACAGCGTGACAAAACACGCCGCGGTTGCGTTTGCTGAATGGCTCTCTATCACCTATGGAGATCGAGGTCTAAAAGTTACTTGTCTGTGCCCGCAAGGTGTCAACACCAACATGTTGAATCCCCCAGGGCGCCAAGACGGCATTGACAAGCGCGGTGGCGACGTCGTGAAGGCATCAGGCGCTGTTCTCGAACCAGCCGAAGTTGCCAACATTGTCTATGACACAATTCTTGCGGAGAAGTTTCTTGTGATGCCGCATGCAGAAGTGCATACCTACGAACAACGCAAAGTAGATGACCGTGATCGTTGGCTTGCCGGAATGCGCAAGTTGCAGAGTCGAATCTTTAATAGTTAAAACACACACCAAGGGGGAAATCAGATGGGCGTTCGTTTAGACCCAGCCGATGAATACATGCACGAACTCGGACCCGAGCCCAACTTCAATGAGTCGATGTACATCAACTGTTTTGATCCAACCAGCGGCGTAGGAGGTTGGTTTCGTATTGGCAATCGCGCCAATGAGGGTTACGCGGAAATGACAGTGTGCTTGTACCTGCCCGGTGGCCAAGTGGGTTTCATGTACAAGAGGCCAGAAATTTCATCCAATGATGCATTCGATGCGGGTGGACTCACATGGACAATGGTCACCCCATTTGAAGAATTGCGAATTGCCTACGAAGGAAAAGTGGTCGTCCTTGATGATCCCAAAGAGATGGCCGACCCAAAGAGTGCCTTCAAGAACAATCCATTTGCGCAATGCAGTGTGAACTTGGTGTTCACAGGAAAAGGTCGCCCTTCAATGTTTGGTGGTGAGCCAGATACGCCACATGAAACACCTGGCGAGGAATTCGCCAAAGGCCATTACGAACAACTCATCGCCGCTCACGGTTCCATTCGCGTCGGTGATCGCGAGTGGCAGATTGAAGGTTTTGGGTTGCGTGATCATTCGTGGGGTCCACGTTATTGGCAAGCACCGTGGTACTACCGATGGCTCACTGCAAACTTTGGCGAGAACCTTGGATTCATGGCTAGTCGTGTGGCGAAAAAAGATGCGCCGGGAACACGCGGTGGATTCGTGTGGGATCACGGACAGATTCACTTATGTGATGATGTGCAAATCACCACAGTGACAACTGGTGATGATCAGTACCACCAGAAAGTTACTGGTGTCATTTCATCGAGCAAGTCACAACGGTCCTGGAACTTCGAAGGTGAAGTGCAAACATTGATTCCTTTGCGCAACCGCCGTCAAGACCCTGAGGGCAATTGGTTAATGACACGCATTAGCGAGGGCATGACCAAATGGACCATTACCTCGGGCGAACATGCAGGTGCAACGGGTTATGGAATGTCTGAATACCTTGATCAAATTATTGACGGTTCACCCGTAGGAATCGCTGAGTAATTGCTTAAAGGCCTCGTGTAGCTTCAGCTAATTCACGCCATTGATGCATCGGCAACGTGCCTGTTGCATCGGTAAGAACTTGAATGCATACGTGGTCTGCGCCAGCATCGAAATGTTCTTTGATACGTGACACCACAGTGTCGGTGCTACCCCATCCCACAATTGCGTCTACTAAGCGATCATTTTGACCAACGATTTCGTCGTGTTCGAAACCGAACCGTTTGAGATTGTTCGCATAGTTGGGCAAACCGGTATAGGTCTTCATGAAACCGCGCGCGATTTCACGTGCCTTAGTTGCATCAGTTTCAAGAACAACTGCGACCTCCGGAGCCAAGAAGGCTTCGCTACCCATTGTGGTTCGAGCAAATGCGGTGTGTTCTGCAGGAGTGAAATATGGATGAGCGCCATCGGCACGTTCTGCTGCAAGAGCCAACATCTTTGGTCCAAGCGCAGCAAGGACACGGCGTGGAGTTGTGGCAGGTGCAGGCGAAAAATACAAACCTGAATCCATCGCATTGAGGTATTCCACCATTGTGGAATATGGCTTGTCATAGGCACCCTTATGCACACCGTTCACCATCGGTGCATGGCTCACACCAATTCCCAATACAAAACGATCAGGAAAAGCTTCAGTCACGGTTTTCCAGCCAGCATTCATCGTTTGTGCAGTGCGTGCATGAAGACTTGCAATACCTGTAGCTAAGACAAGTTTCTTTGTCGCAGAAAGCAGTAATGCAGTCGATGCAAACGGTTCTCGCAGTACAGCTTCGGGAACCCATACCGCGGAGTATCCCATCTCTTCCACTTCGGCAATGGCCTCTTGGGCCTTGGTCATTGGCTGTAGGTCAAAGTCTGCAGACCACAGACCAACTCTTCCCATAGGTACTGAACTCATGAAAAGAAATCTAGGTGCTGTGACCTCAATTAGTTGTACCGACGGAACACCCAGTCATCAATAAGGCGACGCGCAATGGAGATTCCAGGCGGAATCATTGGTAGATCATCACGGCTGTACCAATGGGCTTCAGCAATTTCGACAGGATCACATGAGATGTCGCCGCTCACCCAGCGCGCACGGAATCCCAACATGATGGAATGCGGAAATGGCCATGGCTGGCTTGCCACATACTGCACAGAGTCAACAGCAAGACCAACTTCTTCTTCCACTTCACGCACCACAGCTTGTTCAAGATTTTCACCTGCTTCCACAAAACCAGCAAGACAAGAAAACATGGGGACCGGAAATTGTGCACCACGAGCAAGTAGGGCTTGTTCGTCATCTCCCTCACCGCGAGTAATCAAGGTGATGATTGCAGGCGCCAGTCGGGGAAACGACATCAACGCACACGACGGACACACGAAAGCTCTGTCATTGTCAGCCATGCGCGTCTGGGTTCCGCATCGCCCACAGAATCGATGCGTTCGTGACCATTCCACTAACTGCACAGCGCGGCCCGCCATTGCCCATTCAGCTTCTGACACCATGCCAAAGAGTGAACGCAAATCGTAATCAGCACCGTATGCAGGGTCCTGGCCGGCCGGTACATCTATTCCCCAACACGCAGTGTCGCCGTGCATCCCAAGAAACAAACAATTCCATTCTTCATCGGCCGCGCGGTCATCAATAAAGACTTTGCTCCCCACCACATGGATGTATCTGTGGTGCGTTACATCTTCTGCAGGGCGCAACGAGGGGCGGAAAAATGGATTACTGGTATTCATCGCCCACTGACGGTAGTGGCTGTCTCCCTGCCTAGGATTATCCAATGGCACGTAATCAAAATCCAGTTGTAATCGTTGATGCAGTACGCACCCCCGTTGGGCGTCGCAATGGCGGTCTATCCACCCTTCACCCAGGCGAGACTTTAGGTCTCGTTCAAAAAGCAATCATTGAACGTTCCGGCATTGACCCCGCCATCGTGGAACAAGTTGTTGGCGGCAATGTCAGCCAAGTGGGCGAACAGTCTTTCAATATCACCCGTACCGCATGGTTGGCCGCAGGTCTTCCACTCACCACGGCTGCCACCACAGTGGATACACAGTGTGGATCTTCTCAGCAAGCAACAGGCTTAGCCACTTCTTTGCTGGGCTCGGGCGTCGTTGATGTTGCCATTGCATGTGGCGTAGAAGCAATGAGCCGAGTACCCATTGGAAGCAACAGCCGCAAAGAACTCGGATTGGGTGTACCCATTCCAAAAACATATTTCGATAACTACGAAATGACATCACAGTTTGAAGGTGCAGAGCGCATTGCCGACAAGTGGAACATCACACGTGCAGATACCGATGCATGGGGACTTGCCTCTCAGGAGCGCGCTATTCGCGCATGGAACGAAGACCGCTTTGCTGGTCAGTACATCGAGGTAGACGCCCCAGAGGTCAACGAAGCCGGCGAAGTAATTGGCACACGTCGCGTGTCTAAAGATGAAGGCTTGCGCGAGACAACACTTGAGAAGTTGTCGACCCTCAAGCCAGTCGCACGCCCCGATGGTGTTCACACTGCAGGCAACTCATCACAAATCTCTGACGGCGCAGCTGCGTTGTTGATGATGACGGAAGAAAAAGCAAAGGCTCTTGGACTCAAGGCCCGTGCCCGCGTTGTAGACACCTGCCTCGTTGGCGTCGATCCTGTACTCATGTTGACCGGTCCAATTGATGCAACCCAGCGACTGCTGGAGCGCAACAATCTCAAGATTGGCGACATCGATGTCTTTGAAATCAACGAAGCTTTTGCATCAGTTGTTCTTGCATGGGCAAAAGAAGTCGGCGCAGACCTCGATCGCACAAACCCCAACGGCGGTGCAATTGCATTGGGTCACCCACTTGGTGCAACAGGCGCGTTCTTGGTCACCAAAGCACTCAACGAACTTGAGCGCACAGGTGGACGCTACGGACTCATCTCCATGTGCTGTGGTGGCGGCCTCGGAACCGGAACACTCATCGAGCGCATCTAAATCACTTGTGCGCGTTCTTAAGCGTGCACACGCACTAACTCTCGTGGGGCTTTTCCTCACGCCTACTTCATGTACGTTCACCCGCACCACATCTGGTGCGGGTGAACGCGTTATAGCCACAGTGATAGAACCCATCGATGGCGACACTTTGACAATTCGCCTCAGAGGCCGCCACCAAGACATACGTCTCATCGGCGTGGACACACCTGAGACCAAGCACCCGAACAAGCCTGTTGAGTGTGGCGGACCAGAGGCATCAGCATTTACTGCAACACAGTTTCCACGAGGCACAAAAGTTGAAATTGTTCGAGACATTGAAGCCCGCGATCGCTTTGGTCGACTCCTGGCTTATGTATTTCGCCAACATGACGGGCTATTTCTCAATAAGGCATTACTAGAACATGGCCACGCTGCTGCCTACCCTTTTGAGCCCAACAACATGTTCTCCATCGAATTTGCTGCTCTTGCGCTCACCGCACAACGCAATGGTGTGGGGATGTGGGCGTTGTGTCGCAGGTAGGGTTTGGGTGTATGTCTGATACTTCAGTGCTCGCAACTCGACTCGGCTACAACGCCGACGCGCGACTAGTGATCATTTCTTGCGATGACCTGGGTGCATGCCACGGTGCCACCGAAGGTGTGTACGGCGCACTGCGTCACGGTGTAGCAACCTGTGCGTCCATCATGATGCCTGCTCCTTGGGCACGCTACGCAGCAGACAACTACTCAGGTGAAGACATTGGTGTACATCTCACGCTGAACGCAGAAAATCCTTCATACCGATGGGGTCCGTTAACACATGCACCCTCTTTGTTGTCCGGTGAAGGTGGCTTTCCTCGCACTGTTGATGACTTGTGGGAACATGCCGACTCTGTGGAGGTACTGCGTGAATGTCGTGCACAAATAGAACGTGCCCTTGCATGGGGAATTGATGTCACGCATCTTGCACCACACCTCACTTCCATCACTTTGCGTCCCGAGTTTTTTGATGTGTATCTAGAACTTGCAGTGGAATTCGCACTCCCCATTCGATTGCCTTCAACTATCAGTGCAGATGTTGCAGGTTTTCCATTCCGACAACTTGCCACCGAAGAAGGCGTTGTTTTCCCTGATCATTTCGACCATGACTGGCGTTCGGGGAGTCGCGAGCGCGTGCTGCACGCATTACAACACCTACAGCCAGGTGTGACTGAGATTCACATTCAACCCGCAATCGACACTCCTGAGGTACGTGCCTTGGGCAAAGATGCCCAAGGCTGGATCGATGACTACATCTTTGTCACCGAGGACAAAGAGCTGATCGCCCAGATTGAAAAAAGCGGTGCTGTTCTTATTGGCTATCGCGAGCTTAGGGACGCGATGCGAGCTGGCTGATTACTTTTTCAGCTTCTCCCGACCACAATGCCTCGAATAGGCGACGCGTATTACCTTCGGCTTTTAATTTTCCAGCCATAAACGCCGTCGTGGGATTCATGGATGCATTTTTGGCATCAATTCGCACCACTACATCAGCATCATCGGGTCCCTCAATGGCCTCATCGTTTTTCTTAAACACAACACGAAATTGAATGGACACTACGAACCCTTAGTTATGGAACGGACATTCATAAACACATCGTCTTCGATGCATCCTTCTGGCAACGGATCAAGAGCTGATCGCGCCAGAATCCAATCTTCCCACGGATACACGCGCGCAAGTTCGTCATCATCAAGACCGAACCACCATTTTGAAGTGGGATCGATTTGTGTGGCGTGAGCCAATAAAGATTGTGTACGTGCCGACAAGTACTTACTAATTTCCAAGCGAGTAGTAATGCGGTGGTCTTGTGATGATCTCTTGAGCCAGTTCTCATCAAACGGTGATTCACCAAACTTTTCTAACAGCGCATTGTGCACTACCTCAATGCGCTGTTTTGCCCACAAGGTGTAATACATCTTGGACACTTGCCAAGGCTCACCCATCTCTGGATACCACATGGGATCACCTGCGCGATCAAATGCCATGACACTGATGTCATGTACACGCAAGTGATCAGGATGCGGATAACCACGCTGATCATCGTTGTACGTCAGAATCACTTGCGGGCGATGCTGGCGAATAAGTGCCACAAGTCGACCAGTGGCTTCATCAATGTCTGCCATATGAAAACAATCAGGATGATTATTTGATTCAGCCCCTGCCATACCTGAATCTCGATACCCCAACATATGCACATGTGTAAAACCAATGGCCTTTGTTGATTGTTCAAGTTCGCGTGGGCGGATCTTTGCAAGAAGTGAACGTTCTTGTTCTGGGGTTACTTCATGAAAAGGCTGTCCTAGTTCACGCAACGCAGGATTTTGTAGGTCGCCTTCTTCTCCACCAGTGCAGCACACCAAAACCGTAGAGACGCCTTCTGTAAAATAACGAGCAACGGTAGGTGCGCCTTTCGATGCCTCATCATCAGGGTGCGCATGAACTGTCATGAGACACAACGGCTCACCAGAAATTGACGTGGGCGAAAGAGACATCGCTCTCAGGTTAGTGAGAACCGATGATTCAACACCAACAGTTCTGCATAGAGTGTGACCAATGAAGCCTATTTTTCGCCGATCCGTTGCACTTATCGGTGTGGCCACGATTGTTGTGACCAGCTGTTCCACAGATGACGGCCGAGACATGCAAGAGCCCATCGGTGGCCCACCCGTTGTGGGCACCACTGCGCCCACAGGTGATGCGAATTCATCGGGGTGGAAACTAACGACACCATGGGAAGTCTCTAGCGAGATCAACATTCGCTACACCTGCGATGGCGAGGCAATCTCGCCACCTATGGTGTGGGGCGAAGGCCCTGAGATGACACGGGCCTACGGACTTGTGCTTACCGAAGTAGATGATCCCGACACGGCGCTGTGGGCAATGGCAGACATCCCCCTTGGAACCCGCAACCTTGTGGAAGGCCTCGCACCCGAGGGTGCTATCGCATCAGTAAACGCATCGGGAACGCTGGGATACCAGGCCCCTTGTCCCGATGCCGGTGTCACGCAGCAATTTGAGATCACCGTCTATGCCCAAGAGTTTCCCCTTGAAAGTGCCCCCAACACACCTGCTCGTCAAATGCGCGATGCCTTGCAAGAAGTGGCACTCGATGCAGTGAGCAGCATTTTCACCTACCAAAGGCGCTAAATCACCGCGCAAGATAATTCATCACCGAGAGGGGTCAGTCCACCGCACTGGGTGTTTAATCTGTGAGAATGTGTCTATAGACGCATCACTTGTTGCCTTGCCAATTGGCGTATTTGAGACAGACCTCAATTGTCGTCTCCTATCTGCAAACGATGCTTTTCGCACATTGGTGTTACACGGAGCACCTGTTGTTCCTGGGACTGCACCTTGGACAAATGCAATGCCCCATGAACGCACCGAATGCGAAAAACAATGGACGCAGCGTGGTGCACCATCTGATGCGTTTGCCGTGGAATTTCGCATTGGACTGCCTACTGGCGAAAGCGCATCGATTGCAATCAGTACACAACCCATCATCATTGATGGAATTTTGACAGGTCATGTCGGGACCGCACTCAACGTCACATCACACACGGACCAACGTCAACTTTCTGAGCAACTCATTGGACTACTCGATGTCTCTGGTGATGCAGTCATTGTGTTTAATCGTGTTGGCGAAGTGATCTTTGCCAACGACACCGCCAAAACATTGGTCGGCGTACATGATCCACACACCACATTTGACGATGTTGCCTCGCGCACTTTCATGCAAGCAGTGCGCGATCAGTTACCACGAGTTCTTCTTGATCCCGCTGCACCCACCGGTTCACCCAGTAGATGGGATGGCGAAATTGGGTTTCGCTCCCCAGATGGAATTGCACGCGTCTTACACATCGTTGTCCAAGTTGTGCGCAATGCAGATGGCAGCATTCAGCACTGGGCGACTATCAGTCGCGACATCACCGAAGAACGCCATGCCCAAGCCGAACTTGCTCGTCAAGCCACCCATGATGCCCTCACTGGATTACCTAATCGTGTGCTGTTCGTGCGCAAGACAACTGAAGCACTGGAGCGCAGTAAAACTACGCATGCATCAGTCGGCGTGCTGTTTATTGATCTCGACAAACTCAAACACGTCAATGACACCATTGGTCATGCAGTAGGTGATCAATTGATCGTGACGATTGCAAAGCGACTCGCAGCTGCCACTCGACCAAGTGACTTAGTGGCACGCATTAGCGGTGATGAATTTGTGGTGTTATGTGAAGGCCTTCTCGACGAACACGTGGCACTTGATGTCGCAGAACGTATACGAACAGCGATCACTGGGTCCCTGGTACTGCAAGGCGTAGAAATTGAGGCTGGGGCAAGCGTAGGCGTGGCAATGTCCACCCCAGATCTACTGGCCACACAGTCACCAGCAGACGCCGCCGTCACCTTGTTGCGCTCGGCCGACACTGCAATGTACAAAGCTAAGCAACGCGGTCGTGGACGCAGCGAGTTGTACAGCGAAGAGATGCGACGAGTTGCACAAGAAAGACAATCGCTTGCATCAGAACTTGAACAAGCTCTTGCTGGAGATCAATTTTCAGTGGTGTATCAACCCATTGAATCTGCACACACTGGACGAATTGTCGCAGCCGAAGCGTTGCTGCGCTGGAATCACCCCACACGCGGACTTTTGGCCCCTGGGGCATTTCTCGATCTAGCTGATGAGTCCGGACTTATCGCACCAATTGGTGATTGGATTCTTGATGAAGGTGCTCGCACAATTTCCCATTGGATTGACGATGGTCTTGTGGACCCAAGCACTGCATTGCACATCAATGCTTCTCGACGACAACTCTCTGACATCACGTTTGTCGATCGCACTTTGACAATTCTTCGTACTCACAAGCTCGATGCCTCGCAGTTGGTCTTGGAAACATCTGAATCAAACTTGATCGAAAACAATCCATCTGTTTTGCGAACAGTAAATGCATTAACTCGCCAGGGAATTAAAATTGCTGTAGATGACTTTGGTTCCGGCTATTCATCACTTGCATCACTACGCACATTCCCCGCAGATATTTTGAAACTTGATGGAACCTTGGTACGCGACGTAGGACGCACCGATGGAGGAGATGATCCAATGGTGCGATCATTAATCCAACTTGCACACTCTCTCAATTTGACGGTATGTGCTGAATGGGTGACGACAGATGACCACGTGCAGCGACTTAAAGTTTTGGGATGTGACCTATTGCAAGGAAATCGCATCGGAGAAGCAGTAGACGCTCAGACCTTTGCCGACAAAGTCCGGCGTAAGTCAAACGCCCGCCAGCAATAAGTCGTTCTAATTCTCTTCAACAGTTGGCGCAGGACCTAATCCGGCAAAATAGGCAAGAACTGGTGTTGCGTCACGTGAAAGTCGAAAAATGAAACTGTCGTTCAGCATTTCACTCGACACGGGCAAGGCGTATGACAAGGTCTTACCAGTACCCAACACACGCAATTTTTGACCTGTTTCCAATATGTCGAGCCCCACATTCACTGTCATTGCAGAGGTCACCGCGTCGAGCACAATATGGGTCTGTAACGGATTGCGTACCAAATAGCGCACTGCGTCTTTTGCGAGCGCGGAGATGAATTCACGTTGACGCTCTCCACGCCCCGTGTCGCCCGTGCGATCCATCACCCATTTGCCATCAATTTTCTGTTCTAGATAACGCGAACGGGCGTAAGCCAAAGAGCGAGTTCCGTCAAGAAGTTTGCAACCCTTGCGGCCAATATAGAAACCCGTCGCTTTGTCGCGTGAAGCATGTGGCACACAAACGTTCACTCCTCCAATTGCATCAACAATTGTTTTGAACCCTGAAAAATCGATTTCCATGTACTGATGAATGGGAATGTTGAGTGCACGCTGCACGGTGCGCACCAAAACTTCTGGGCCCTCGCCATATGCAGAGTTGATTTTGGCCGACTTTTCGCCATCACCAATTTTGACCCTCAAGTCACGAGGAATAGACATCAACGCAATGTCGCCACTTGCCTTATCTATGCGCACCACGATGAGCGTGTCGGAGCGCATCCCTGGCGTGGTGTCAGTTGGTCCTGTGGATGCAAAATCAGAATCAGCTGGATCTGCACCTTCGCGAGAATCCGAACCCACAAGCAAGATGTTTTCCACATTTGCCGAGGGAGGCGAAAGAACTGTTGACAGTGTGCCTATGCGGCCAACATCGTTGAGTTGTGCCTGTGTTGCGCGCACAATTCCCAATGCGCCAGCCAGTGAGACAACCAGGGCTACGGACAACACCCACATCCACTTTGGTGCACCTGTCAGGCGAGAGATTCCTGGATCAGACAACACAGTGTCTACGGTAGTCAGTCAACTACTGGGCGAAGGTGCACCACATCTGCTGTGTCTATGCGATGCGTAACACCACATTCGTCAAGAACTATCAATCGACCGTCAACTTCAACACCAGTTGCATGTCCCACAATTTCTTGATCACGTGGCAGTTCAGCACGCACACGCATGCCCAGTGTGCCAAGTTCTGCAACATATCGATCGTGCATCTGCTCTACGGACAATGCCAGTAACTCATCAATACACGGCAACATCGAGACCAAGAATTCATCCGGGTTCATCGCATGTGTCCATCCACTTGCGGCCAATGAGGTTGCCCCCGGTGGCGCCCACTGCAGATTGAGACCAATTCCCACAACCACAAAAGTGGGAACACCTTGAGCGTCGAGAGATCCAGCCTGGGCCAAAATTCCCGCGACCTTCTCGTTATTCACCAAAAGATCATTGGGCCACTTCATCACCACATTGACCCCACACGTTTCCCGAGCAACCCGAGCCGCCGCCAAAGCCACCACCTGGGTCAGCACGTGGGTATGGACAGGTACTTGGCGGAAAAGCATGGAGACCAACAAATTGGCCCCCCTGGGGGCTTCCCAAGCCCTATCAAGGCGTCCACGGCCTGCAGACTGGTAGTCAGACCTCAAAACGGAGCGGTCAGGTGCTCCTTGGGCCCCTTCTTGGAGCAAATCTGTATTCGTACTTCCCGTCTCTGAAACGCGGCGAATATGCCAGTTTTCTGGTTGGTTAGCATTTTGGTCTCTCATCAAGGCAATATTGTCACCTGTGCTAAAGAAAATCCTGATTGCCAACCGCGGCGAAATTGCCGTCCGCGTTATCCGTGCCGCCCGTGAGATGGGGATCGCCACTGTGGCGGTCTATTCCGAACTCGACCGCAATGCACTTCACGTGCGTCTTGCCGATGAGGCCTATGCCCTGGGCGGACAAACCGCAGCCGAGAGCTACATCAATACCGAAGCCATCTTGAAGGCCATCAAGGACAGTGGCGCAGACGCCGTGCATCCTGGATACGGCTTCTTCAGCGAGAACGCAGAGTTCGCTCGCGCCATCAGCGCGATGGGTGTGCAGTTCATTGGACCACCACCTGAAGCCATCGATGAAATGGGTGACAAGGTCTCCAGTCGCAAAGCAGCACTTCGTGGCGGAGCCCCGATTGTTCCCGGCACGACAGAGTTCGCACAAAGTGCCCAAGAGATCATCGACTTCGGCAAAGAGTTTGGTTGGCCCGTTGCCATCAAGGCTGCATATGGCGGCGGCGGTCGTGGAATGAAAGTTGTGCAATCAGAATCCGAAGTACAAGAAGCAATGGATTCAGCTCAACGCGAAGCGAAAAACTTTTTTGGCCGCGATGAGGTCTATGTAGAGCGCTACCTCACTTGGCCACGACACATTGAAGTGCAACTAGTTGGTGACAAGCATGGAAATGTTGTGTGGGTCTCTACTCGCGATTGTTCCGCACAACGCCGTCACCAAAAACTGGTGGAAGAAGCACCCGCACCTGGTTTGCCTGATGGTGTGGAAGAAGCCATGGGTGCTGCGGCTGTAAAAGCTGCCAAAGCTGTGGGCTACTACAACGCAGGAACTGTGGAATTCATTTATCAAGATGGTGAATTCTTTTTCTTGGAGATGAATACACGTCTTCAGGTGGAACACCCAGTCACTGAAGTGATCACAGGAATTGATCTTGTGGAATGGCAAATCCGTGTCGCCGCAGGCGAAAAATTGCCGATGACACAAAAAGAAGTGCGTGCACGTCAAAGCGGTGCCGCCATTGAAATTCGTATCAACGCAGAAAACCCTGCTGGCGGCAAGTTCTTGCCTTCACCTGGACCGATCACAAAATTGGTTCCACCCGATGGCTTTGGGGTGCGTTTTGACAGTGGATACGAATCTGGCGACGAAATCAGCCAGTACTACGACAACTTGGTCGGCAAGTTGATCGTGTGGGGTAAAGATCGTCCCACTGCAATTGCGCGCACACTTCGTTGCCTCAAAGAAATGGTCGTCGAAGGTGTTGCAACAACAATTCCAGCAGACATCGCCATCCTCGAGCATCCCGATTTCGCAGCTGTCACTCACTCCACCAAGTGGGTAGAACAAGTCCTTGATCTCTCTCACATTGGTGTGACACCAGTGGGTGCGCCGTCAAGTGACGATGATGCTCCCCTTGTGCAACGACAGACAACCGTGGAAGTAAACGGTCGTCGTTTCGATGTGAAGTTGTGGGTTCCAGAATCTGCAGGAGTTGCTGCAAGTGCACCAGCAAAGAAGAAGGCACCGCGATCTGCCTCTGGTGCAGGCGGCGGAGCAGGCGCAGGAACTGGCAAGGTCGCAGTACCGATGCAGGGAACCATCGTGAAGGTCCTTGTTGAAGTGGGCCAAAGCGTTGAAGCCGGACAAAGCGTTGTTGTTCTCGAAGCCATGAAAATGGAAAACCAAATCGAGGCGGACAAGAGTGGCGTTGTGAAGGCAATCAACGTGTCACCAGGTGACACCGTGGGTGCGGGCGACGTTGTCGTCGTTATTGAATAACTAATCAGCAGCTTCAGAAAGTGCTTCGGCAAGAGCCGGGTGCACCAACAAAGATTCTTCAATGTCGGTGACTTTGAGATTTGCAGTCACTGCAAGTGCAATCACGCTGATGAGTTCTGCTGCATGACGCCCCACAATTGATCCACCCAACACCTCGCCAGTTGCTGGATCACTAATGATCTTGACAAAGCCACGCGAATCGTTATTGATTAATGCTTTCGCAGTAGACGAGAACGGCACTTTCGTGACACGAATTTTTCGACCCGATGCAAAGGCTTCTGCTTCAGCAAGACCCACATCGGCAATCTCTGGCTCAGTGAAAATTGCAGACGCTGCTTTGTCATAATCCAAATGACGATGCGGACCTTTGGGTCCACCAACTACTTGCTCGGCAACTTTTCGCCCTTGCATAGAAGCCACCGAAGACAATGGCAATTTGCCGCTCACGTCACCTGCTGCGTAGATATTTTCGATATTGCTTTGGCAGTGACGATTAATCACGATGTATCCACCATCGGTCTTCACGCCAACGTCTTCTAAGCCAAGTCCTTCGGTATTGGGCAGAGATCCAATTGCAAGAACCGCATGAGTGGTCTCAGACACTCGCCCATCGTCACACACCACGCGCACGCCGTTAGTTGTTCGTTCAATTGTTGTGGCACGTGCACCTTTAAACAGGCGCACACCGCGTGCCAAAAACGTGTCTTCAAGAACAGCAGCCACTTCAGGATCTTTACCGGGGAGTACTTGTTGACGACTGACCACCAGTGTGACTTTGGATCCGAATGATTCAAACATGTGTGCGAATTCCACACCAGTGACTCCAGAGCCCACAATCGTGACGCTCTCAGGGAAAATTTTCGGCGGGTAGCAATCACGGGTGGTCAAAATACGATCACCATCGGGCTGCACAAAATCTGGAATTCGAGGACGACTCCCGGTGGAGATCAAAATGTCGTCAGTCTCTATTACTTCTTCAGTTCCACCAGCTAAAAGAACACGCACATGGAAACGGTCCACCAAAGTTGCAGTGCCTCGCAAAATACGCACGCCTTGACTGGTTAAGAGAGTCTCCACATCGCGGGAAAGACGATCCTTGATGCCTTCAATGCGATTTGTAAGAGCAGCCACATCCACTTCGGCGTCTCGGTTCTCTAGGCCCATCCCGCTGAGACCCTCAGTGAAGCTCACCGCGCTTCCAGTGGCAATCATTGTTTTCGAAGGGACACAGTCCAACAAGTGGGCTGCACCGCCGAGAATTTCACGCTCCACCACAGTGACATGTACACCTTTTCGCGCCGCCAGACTTGCTGCGGCGTGACCCGCTGGGCCTCCACCAATAACAACGAGACGCTTATTGAGATTCACAGGGTGAAGGCTACCTGCGATGTGTGGGGCAGATAGTAAACACCTCGTTACACAATGACTTCCTCATCAACACGCTGTGCCCACTACCGTAGGAGGTCTGTGAATGAAGAAATCCAAGAACAAGTTGCCGGTGGCCTCGAGCACGAAAAAGCTCGTCGTTTATCTGCCCTTGCCACTATGCGAGATTCGGGCACAAACCCTTACCCCTACCGCTTTGATCGTTCGCACACACTGGGCGAGATTCGACGCGACCATAACGCACTAGAGCCTGGCACCGAGACCGATACTCACGTCAGCGTTGCTGGACGCATCATGCTAAAACGCGACCAGGGCAAACTCATTTTTGCCACACTTCAAGATCGCTCTGGATCTCTTCAACTCTTTGTCTCCCGCGCAGTTGTCGGTGACGATGCCTTTGATGCAATCGCTGATCTCGATCTTGGTGATTGGGTCGGTGTTGAAGGAATAGTGATGTCCACCCGCAAAGGTGAGTTGTCTATCAAAGTGTCATCACTACAACTTTTGTCAAAAGCCATTCGTCCTATGCCAGATAAATGGCACGGACTCACCGACACCGACACTCGCTATCGCCAGCGATATGCCGATCTCATTGGTAATGAAGAATCACGTCGCATGTTTGAAATTCGACATTCGGTGATTGCAAGTTTCCGTCGCACACTCCATGATCGTGGCTTCATTGAAGTAGAAACTCCCGTGTTGCATGTGGAAGCTGGTGGCGCACATGCTCGTCCTTTTGTGACACATCACAATGCACTCGACATGCAGTTGTTTTTACGCATCGCTCTCGAACTTCACCTCAAGCGCCTCATTGTGGGAGGCATGGAACGCGTGTATGAAATTGGTCGAGTGTTCCGCAACGAAGGAATCTCCACACGCCACAACCCAGAGTTCACCATGATGGAGCTCTACCAAGCCTTTGCTGACTACACCGACATTATGGACCTCACCGAAGCCCTCATTACACAATCTGCAATTGACGCCACAGGGTCGAGCACCGTCACGATTGACGGCGAGACAGTAGATCTTGCACAGCCTTGGCGTCGTGCCCGCATGATCGATCTTGTCGCAGAAGCCACTGGCGTGAAAGTTCATCCTTCACAACCACGAGAAGAACTTGTGGCACTGGCACAGACACACAACGTAAAAGTGGAAGCACATCACGGCACAGGAAAAATCATTGAAGAGCTTTTCGAGGCAACGTGTGAAAGTGCGCTTCGCGCACCCACATTCGTTACTGGACATCCTGTAGAAATCAGCCCACTTGCCCGAGTTGATCGTAACGATCCATTCCTCACCGAACGTTTCGAGTTATTTGTGGGCGGGCGCGAATTAGCAAATGCATATTCCGAACTCAACGACCCAGTAGAGCAGCGCCTTCGCTTTGAAGACGAACAAGCCTCTAAAGAAGCAGGCAATGCTGAAGCGGGCACTGTTGACGAGGATTACCTGCGCGCTTTGGAATTTGGCATGCCACCCACAGGCGGGTTGGGCATCGGTATCGATCGACTTGTCATGTTGATTGGTGGCGCTCAATCCATTCGAGATGTCATCTTGTTCCCTACTCTTCGACCGGAGGTCATGTAAATGTCAACAACAGCATGGGGAGTGGGTATTGCCACTTTGGACGCCGATGGCGCAACACTCGACGTCCGATTTCGTGCATTGGGATTAGGCGACGCCCCCGCATCACTTCCCTCTCACGACCCTGCATCTGATTCGGACCCTGAACGAGGCGTTGCCTTTCGTGCGGTGTCGGTATCTATCGATACTGCGACAAGCCCCTCCAACGCCCAAGATGCATACCTTCGTTTGAATCTGTTGTCGCATCGCCATATGCAGCCACGTACCATCAATCTCGATGGCATGTTTGGTCATCTGCAAAATGTTGCATGGACTTCGCGAGGTCCAGTTCCCGTGAGCGCTATCGAATCGGTGACATGGAATTTCGCTCGACGCAATGAACACCTCACCGTGCACGGTGTCGACAAATTCCCCCGCATGACTGACTACGTAGTTCCCAGCGGAGTGCGCATTGCTGATGCAAGTCGCGTTCGTCTTGGCGCATACCTTGCCTCTGGCACCACAGTGATGCACGAAGGATTTTGTAACTTTAACGCCGGCACATTGGGCGCATCCATGGTCGAAGGCCGCATCTCACAAGGCGTCATCGTGGGTGATGGCTCAGATATCGGTGGCGGCGCTTCCATCATGGGCACACTGTCCGGTGGCGGCAAAGAAATGGTCACCATTGGTGAGCGATGTCTACTTGGCGCCAATGCGGGCATTGGTATCAGCCTTGGCGATGACTGCATCGTGGAAGCGGGACTTTATGTCACGGCCGGCACGGTGGTACTGGACCCTTCTGGAAACGCCGTAAAAGCAAAACTTCTCTCGGGTCAATCTGGATTGCTCTACCGTCGCAACTCACTGACTGGTGCTGTTGAAGTTATTTCTCGTACCGGTTCCTGGGGTGGGCTGAACGCAGATCTTCACAAGAACTAACAATGTCTTCCGACGACATCGAACGCATTATTCATTCGCGCATCAGCGCAATGACTATCGATCGAGATAAGCCTGTCGCCCACGACATTATTGAACGCATCGTGCGCGCTGCCCAAGCAGCACCTAACCACCGCAAGACTCGCCCGTTGCGGGTGGCGGTGTTGCAAGACGATGCACGCCTTCGTTTTGGTGAGGCAGTAGCCGACACCATGCAGCACAACGGTGACGAACAGATAAAAGTAGACAAGACCCGTACTAAGTACGGACGCGCACCCGTGGTATTGGTTGTTGCATCGGCTCGTGGCGCAAGTGAGTTAGAGACGCAAGAGAATCACTATGCAGTCGCAGCCGGCATACAGAACATGTTGTTACTTATTGAGTCTTTAGACATGACGGCTCTTTGGAGCACGCCTGCAAAGGGCACACATTCAACGATGACCCAGTTCTGTCAATTTGACGACACCGACCATGTAGTGGGAATTGTCTATCTCGGTTGGGGAACTCGCGAATCCGCCACCAAGGAACGCCCTGACCCAACTGTGCACTGGCTGAGTTAGCGGCTCTTGAACCCAGCAGTCGTTAACGACCTGGTTGGTACATCCCGAATACATCACGCATCGCGTCACTCACTTCACCCAATGTGGCGTGCGCACGAAGTGCTTCTTTCATGGGAATCAAAATGTTCTCTGTTCCATGTGCTGCTTCACGCACGCGCTCCAAGGCTGCATCAACAGCTGCATGATCTCGGTTTGCCTTGAACTCTTTAAGGCGCGCGAGTTGCCCCTTGGCCAAACTTGGATCAATGGGAAACACATTTGGTTCTGGTTCGTTATCAACAGTGAACTTGTTCACGCCCACGATTAACCGCTCATCATCATCGATGGATTTGGTGTATTCATACGCACTTTGTTCGATTTCATCCATCTGGAATCCAGCTTCAATGGCATCTACTGCTCCACCCATGGCGTCAATGCGCTCGATGTATTCCCAAGCCAAACGCTCCACTTCATCGGTAAGTGATTCCACAAAGTATGAACCAGCCAATGGATCTGGTGTATCCACTACGCCGCTTTCATAGCCAATGATTTGCTGTGTGCGCAGTGCAATGCGCGCAGCGTCTTCAGTGGGTAATCCAAGTGCTTCGTCATAACCATTTGTGTGCAAACTTTGCGTGCCACCCATTACAGCAGCCAAGGACTGCACAGCCACGCGTACCACGTTGTTGAGTGGTTGTTGCGCAGTGAGAGTGCTTCCACCAGTTTGCGTATGGAAACGCAACAGCTTGCTGCTTTCTTTCTTTGCACCGAAACGCTCAGTCATAATTTTGTGCCACATACGGCGGCTGGCACGGAACTTGGCCACTTCTTCAAAGAAGTTGTTGTGACCATTCCAGAAAAATGACAGTCGTGGAGCGAAGTCGTCTACATCGAGACCGGCATCAACAGCTGCTTGCACGTAGGCAATTGCATTTGCCAAAGTAAATGCAATTTCTTGCACGGCAGTGCTTCCTGCTTCACGAATGTGATAACCAGAAATAGAAATGGTGTTCCACTTCGGCACATTCTTTGAGCAGTACTCAAAGATGTCAGTAATGATGCGCATCGAAGGTCGCGGTGGATACACGTATGTGCCGCGAGCGATGTACTCCTTCAGCAAATCATTTTGAATGGTGCCGCTGATTGCATTGGCGGGCACGCCTTGCTCTTCTGCCACCAATTCATACATCAACAACAAAATTGCAGCAGTGGAGTTAATGGTCATCGAGGTGGACACCTTGTCCAACGGAAGATCTTTCAATAACAAGCGCATGTCATCGAGACAACTAATAGCCACGCCCACTTTGCCCACTTCACCTTCGGCACGTGGATGGTCAGAGTCATATCCCATCTGGGTGGGTAAGTCGAATGCACACGACAAACCTGTCTGGCCGGCTTGCAAGAGGAACTTAAAACGCTCGTTGGTGGATTCAGCCGTGCCGAAGCCTGCGTATTGGCGCATCGTCCATAACTTGCCGCGATACATCGTGGGATACACACCGCGCGTGTACGGGGCAACACCAGGCACACCGAGCCTCTCCTGGGCATTCCAGTTGGCCAAATCGGCCTCGGTATAAAGGGGGGCAATGTCAATACCCGAGTCGGTGCGCTTTACGTCTTCAGCCATAGGTCTCAATGGTACGAGTGATGAGTGTGCCTGCCCTAATGGGGAGTGATCAATATGGCGGAATCGGTGAGTTTTTGCCTCTATTGGGCTGCAACGAGGCTGATTTCCATCAACCATTCGGCGCGGGCCAAGGCAGGCACCGTCACCAAAGTGCTTGCCGCGCGATGAGAACCCATCACTTCATCTCGAACGGCCATCACAGCGGCCAGATCATCTGACAGCGTGGGACTGGCAACCACGTAGGTGGTGATGCTGACCACATTGGCCACATTCATCTCGGCCGCACGGAGAATCTCCAACAAATTGGCCCACACCACACGGGCTTGGCCTTCCATGGATGCCGGAACAGTGCCATCGGGCATGGTGGGCACCACCCCGGACGTGAACACCAAGGACTGGACTTGATCCACTTTGACGGCATGGGCGTACTTGGCGGCCGGTGGCGCCATGTGTTCTGGCTGTATCTCACTGATTCCCATATCGTCCATTCTGGCCTATTGTGAAGCCATGACCATCACGCCAGACGCACCCGTGACCACACCACTCATGATCGATGGCATCCCATTGACTCCCAAAGATGTCACCACTTTGTATCTCGAGGAACTCGCACCAAAGCCCACCATGGCCGAGGAAAGACTACGTCGCAAGCAAAAACTTGCCGGCGCGCTGCGCATCTTTGGCCGTTTCGGATTCGGTGAAGGTGTTGCTGGACACATCACTGTGCGCGACCCAGAATTCCCTGATCACTTCTGGGTGAACCCATTAGGTCTCTCATTTCGCCACATGACTGTGTCGGACTTGTTACTCGTCAACCATCACGGTGAAGTGGTTATCGGAAAGCACAGCGTTAACCGCGCGGCATATGTGTTGCACGCTGCAGTACACGCTGCCCGACCAGACGTTGTTGCCGCAGCTCATGCTCATTCGGTCTACGGCAAAGCATTTAGCGCACTGGGAATTCCACTTGACCCCATCACACAAGATGCATGTGCTTTCTATGAGACGAACACTGTCATTTCAGAACATGGCGGTGCAGTGGTGTTTGAAGAATCCGCTGGTCGCGACTTTGCGCAAGCATTTGGCAACAACCGCGCAGCCATTCACCAAAACCATGGCCATTTCACTGTGGGTGGCACCATCGATGAAGCAGTGTTCTGGTATGTCTGTTTCGAACGTTGCGCCCAAGCACAGTTGGCTGCCATGGCTGCGGGCACGCCAAAACTCATCCCACACGAGAGCGCTGTGTACACCCGCGAAAATGCAGGCAACCCCATCAGTGGATGGATGCACTTTCAGCCGCTGTGGCAAGAAATTTGCCGCACCGATCCTGACCTCTTCGATTAAGTAGAACTCACAGTGTCCCTCCCCCAGAGGGTGTCGACTGAAAAGTTATTTGACGTCGCGCCGCCTGAAGTTTTTTTCATTCTCTCTGCTGCGGCCCAATACACGGGTGCCGTCATCGCAATTGGCTTGTTTGATGAAATGTCACCGGCAACTGTTGCATGGCTTCGTGTCCTCAGCGCTGGCATCATCATTACTGCCGTGTCGTGGCGACATTTCTCGCCACGATGGACACGCCAAGACTTCATGGCTGCCGCTGCCTTCGGCCTTTCTACGGCTCTCATGAATTTGTTTTTCTATCTCGCAATCGATCGTCTGCCACTAGGCAAGGGAGTCACCATCGAATTCATCGGCCCTATTGCAGTAGCTGCCATTCAAACGCGCACAAAGCGCAACACTGTTGCATTGCTGTGTGCTGCAGTGGGTGTGGTTGTACTCGGTGGCGTGGAAATTGGAACTGAACCGCTTGGATTGGTTTTCATTCTTTTGGCATCGGTGATGTGGGCGGGATACATCGTGATTGGTTCTCGTGTGGCTTTGGCAAACCGAGGAATTGCCGGACTGGGCGTGGGATTAATTATTGGTGGACTTGTGATCACACCATTTGCATCCAGCGATGCAAGCATTGCATTTACTCATCTTGATCTGTTTGTCGCCGCAGTCCTTGTTGGAGTGTTGTCCAACGCAATCGGTTACGGCATTGATCAATCCACGCTTCGTCGAATTCCCGTGAGGAGATTTTCTGTACTTCTTGCACTGTTGCCTGTGTGTGCTGCAGTGTTTGGATTTTTGTTCCTTGATCAAACTCCCACGATCGTGGACCTTGCAGGAATGGCGCTAGTTCTTACAGGCGTTGCAATACAAGAGCGAGAGCGAATTGACCGACACCAAATAGAGCCACAAACCATCTAGCCTTGTTTACATGGTTTCCCGACGCACATCACGCGCCTTTGCGCTGTCATTCGTGCTGTTCGCCACGCTTCTCGTTTCTTCTTACGTGCCTTCTGGCCCAGAACCAGCATCTGCGGAGTCTTCTCCTCCGTCCGGAATAACAGTACGGGGACGCGGTAACGGTCACGGACGTGGCATGAGTCAGTTTGGTGCCTACGGATGGGCCACTGGCTGGGCTGGGCAACCAGGAATCTCTTGGGATGCCATCTTGAATTTCTATTACGGCGGCAGTGGTAGAACACTGTCGCCCTTCACAAGTAACGATTCTCGTTTTCTTCCCGAAGGACTCATGACTACCCGTCTCACGGTGCACGACGGAAAACAGACCGCCGCTATTTCGCAAAACTCGTCGTTGTCATGGGTCGGTCATTCAGGACCTCACGCATCAATCATTGCGCGTCCCATCAGTCGCAATCGATACAACATCTATGCTTCTGCCACTGTCTCATGTGGGAGCACCACTGGCACACCTAAAGGATTTACATTGATCAGATCCAATGTGGCTGGCCCTATTGAGTTAAGTACTGCTAACGGGGCATCGCCTACAGCGACGAATCACACGCAACTTATCGGCGTGTGTGAACCTGCAACAAGTGCGCACAGAGCACGGATTCGCTATTACAGGGGAACGCTTCGTGCAGTCACAGATGGAAACGGCGCCTACAGAACCGTGAATCGCGTGGCAACCGAATCGTATTTGCGAGGCGTGGTTCCACGCGAGTCACCAGCCTCATGGGCCGGCTCAGCAGGAGGGGCTGGCATCAATGCTTTACGTGCCCAAGCTGTCGCGGCGCGTTCATATGCATTGTCGGAATCTCGATATAGCTATGCAAAAACGTGCGACAGCATGAGTTGCCAAGTGTACGGTGGCGCAGCACTGCGCGCCGTTGGATCATCCACTGTGCAAATCCTTGAAGATCCACGTAGCGACCGCGCAATCACAGATACCGCCGGCTATGTCATGCGATGGCCAAAGAAACAAGACCGGCCAAGCGGCGACATTGTGAAAACCGAATACACGTCATCAAACGGAGGACGCACTGCGGGTGGCACTTTCCCTGCAAAAGTTGATCCCGGCGACATTGCCGCCAATGCGGTGTGGCAATCGTGGACCAGAGTTTTTTCTGCAGAAGACATCCAGAAAAAGTATCCCTCAATCGGAGTGTTTCTTAGCGCTACCTCTGTTCATGACAATCTCGGAGGTGACTGGGGCGGTTACACAACTCAAGTTGTCATCAACGGCACTGCAGGATCAGTTCGACGGACGGGTTGGGAATTCAGGTCAGATTTCTCGTTACCAAACCCCTGGTATCACGTCTCACCCATTATGGGACCAGACCCCAACGCTGCAACAGTGGGACCCATTCTTTTTGTCGGCGATTCAGTGGGAGAAAGCATTTCCAAAGAATTCCGAACAGTGGTGATGTCCAGTTATCCCAATGTGAATTACCAAGCATGTGCAGGAAGAGGCATGGCAGGTGCTGCTTGTATCAATCAAGTAAAGACCCCACAGATCAATCTTGATGGCGTTGGAGTTGTCGACACCTCAACTACTCCGGCCATTGCAATCGTTCAACTGGGCTACAACGATAATTCTGCAACTTTTGCCAGCGAAGTGAACCAAATGATTGCTGCGCTCACATCCAAAGCAGTGCAACGTGTCATCTTTGTCAATCTTTCTACGCGTTTCACTTCGCGCAACTACACACAGTCCAATCAAGTTCTCGCCTCACTTGTGGCTAGCAATCCCAACATCACAATCTTTGATTGGAATGCGCACAGTTCTGCACAAGATAAATGGCGATGGTTCGATAACGATTCATTATGTTGCTGGGTTCATCTCAACCCTTCGGGTCGAGCAGAGTTCGCACTGTTTCTCCGTGAGCAACTTGATGCACTGCGGAATCAAAATGTTCTCCCTGTCACTGCTTCATCCTCTTCGGTGGTTTTAGGCCTTCCCATACGACGCAACGACCAAGGTGCGATGGTCAAAACGGTTCAGAATAAGCTCAACGCAAAATTGAAACTCAAGGGCCGTAATCGTCTTGTTCTTGATGGGCAATATGGAACCGCTTCGATAAATGCCGTAAAAAAGTTTCAAAAATCTGTCGGCGTGAAAGCGACCGGCGTCATCGACCGACCAACTTGGGATGCACTTGGGCTCGCCAACCGACCCGATCTCGGAGTTCTTCGCGTAGGCACACGCAGTGCTTCGGTGAAATCACTCCAAACTTCGCTGGGGCGCGTTCTTAAAAAGAGAATCACGCCCACTGGAGTCTTCACCAATTCTTTGGCAAATGACGTAAAGACGTATCAACGTCGAGCCAAGATAAAAGCCAATGGCCAAGTGGGGCCACAAACGTGGACGTCACTCATGGTGACAGTTGCACGTCTTTCTCATAGCTAACTACTTAGTAGGGTGAAAAACGTTTTTTCCACGCTTCAGTACTCACCATTTCGGGATACTGATTGCGATACGACTTCTTAAGCGCTTTATAAGTGCGCAAAAGCCTCAAAGTCGTTGTGAAAACTTCCTTCTGAATACGTGAAAAACGAACCGCATCACGTTCACAAATAAAGCCCTCTTCAAAACGTGGATGACGATACAAGATCTTGTCGTGTCGGATTGCCAAGCCGACTGCACGCACATCAATTTGTGCAACGCCGAACTTCTTTGTACGCAAGGCCTGTGGCAACCAACGCCCGCCTCCAAATAGCGGCGACATCATGAACCCCACAAGTCGAATTGCCTTGTGCTTGGTCGGAGTAAAACCTAGTTGCAGCATCTCTGGAGTTAACGAAGATGCTTTCTCCTCTTGAACTTGGCGCAATTCGTCATGTTTTGCAGAATGATCAATCTTCATCCATTCACTAGGGCCCGCAAGAAAATCCTTCATTCCCCAAATCATGTATTCCGCGCTTGCATAACGATGTGAATACGCATTGCGGAAACCAAACCCGAGATAGCGCCATGCCAGATGCCAGCGTGTGTGCTTATCAAAGACCAAGGTGTCAATTAGGGCAAAGTTGCGCACCTCGTAATACAACGATGAGGGATTGTTCTTGAGCGCGAAGTCTGCATGCCATACCGCAATGCCATGCATTGTCACCGTGTGTTGACCCGTGTGCATAAGGCCAAAAGCGACGTCATCGCCTCGCACAAATACTGGCAAAGGGTTCTCTGTTGCAATATGCATAGGAAACACGGTGAACCACCATGCAGAGTAATCAAGATCGATTTCTGCTGCGTCCGAAAGGATTTCATTTCTATCGCGCAAGTCAATCCCGCGCCCGTGTGCCCGCAAGGGATACACGGATCGAAACTCGTACGCCGATCCCGCCTCAAACTGCATCCATGGCAACTCTTCGCTCATCATGGCTCCGTGAATACACAAATCTTTTGAACGCGCATACGTCAGTAATGAAATTGTGCGCAAGATTGATTCTGGTTCAAGAGAAATATCATCATCCATGAACACCACATGAGTGCTCCACCCCGCTTCACGAAACTCAATGAGGCCGCGTGCAAAACCGCCAGCACCACCCAGGTTGGGATTCTCCAAAACCTTCACTGGTGCCCCTGCGGGAATCTGTGGCGAAAGATTTCTTGCATTATCTACAACCAACACTTGCATATGACCCGTCACGCTTGAAATTGTTGCTTCAATCTCAATGAGTTTGTCAATGGTCGCAAGCACGTATTCCTGTCGATTGAACGTAGTGATTGCAACACCGAGATGGACATCTCGCTCTGGGGCCGTCGACGTTAACCATTGTCCACCGGTGACGTACACTCCATCTGCAAGTGCAGTCACCGTGACATAAAGAGATTCGCAATCAAGTGTGGACAAATTGGGGCAACACACACTGCTCTCTGTATCTGTTGAATCAATAACAATGTCGGCACCAGAACTATGGGCTACTAGATCAATACGCGCAGCGCCCTCAATGTCGATATTGGCCACCACATCAACGATGGTGCTCAGCCGCTTCCAGCGCCCAACGGCAAATACGCCAAATGCAGTATCAAAAGAGATGCGATCTCCAATATTGAGCCGCGCACCACTGTCGGTTAACACTCCTGGCTCGGTGCGCAAATACAAAGAAGGCTCCGAGAAAGAGGCTTTGGGAATCTGAATCCGAGCTAGGGGATGAAGCGTCACCCCCCTAGTTTCACAGGGGTTGAACCACCAAAGGTGTCATTGGGCGAGAGTCACGCCGGCATGCCAAGAATTCATCGGCAACTTCGAGAGCCTCTTTGATGGTGACATCCATGTCTAGATAGCGATAGGTGCCCAATCGGCCCATAAAAGTTACCTTTTGAGCATTTCTTGCAGCTTCCACATATTGGTGCAGCTGTTCTTTTTCTTTCACCTGGCGAATTGGGTAGTACTCAATGTCGCCCTCTTCGGCCAGTCGGCTGTACTCGGTGTACAGCGTGGTTCCCGCGTGGGTCTCCCATGGCGCAAAATGTTTGTGCTCAGTGATGCGCGTGTAAGGAACGTCAAGATCGCAATAATTCATCACGGGACACCCCTGAAAGTCCCCTTGTGTTTCGGTTTCCACAAAGTCCAAAGTGCGATACCCAAGTCGCCCAAATTGCCCACCAAAGTATTCATCGATGGGTCCAGACCAAAACACATGTTCTGCAGTTTTCAATTCATCTGGCGTCACTTTTTTATTCAACGTCACTTCGATCAGTGGGTGATCCAGCATTGCTTCCACAATTGGGGTGTACCCCTCGCGAGGAATCGCCTGATAAGGATGATTGAAGTAACTGTCCTCATAAGAAAAACGCACAGGAAGGCGCGCAAGAATTGATGCAGGAAGTTCTGTAGGAGACACTCCCCATTGCTTTTGTGTGTATCCCTTAAAGAAGGCTTCATAGAGTTCGCGTCCCACAAATTTCAAAGCTTGATCTTCAAATGACACAGGGGTTCCAATGGAGGTATCTGCCCGTGAAGAAATGAATTGTTCGGCTTCACTTGGCGACAACGTGAGATCAAAAAATTGATTAATGGTGTGCAAGTTGACCGGCAAGGAATACACCGCACCTTGAGAGGTTGCTTTCACTCGATGGTTGTAGGGCTCCATTGCACCAAAACGATTGATGTACTCCCATACGCGAGTGTCAGCTGTATGAAAGATGTGTGGGCCATACACATGCACCATTACGCCATTACTTCGCCGTTCCGTGTGGGCATTGCCTGCCACGTGGTTTCGACCGTCCACGACCCATGATGCAATACCAGCCTCGGCCAGTTGCCGAGCGATAACAGCGCCAGAGAACCCGGCGCCCACAATCACAATCGAAGCTGTCATCTAGGAAACGCTAGTAGGCGCGGCACAACTAAATGGTCTTGCTGGCACTACTGAACAAAGAGTGTGTTTAGTGGCTCAACCAGGGAGCACACAATCCGTCGAGATCTCGCACTTCAATACGGTCCCGATTCTCCCAAACAACCTGATTATTGGGGTCTGCTCGCAATTTGAACACCCGAAATGACATCTCGGTGGTGTCAATTGTCAAGATGCGACCAATTAATGGTTCGCCCAATTCCAAAATAATCTTGAGTGTCTCGAGTGCCTGAATGGATCCCACAATTCCTGGCAACACACCAAGAACTCCCGCTTCTGCACACGAAGGTGCCAGTTCAGCAGGTGGCGGCTCGGGAACCATGTCGCGATAGGTAGGTCCAAGTTTTGGATGGAAGACCGACACCATTCCTTCGAATCGGAAGATACTTCCGTGCACAACTGGAATGCCTAACTTCACGCTTGCATCATTTAACAAGTAACGACTGGGGAAGTTGTCTGCGCCGTCAACGACTACGTCATAGCCCGCCATGATCTCCATGATGTTGCTCGCGTCAAGTCGAGTGTCATAGGTATTCACCACAACATCGGGGTTGAGTTTGGCGATTGTTTGACGAGCAGACTCCACTTTGCGTTGCCCCACACGATCAATGTTGTGAAGAATTTGACGTTGCAAGTTAGATGCATCGACTTCGTCCATATCGACAATACCAATGGTGCCCACACCAGCTGCTGCAAGATACAACGCCGCAGGTGAACCAAGTCCGCCTGCACCCAGCATCAACACTTTGGCACCGAGAAGTTTGGCTTGTCCTTCTACTCCCACTTCCGGCAACAACAAGTGTCGCTGGTAACGGTTGCGTTGATCAGGTGTCAATGTGACAGGTTGACGCCATTGGCGACCTTCGTCTTTCCACTTGCCAAATCCACCGGCCATGGAAAACACATTCGTGTAGCCAAGTTCTTGAAGAGTGCGCGCGGCAAAGGCACTGCGCACACCACCGGCGCAATACACCACAATGGCTTGATCGCGGTCTGTAGCACGACCTTCAATTTGGGCTTCAAGATGTCCGCGAGGAATATGCAAGACCTCAGGTAGCGCACCTTGTTCGAATTCATCGGGCTCACGTACATCCAGGACCAAGACGCCTCCGCCCTCAATCTTTTGCTGGGCTTCAGCTGTATCTATTTCAGTAATGTGAGATTTTGCTTGTGCGAGAAGGTCACGAAACGTTGCCATGACCAAAACCCTACCGACTAAGTCGGGAATTCACTGATCCGCGAGGCCTGCTCGCTCCAACAAGGCAGACAAAATGGGGCTGATTCCACCTCTCAAAAGGACATGGGCATAGCGATCTCGCTCTGTGGGACCACCATTGATAATTGCCACCTTGGCATCACTTGCTCGCGCACGGTCAACCACATATGCCGCTGGCGTCACCGCCAAGGTGGACCCCACTGCCAACATCAAGTCGCATTCTTGAGCCACTTGCATTGCGCGATTGATCACTTCTGGAACCAATGCTTGCTCAAACAAAATTGCATCGCTCTTGACAATGCCACCGCAGAGTTCACATGGTGGATCTACCTCGCCAGCTTTCACACGTTCTATGAATTCACTCATCGGTCGTCGGTCTTTACATTGCCAACATCGTGCATAGCGAATAGTGCCGTGCACCTCTACAACCATCTCATCATCGAGACCTGCTGCTTGGTGCAGGCCGTCAACATTTTGTGTCACCACCGCATGCAATTTCTTCGACCGATGTAGTTGAGTGACAGCAAAATGTCCAGCATTGGGTTGAGCAGTGCCACCGAATGTGCGCACACGACCCTCCCATGCAACCTTGCGTACCTCGGGGTCTCCAAGGTAATAACTCAGTGTTGATGTTTTTTCAGCCAATGGGTTCTGTGTCCACAATCCATTCGGACCTCGGAAATCAGGAATTCCTGAATCAGTAGAAATACCTGCACCAGTGAAAACCACAATTCGTTGCGCCTCTCGCACCCACTGTGCAACCTCGCTCATGGATTCATCATCGGGAAGATCATCAAACATCACCCTTCATTCTTGCTGTTTTGCACACATCTCGCCGAACCAGCAAGAAAGAGAGTCCATGAAAACTTCACGTCCTATTGCCGTGCCTGCAACACAGTCATCTATCAGGGTGATTCGATGGAATGACCCCGTTGTGGAGACACAGGGTTATGCAGTCGATGATCCCTACATAGAGATGTTCTGGCTTCCCATTCTTGGTCCCACAGCAACCTGGCTCGCCCGCCGACTGGTCTCAGGATTACTTCACCAACCTGAGGGATACGTCTGTGAGATGACCGAACTTGCTCAAGCCCTTGGAGTGTCCTATACCCAAGGCCGTCACAATCCCTTCGCGCGGGCACTGCATCGTTGCTCGATGTTCGGCGTAAGTCAATATGTTGCTCTAGAGCCGGTCTACACGGTTTCTGTACGCACAGTTTTGCCACATCTACCCGTGAGACATCTTGCACGACTTCCGCTGCAACTTCGCATTGCACACCAGGACTGGGTGCATCCCCGTTAAGTTCGTGTCATGCAACTTCGTGTATTCACCGAGCCCCAACAAGGCGCTAGTTATTCTCAACTTCTCGCCGTAGCGCAACGTGCCGAGCATGCCGGCTTCGATGCATTTTTCCGTAGCGACCATTACCAAAAAATGGGAACGCATGTAACCGGACTGCCAGGTCCAAGCGATGCATGGATCACCTTGGCCGGGATTGCCCGAGAAACTTCCACAATTCGTCTCGGCACTTTAGTGAACTCCGCAACATTTCGGAACCCTGGTGTTCTTGCAATCAGCGTGGCCAACGTGGACGATATGTCGGGTGGCCGCGTGGAATTAGGCCTGGGTGCGGGGTGGTATGTCGATGAACATCGCTCCTATGGCATTCCATTCCCCGAGCTTGGTACTCGTTTCGACATTCTCACAGAGCAACTCGCCGTGATTACAGGTTTATGGAACACCCCACATGGAGAGAATTTTTCCTATAGCGGTGCTCACTACAACGTGGTGAACTCCCCTGCATTGCCAAAACCCATTCAAAGCCCACCCCCTATCATCGTGGGTGGCGGCGGACCACGTCGCACGCCACGCTTGGCAGCCATGTATGCCGCAGAGTTCAATCTCCCTTTCAGTAGTGCCGATGTTTTTGTTGCTCAACGTGATCGAGTGAGAACGGCGTGCGATGCCGTACAGCGCGACCCAGATTCATTGATTTATTCAGTGGCACAAGTGGTGTGTGTGGGCTCTACCGAAAATGAGATTGCACATCGGGCCACACGCATTGGGCGCGAGGTCAGCGAATTACGCCAAAACGGCATCTGTGGAACACCCGATGAAGTGATTGAAAAAATATCTTCATGGAAAACAACCGGTGCATCTCGTATGTATTTACAAGTTCTTGATCTCGATGATTTGGATCACATCTCACTCATTGGAGACAAAGTTTTACCGTTTGTACAATAGTTTCGTTTTCTACAAAGCGTTGGTGGCCATCAACGCAAACGCCATAGCTGCAATACACAGTCGATACCAGCCGAAGATTGCAAGAGAACGGCTATTGAGATAGTTCACCATCCAACGCACCGCAATCAGTGCTGTAATGAACGCAGTTACCACACCTACTAGTGGTGTTGCGATACCAAACATGTCGATGAGTTCTCCTCCATTTCGGGCGGTATCAAACACTGTTGCTGCCGTCAAAGTAATGAGCCCAAGAAGAAAACTGAATTCAATAGCGGCTGCAAGTGAAAGCCCTATTGCTAAACCTGCAATGAGTGTGACCAAACTGCGACTGACTCCTGGCCACAATGCAACTCCTTGCGCCACACCGATAATGAGTGACGAACGCAGCGAGAGTTGATGAAGAGACGTAGTGCCACCTCGTGGGGCCCATACAAGCAATACAAGACCACCTATTGCCCATGCAACAGCAACGGGTAATGGCCCGAACAGTGCGTCCTTGATGCGATCACCTAAGACAGCACCAAGAAGGGCGGCGGGCAAGAACGCGACAACCAGTGCCTTTAATACAGACAGGCCATTGGTATCACGCCCAACTGCACCTTGCATCATTGACCATACACGCATGCGGTACAGCGCGAACACTGCCAAAATTGCACCAAATTGGATAGCAATTGCGTAAGTGTCCGCAGCGTTGGCAGCATCGCCCTGCCCAAATCCAATGAGATCAGAAACCACTAAAAGGTGACCCGTAGATGAGATGGGCAAGAATTCGGTAATCCCCTCAACAATGCCCAGAAGGATCGCTTCGGGAAGGGAAAGGAGATCGCCAGCCATTATGTCTAGTCTCGCATCTCATACACCCCAAGGCAGAACATCTCGCCCACTAGGTTGATACCCCATGGGAGTTACTGAATGAACAGCAACACCGCACAACGCGATTCGCCAATTACAGGCCTCGATGGAATTCGAGCTATCGCAGTGGCTGTTGTCTTCTTGTCACACCTACCTATCGCCATCACATGGCTTGATCAGCAAACATGGTTCAACCAGTTCCGCACTGCGGGATTTTTGGGCGTCAATATGTTCTTTGTCCTTAGTGGATTTCTCATTACCTACAAATTGCTCATCACTCGCCATGGTGATGGTCGACTCGCATTACGACGTTTTTACATCAGCCGTACCGTGCGAATAATGCCGGCGGTCATTGTGTTCCTTGTTGCGCATTTCATCTATGCCATTGCCTTCGACTTTCCACCATTTGGCAACATGAGCGAAGAATTTCTCATGGTTGCTGCAACTATTTTCCAGTTTGCAAACTATGCAATCTTGTCAAACACAGATCTACTTGAAGAAAATGGCGCGTTGTGGTCACTTTCTGTGGAAGGCCACTTTTACGTTGTGTGGCCTTTCATAATGTTCCTTCTATTTCGCGTCATCAAAAAAATCACCCTAAGTGTTGTTTTACTTACAGCCTTAGTACCGATTCTGTATTTTTGGCTTGCATGGATTTTTCATCACAACGGATATCTCTCTGCCTACTTGCGAACAGATGCTCGCATTGTCAGTTTGGTTGTGGGTGCACTTGGTGCAGTGTTGTGGTTGAAGACCAGTTATCTGTCGCCATTAACTCTTCGCATGTTGTCGCTTCCCGCAGTTTTGGCAATGGTCGTTATCCATTCCATTGCAGACGGGTGGAAACCATTTGTGTGGGACGGCGGAATGGCATTATTTGATATCTCCACCATGATTGTGGTTCTAGCACTGGCATATGGCGTCTTCCCTATTGTCGGCATCTTGACACTTTCGCCCATGGTATGGCTGGGGAAGATTTCATATGGTCTCTATATCTGGCAAATTCCCGTCCTTACAATTTTGAATCGCCATGCCGGTGAATGGAATCAAATTCTTCTGCTTCTACTTGCCGTGGCGTCCACGCTTGCTTTGGGTGCACTCTCGTATTACTGGGTTGAACAGCCCGCGCGACGCTCAAGGTTCATCCAGCGCTACGCATCGCAGTCGTAGCCTTACTGTAAAGCCGCCACCCAAACATGCAACTGACCAGGCAACAATGTTGAAACTGGTGTTCTCTCAAGAGTAAAAACAGCAGACTGGCCGGGAAGAATAACGGTGCCTGCTGGAACTAGGGCATTCAGACGTGTTAACTGAACACCGGACACGTCAATGGCAACAAGTTCATTGTTTGTGATTGTCACCTCTCCTTGTTCCGCTATCGAGTACTGAATTTCTGGACTCTGGGCAGCAGGTAATCGACGTGCTTTCGGACCAATCAACATCTCTCTCTTGGGTATCACATAATTCGTTATCAAGATTTCTTGTCCACGTTGAATGGATTGCTTCTCGCCATAGGTGAACCACGACTTCCGATCCTTGGCTGCATCTTCACGAATCAGTTCTTCCAAGACAGCTATGCGCTTTTCAATGTATCCCTCAGCGAGAAATGTATCCGCCAATGTTCGAGTTCGCCTGTCGAGCATTTCGCGTAATTCTGGAATCTTAAGAAACAAACGTCCCAGACGATTTGCTTCCATGTACTCCATGTATCCACTAGCGGACACCTCATCACATAGAGAATTACAGCCCGCCACATACTGCCGCCCAAAGTTCAAATCAAAGTCAATAGGAATGAGACGCCATTTCTCATCTGCAGGATCAAAGATAAGAAGATGATTCTTGTGCTCCCATTCAAGATGTTGGGCGACCCGCATAGTTGCGATTGCCTCAACAATTTGAGGAATATCAAGATGTCGGTATATAAAGGCTAAAAGTTCCTTCTGGTTATCGTTATTTATCTGTCGTATAAGTTCACGAATCTCATCGGTATGGTCGAGCCAACGTTGCGTTCTTCGCTGGTATCGTTGCCGCATTTCTGAATTAGGTAATTCAAGATGACCCTCTTTCAGTGTGGCTTGACGATCAGATTTGAACGCAACAGCTTCATTTGAGAATCCCCAACGTTGTCTCCATCGCCCATCAGGCTGCTCTTGATACAAATACAGCCCATAAAATTGATTATTGCGTTCCAATCGCAAGGGAAATATCTGTTGGCCAATTCCTCCCCCAACCTTTTGAAGTTCGCTTGTCAAAATCTCGCGAACAAAAGATTTATCCGTCACAGCAGAATTCAGTGCAAACTCATTGACAGGCTGCGCCAAACGGCCCCCTAATGTCGTCTCGTAGCCAGGCGGTAAGACAATCTTCCACTTTCTCTTTTGATTCAGTCGCGACTGATTTCCACGAATACGTATCAGTGATCCGTCAAAAACTTCACCATCAAAGGCGATAACAGTGGGATAGCCATTATCTCCATAAATATTCACATCGCTATATATCTGTTCGTAATACTCATCTTCAGCAAACCATTGAAGTCGTGGTAGCAAAGTGTCGGTACTAGATGTGACAACAGTGCCGCGGTAGACCATCCCGTCACCAGCACGAGGCCAGGTGCCTTGCTCGTTCTCTCCTTTGGCACTCAGGCGATAGCGAACCAAGGAACCTTCTGGCTGTGGCGGAATGATTCCTTTCCACTCCCCAGAGAAAGCTTGCTGCAGCGGAATTGCTACTTCATCGTCAAAATTCACACGATAGTGCAGCACCAATTGTGAACCATCTCGCACTTGAGCACTCATCGTTATGGGTTGAATAGAGGTGGGTGACCGAGTCACTGTGACCTCGTCAATGATCGGTAGATACCCACGCATCTTTATTGCATCTACAAAGCCTGGTGTTGGATCTTGTGCTTCCCAGTTGCCTGGTTCTGTGCCCCACAGATGACCGTCACGACGATGCAATGACATTCCATGACCATCGGCATAAGCCGGCCACGAACCATTGTCTTCATAACGCGCCAGATCCTGCAACTTCCCCACGCCGTCTACCAGTCGAACGATTCCACCACCATTACTCAGTGAAAATGACTTTGAATCTTGACGCACAACACGCACTTCATTTGGAGCCAAATTCTCATTGGCCCCAAAACAGACGGAGAGTTCTTCAAGACACCAATTTTGAATATCTACGGTTTGGTCAGAAATGTTAATTATCTCAACAAACTCTTCTTCTGGGTTGTCATTTTCAGGATGATAATGAATTTCACTGATCACTACAGAGACATTTTCTCGTTTCGTACTTCTATAAGCCTCACTATAAATTTTTCCTGGAGAAGGAACATCTGTAATCCAATTTTCTGCACCTACGTCGCTTATCTGGCTTTTACTTCTATGCAACGAATGACCTCGCCCTGCAGACATATACGCCCATTGCGGCTTCGCCAAATACTTAACTTCATCGACAAGATTGTCCACCGAGTCTCGTAATTGAAGAGACTCACCCTTGTTATTGAGCTTTCCCTCTAACTGAGTACCAGACACAACAACCGTGGCGCCAGCAGCAAGAATTGTGTTGTCTTGGAAACAAAAACCCACACCTGTCACACACCACTTCGTTAAGGCCACATCGCTGGGGCCCTGATTGTGAATCTCAAGAAAGTCCGCCGAGTCGAGATCAGACACATCGTGGTAGTTCACCTCAGATATAAAGACTTGACCCTCAGTACGTGCAACTGAGTCGCTCCCACGGGACAGCAATACGGGCACCACGGCTACCACAATCGCCACAACCGCAAACACTGCGGAAATCGCAACTATTCGTACATGTTTGCCATTACGCGTCACAGAAAGAGTGTAACGAGACGACTATGCTCACCGTTTGTCATGAACGAACTTGATCTACCCACCCTTCTCCGAGACTTTACGATCAATGCAGTTGCCATTGTCATATTGGCTTTCTTTATCTACTATCTGCGGCATCGACGTCGCGATGCAACCGTGGGCTATATCGCCACCAACGTCAGCCTCTTCGTCGTATCTGCGGCTCTATCCTCATCCACCACTTTGAATGTGGGCGTCGGGTTTGGACTATTTGCTGTCTTATCAATAGTTCGTCTTCGCTCCGATGAGGCCACCCAATCAGAGATTGGTTACACAATGGTGTCACTTGTCATCGGTCTCATGACGGGGCTTCCCGGCCTCAGTACAGACATCAAAATTGTATTCTCCACCTTGCTCGTTGTCACCATGTTCATCATCGACCATCCATTACTCATTAAGCCCCAGCAGTACCAAAAACTTCGTATTGAACTAGACCGCATCATTACCGATGAATCAGAACTGCAATCCTTTGTTGAGACGCGTATCGCTGGATCTGTAAAGCGACTTACGGTGCTTGAAATTGATTTTGTGCGCGAGACAATGCGTTTGGATGTGCGTGCTAACCACTAATGGGCTCTCTATCTCGCTTTGAAACAATTTCATTAGAAGAGTTATCTTCACAAGCGGAGCTTCTACGTCGTTTTGACACTAAATATGTTGTGCCGTTACATCAACTCAGTCAACTCTATGACGCACTGCCATCATCGACGAAAATTCTCACAATTGAAGGAAACTCCAATACTTCGTATGTAACTAACTATTACGACACTGTTGACTTTCAGACTTATTTTGATCACCTGAAACAGCGTCGGAAGCGCTTCAAAATTCGAACGCGTTATTACGGAGCATCATCAGATGGATATCTTGAGATCAAAATAAAGATGTCTCGAGGACAGACGCAGAAAGTTCGTTGGGCACTGGATGTCAACGATGTACACAGCCCTTTGGGGGATGGGCACAGAGGAATGATTAACGGTGCTTTGGCGAATGCTTCCTACGATGCCCTCAAGGGCACCTTTGTAAAAACCCTAGAGACCACATTTCTACGCAGCACTTTTTTTATTCCTACTGCGGTAGAAAGAATTACCATCGACACGAATTTACATGCGACACTTCATGACGCATCAACAAATCTTGGTGCCCATAACGCAATTGTTGAAATAAAGTCTCCCGCCCAAGTAGGTCCAACTCATCGAATTTTCACGCAGATGGGAATTCGCCCCTCAAGTGTGAGTAAGTACTGCGTGGCCCTGACAGCACTGCGCCCCGATCTTGGAGGGGCCCCCTGGAAATCTGTACTGCATCTTCTCAAGCCCTAATCGTTGGCAACAGGTGCCATGGCAACATGCAAATCCTTGTTCTGCACTTCTCCACGGGGAATTCTTCTGCTCGTGACAACAACCGATTGTCCTGGCCAAAGAACAGTTCCTGAAGCAACACGACCCTCGATACTGGGTAGCGATATTCCGGAAAGATCAATACTCGTTGTGTCCGAATTAGAGATACGCACCACTCCGGCCTGTGAATCGTCAAGAACATAAGAAATCACATTTTTCTGGGAAAGTGGTAAGTACTTTTCATCTAAGCGCAGGTAAAACCCGCGCTTAGGCTTGACATACCCTTCAACAATCAAGTCTTGTGCCTCTTTTAGGGTTTGACGGATTCCATATTGCCCCCACTTGGCCTTGTCGAGTTTTGCATCTATTTCCATCGCCGCATGCAGCTCTGTTAATCGGCTCTCGATGATTCCCTCTTTTAGGAATGCGTCGACCAGAGTTCTCGTACGCCTGTCGACAAGTTCACGAAACTCAGGAATGATCACAAAACTTCTCGTGAAACGATTCGCTTGCATGTAGGTCATGTATGGATTTGCAAATACCTCATCACATCGTGATTTGCACCCAGCGGTCCATTTTTTTCCAAAGTTCAAGTCATGGTCAATTGCCTGAAAACGCCACTTCTCATCTCGGGGATCAAAAAACATCAACCAGTTCTTGTGTTCAAGTTCAACATGTTGTGCCACACGTTGTACAGCTAGTGCATTGACAACTTGCGGAACATCTACATGGCGATAAATAAAGTCAATGACCTTGCTCTCGTCTTGGTTAACTTGGTCGATCAACCAACGCATTTCATTGTGATGAAAGTTATACCTCTGCGTCTGACGACGATAATCGATATCCATTTTCTGATCAGTGCGCATCGTATGTGAACGACGTAACGTGGAAATGCGCTCACCCTTAATGGCCACAGAATTTCCATCAAAACCATATTTCTTTCGCCATCTTCCGTCTGGCTGTTCATGGTAGAGATAGAGCCCATAGAACTCATTGTTTAACTCAAGACGCAATGGGAAAACCTGTTGGGCCATTCCACCTGAAACCTTTTGCAAGTCATAAGTCAGCAGTTCTCTGGAATAAGACTTATCTGTCAGCATTGAATGCAGACCAAATTCATTCACGGGACTTTCAAGACTCCCCCCCATGTCCCACAAGCGTCCTGCGGGCAAGGTCACCTTGTATTTGTTTTTTTCACGTCCTCGAGATTCCTGACCTTTGACCCGAATCAATGCATTATCAATAACTTCACCGTTGAATGCAAAGACTGCAGGAAAACCAGTATCACCAACAAGTTTTCTCTTATTCCGCAAATCAGAAAAGCTTCTGGCATCCATGAACCATTGAAGACGTGGCAAAGGAGATGCACTGGGTGACAAGACCACTGTCCCCGCGTACTGCGAACCATCGCCCTGTCGGGGCCATTGAGCGACTGCGTCACCCAGTTCGCCGGTGAGTCGAAAGCGAATCAAAGTGCCGTCTCCAGATCCCGGAATTGAGCCGGTCCACTTACCCTCAGTGTTTTTCGTCATCACAGCAGATTGTTCTTCATCGAAACCATAGCGATAGTGCAAAGTTGCCGTTGTTAAGTTTCCGTTGAAGGCTGAAACAGCTACAGGTGTCCCAGGTGCAGGTGAGCGTGTATGCGTCACTTTTTCAAAAAACTGGAGAGGCTCAGCGATATCAATCGCTGAATTCTTTCCCGGACTAGGGTCTCCCGAGACCCAATTGGCTGGTGAATTCCCTTGTAACGAAGTGCTCCGTCTATGCAACGAGTGCCCAAAGCCATCTGCAAGGGCTGGCCACGGGTCGTTATTGGCGTATCTCACAAAGTCATGAACAGATCCATCGCTGTCAACCAATCGCAATGCTTGACCTGAGTTACTCAACGACAACGCCCCGGTTAATCCCGACACCACAAAACTTCCAAGTGGTTCTATGACATCTTGTTGGGTCAGGCAAATAGATGCACCATCAATGCACCATCCCGAAAGAGTCAGTGCCTGCGATGTCAAGTTCTGTAATTCAATGAATTCGGCTGCAGGGTTGCCATCGACGGGGTTGTAGTGAATCTCTGTCATCACCACATCAGAATTGTCTCGGGTAGATAACTTCTTGGCCTCGTCAAACATTTCGCCTGGTGTCGGTGGCGCAGCAACCCAATTATCTACAGAATTTGCGCTCAGTAAAAGATTCTTCCTATGGAGTGCATCCCCATCTCCATCTGCAGATTGTGGCCACGGATTTGAATCTGAATAATCGATTTCGTCGCGAATGTTTTCTTGTGCATCAACAATGCGAATTTGTTCGCCCTTGTTCCCTAAACGACCAGAAAAGTCTTTCCCGTACACAACAACATATTGTTGAGACTCCAACACCGTGGTATCGGTAAAACAATACCCAACTCCCTTAATGCACCATCCTGTCAATGCCACTGGCTGGTCATGAGCATTAAACAGTTCAATAAAGTCATCCGAATCATCATCTGTGATTGAGTGGTAGTAGATCTCCGAGATGACAATGTGTCTGGGCTCGGTTGGCTCAACAGGTTCAACAGGCTCAGTTGCAGGCCCATTTCCACATGCCGCCAGAAGAAGAGTTAGCACGCCACCGAGAACTAGAGAACGGACGTAACTCTTTGATTTCATCTGGCCCTACTCTAATCACCCCTAGAACATCAGAACTTGCCGAGCTCAATGAGCTTGTCCGTTCGTGACAGGTTCGTGGCACTTCATGTAGCGATTGCAGACGAGAAACATTGTGTCTGTTTTCAGAAGCCACTTCTCTATGTTGCGATAAGCGATTGGCACTCCCAACGGGATTCGAACCCGTGCCGCCACCTTGAGAGGGTGGTGTCCTAGGCCACTAGACGATGGGAGCCTGTAGCGGGTGTCAGGCTATCTGCGATGGCCGTAATTGCGCCAAGTGGTTGGGGAACAAGGACTCGAACCCTGAATAACAGTACCAGAAACTGCTGTGTTGCCAATTACACCATTCCCCAGTGCATCAGAAATTGTAGCGGTGCTCAGTGTCCCCTACCACAGAATTCTTGCCGCAACTCCGAAGGTATTACAGACCCAAGAGATGGTTGATGGACTCAATGGTCATCTCCATCCAGCTATCCACAATCGCCTCATCATTCATAATGTCGGGAATCACGCGGGCGAAAGTTAAACCCATCAACCATGCGGAAAAACCCTCAACATCAAGATCGTCACGAACAAAACCTTGTGATCTTGCATGGGAAATTGCATAAGTCAACATTGCAATGTGCGCTCTCTCAAGAGCTACTACTCGCCCTTTTACATTGGGTGTCTCAAAAATGCTGCCGAATGCGTTCACCGCAGAAGAACGATTATGAGCCCTTGATGGAGAAAAAGCTTCTTGAACTGTGTTCCGGACAAGAACTTTGAATTCATCCTTATTCCGCACTCGCAACACTGCGTCATGAAAAACCTTGATGTTGTTGCCTGTCTCAGCATCAAATCGCGCCAACTGCGCTTCGTCTAGTAAGCCACGCATGTTTCCATAGTGGTGATACAAGGAACTCACCGATGCATCAGCGTCACGCAAGATGTCGTCAAGGCGCACATGGGCCTCGCCCACTTCTTCGATGGCTGCAATCGCTACACGCAAAAGAGCATCTTTTGTTTTTTCCCGCTCACCCGATGGTCGATCGGTTGTGCTCTTCTTTACGGTATTTCCCACGGGAGAAGTATAAGTACGACTTGAGTAGGCCCTATTACCCAGTAAGGGTAAAAAGCTCCTCAAAACCAATAATGCGACCAACAGCCACACCGGCTGTTTCTCTCAGCCATCGCTGTAACGAAGGTGTGGGGCTGTCTATTGCAGATGTAGACACCGAAAACCCCATTTCCTCAAGCGTTAAAGCAGATCGTGCGGCGTGCCAATCACTTGTCACCATCACCACGTTCGTCACTGAATTGTTTTTCAATGTAGGCGTTAATTCATTCAAGGACTGCCAGGTCGATTGCCCAATATTCTCCTGAAGAATCACGCCAGCTTCGACACCGTTCTCAATTAACCACTGTGCACTCGCTTCAGATTCAGTAAATCGATCGCCCTCTTGCTTACCGCCAGTGACTGCTATGAGCGGTGCTCTCTGCTGGTCTTTCCACAGCAACAACGCATGGGCCAAACGAGATTCGAGCAATTCTGATGGTCGCCCGTCGTATTGCGCCGCACCCATCACCACAATGACATCGGCTGTGCGTCCAGCATCACGGGTACCCGCATTCACCACTGTGATACCTACAACCACCACGTACAAAAATCCAGCGAGACACGCTGCACTGATCAGTCGCAGCGTGCAAGAAAGCACAAGGCGCATGCGGTTATCCCATTCGCGACAGAGCAGTTGTCAATCTCTTGATTGTCTCGTCACGACCCAAAATCTCAATGCTTTCAAATAGTGGTGGCCCAACTGTTCGCCCCGTCACTGCAACTCGAATCGGTGCTTGTGTCTTACCTAATTTAAGTTCGCGCTCAGTTGACCATGTTTCCAGATGCTGTTTGAGCACATCGTGAGTCCAGTCCATTCCAGGTGCTGCCGCGCAAAAATCAGCGACAACATCGCGCGCAAAATCAGCAGACATTGTCTTATTCCACGCCGCATCATCCATGACGGGTTCATCAAGGAAAAAGAAATCAACCATTGCGGGTACTTCAGACAATGTGGCCACGCGGGTATGCACAAGTGGGGCAACTACATCAAACACCGATGCATCAAATTTGTCAGCAGGCCATGAGCCCTGTGTAAGGAATGGCGCACAAGCAGACACGAAGGATTCAGGTGATAACGCGCGAATATATTCACCATTGAATGCAGTGAGTTTCTTGATATCAAAAAAAGCTGGCGAGTGATTCACGTTTTCCAAACGGAACTCTTCAACCATCTGTGACCACGGAACAATTTCGTTGTCACCCGCAGGTGCCCAACCCAATGTCATCAAATAGTTGATCATTGCATCGGCCAAGATGCCTTCCTCGCGGTATTGCTCAAGTGCTACTTTGTCGCGTCTCTTGGAAAGTTTTTTGCGTTGTTCATTCACCAATACGGGCACATGGGCCCAAATAGGTGATGACTTGCCCAAGGCACTCCATATCAACTGTTGCTTGGGCGTGTTGGGAAGATGTTCTTCTGCGCGCACCACATGTGTGATTCGCATCTCAATGTCGTCGACCACATTTGCCAAGAGAAACATTGGAGTGCCGTTACCGCGTAACAAAACGAAATCTTCAATTGTGTTGTTCGAGAATTCCACATCACCGCGCACCAGGTCATGAACAACCGTGACACCGTCGGGTACACGAAAGCGCAACACACGACCAGGGCCGGGTTCTAGACCGCGATCACGGGAATAGCCGTCATAGCCTTGCTTGCCAGTTTCTTTGGCGCGTTCTTGTATTTGTTCTGATGTCATATCGCACCAGTACGCAGCACCTTGCTCATACAGTTGATGAGCTGCCGCTACATGTTTGTCTGCGTTGGCCGACTGAAAATATGGTCCTTCAAACTGAGGATGCGATGCATCGATTCCCAGCCAGGACATCGCCTCAATGATTCCTTGGGTCCATTCTGGACTATTACGTGATTCATCGGTGTCTTCAATGCGCAAAACAAAAGTGCCGCCGGTGCGCAATGTGAGGGCCCAGTTATACAAAGCAGTTCGAGCGCCGCCCACATGGAAAAAACCCGTAGGTGAAGGGGCGAAACGGTAACGAGGTGACTCAGACATGCCGTCTCAGGCTACTTGTCACACAAGGCCCACTATGGGCACGGATAGCGTTGCCCCATGGACGGTTTCACCTCAACTGATCAACTTAATGTTCTTGGAGAACCGCTTCAGACATGTTGCACCTCTCCCATGACGGGCTTTTACCGCACAGGATGTTGCGAAGTGGGTGGAGATGATGTGGGAGTGCACGCAGTATGTGCAGTAATGACTGAGGAGTTCTTACAGTTCTCCAAAGATGCAGGAAATGATCTCTCCACTCCAATGCCTCAATATGGTTTCCCCGGTCTAGTTGCCGGCGACCAGTGGTGCTTGTGCGCACCCCGTTGGCAAGAGGCATTCGAAGCAGGACATGCACCACAGGTGAAACTTGCAAGCACACACATTGCAGCCGCAGAATTCTGCGACATGGACGCACTGCGCGCCCACGCCATTGACCTGTAGGGAAGAATTTTTAAAGCGCCAAGCGAGTCTGGTCAAACGACATCAGCAACTCGTCGTCTCCCATCACTGCAGCACTTAAACCGTGCACCGAAGGAAGAATCTGCTCACAGAAAAATCGCGCCGAGCCGATCTTGGCCGCCTTGTGTTCATCCGGCATCGTGGAATGCAAGGCCATATCAGCTGATTTAGCCATGACATATCCGCCAACCAATACAGATAACTGGCGAAGATAGGGCGTCGCAGCAGACAACACTGCGGTCTGTGACGCAGCGTTATCCATGAGCCATTGAGTTGTTGTGCGCACTGCGGAAAGAGCACTGCGTAGTTGAGTCGCAATCTGCACGCTTTCTGCGTGCTTCATAAGATGTGAATCAATAGATGCAATCTCGTCGAACAAGCCCATCACCACGGCGCCACCCTTCATCGGTAACTTGCGACCGACAAGATCCATAGCTTGAATGCCATTTGTGCCTTCATAAATGGTGGTGATACGTGCGTCGCGATAATGCTGAGCTACGCCAGTTTCTTCAATAAAGCCCATACCGCCATGAATCTGCACTGCCATACCGGTTAACTCAACAGCCATGTCGGTACCCCACCCCTTAGAGATAGGAGTCAACAGTGCAGCCATGTCATTTGCTTTTTCACGTTCAGCAGCATCGGGATGATGAGCAGCGATATCCAAACACGCAGCATTCCAATAGATCACCCGTCGCAAAGCCTCAATGGTGCTCTTCATTGTTAGCAACATGCGCTTGACATCAGGGTGATCAACAATGGGAGATGCTTCACCAACGGGGGCACCAGGCGCACGGCCTTGTTTACGTAATCCGGCATATTCCAAAGACTGTTGATATGCACGCTCGATGAGAGCAAGGCCTTCTAATCCCACTCCAAGACGAGCCTGGTTCATCATGGTGAACATGTAGGCCATGCCGCGATTTTCTTCTCCAATGAGATATCCCACTGCACCACCATTGTCACCAAACGACAACACACAGGTAGGGCTAGCTTTAATGCCTGTTTTGTGTTCGATGCTCACACAGTGCACATCATTGCGGGCACTTGGATTTCCTTTTTCGTCAAGAAGAAACTTCGGCACAATAAAACAGGAAATGCCTTTAGTTCCGGGAGGCGCATCAGGTGTACGAGCCAAAACTAAGTGCACGATGTTTTCAGCCATATCGTGTTCACCAAAGGTGATGTAAATCTTTGTGCCACTAATCAGATACGAACCATCATTTTGCTGTACAGCTTTTGTGCGCACTGCACCCACATCACTGCCCGCATCGGGCTCTGTGAGATTCATCGTGCCTGTCCATTGTCCCGAGATCATCTTGGGCAGATAGGTCATGCGTTGAATTTCATCGCCGTGATGCATAATCGCATCAATGGCGCCTTGGGTAAGCAGTGGCGCCATCGTCAAAGCCATGTTGGCTGAGTTCATTATTTCTTGCAGTGCAATGTTGACAAGCCAAGGAAATCCTCCGCCACCAAAGCCAGGATCAAATCCCACCGCCCCCCAGCCGGCTTCCACATAAGCGCTGTAGGCCTCTTTGAAGCCCGCAGGTGTTGTCACTGATCCGTCATCGTTTCGATGAGACCCCACAGTGTCACCTACCGAGTTCAAAGGCGCAAAGGTCTCTTCAAAAAAACGTGCTGCTTCAGCAAGCAAGTCAGGCACAGTTGCTGGATCTAGATCAGCAAACTTCGGCAGAGCCATGATGTCGGAAAGTCGACAGAAATCATTCAATACAAATTGAATGTCATTCAAAGGAGCAGAATAGATAGTCATCGTGTGTACCCCGTCAAAACTCGCCACTCCGACACACTTCGTGCCTGCACTTGTTCCGGGGTCATGCGCAAGGTGGACTCTGGCACCATGTCGGCCAAGGCACGACCTTCTTTGTAGTGGTGCACATGACCAACTCCAATAAACAACTCTTTACGCACGGTCACAAGATCAGGCGCAGGAGAGTCGGAAAGAAATCCCCACAGGCTTAATGCAAGATTGAGATCATGCACAGCAGGTGCGCGACCAAAAAGAGATGCTCGGCGTAATGCGATGAGTGAACAACCGCGCAATGCGTCATCTACTGATTCGCCAGCTGCAACCTTGATGCGAGTGCGCGCACGCTCCGCCAATGTGATGATGTAGCCCTGATCGGGACCTTGATATCCAAGACGCTCACCAACTGGTTGGCGACCTTCAATTTCGCCAGGACGACCGGGGCTCCAATTGTCGGGAATCACCTCTGGAGATTCGTAGTAACGAACCGGCTCAACTGGAGAAACGGGGGCATATCGCGGTGTGGCCATAGACCACAGACTCTACGCCCCTATTCAACACTGAGTGAAGACAACGATTACGAAGCGTGTAAAAGCCCGTAAATCAGTGACTCTTCCAACGCTTGCCATGACGCCTCAATGATGTTGGCGGACACGCCAATGGTTGTCCATGAACGGTCCCCGTTAGTGGCGTCAATCAACACTCGAGTCACCGCGCCAGTTGCAGTTGCACCATCGAGAATGCGCACTTTGTAGTCGGTGAGGTGCACTTTATTGAGTTGCGGATATCGAGATGCTAAAGCGGCACGAAATGCTGTATCGATGGCATTCACAGGGCCGTTTCCCTCTGCGGTGTGCACATAGCGATCATCGCCCACCCACACCTTGACAGTGGCCTCAGTGGTGAATCGGCCATCAGCAGTTTCATCGGTGATGACACGCATAGATTCCACGCGGAATGCATCTTGTTGCCACCCTGATGCCCGACGCATCAACAATTCAAGAGACGCATCAGCTGCTTCAAAGTGGTAGCCCTCATGCTCCAGGCGCTTCAAGTCATCAATCACTTGGTTGACAGCTGCTCCATCCATCTCCAGTTTTAGTTCTTCGGCTTTCATTTGAATGGTGGCACGACCTGCCATCTCTGAAACAACAAAGCGTGTTCCATTACCTACGGTCTCCGGAGCTACGTGCTCGTAGGCGTCTTTTGCTCGTGCAATTGCCGAGACATGCAGCCCTGCTTTATGGGCGAATGCAGACGCACCCACATATGGCGCCTGAGGATTCAGCGGACGATTAAGAACCTCTGCCACGTGATTACTCACTGCTGTCAATCGATCCAGATGGCCCTCGGGTAGACACTGAAAGCCCATTTTCAACTGCAAGTTTGGAATGACCGTGGTGAGATTGGTGTTTCCCGTTCTTTCACCTAAGCCATTCAATGTGCCTTGTACATGACGCACGCCAGCAATGACTGCGGCCATTGAGTTCGCTACTGCACACCCAGTGTCATCATGACAATGGATTCCCAAAGTGGCGTCATTTCCCACAAACGACTTCACACGTCCCACGATGTCGGCAACTTCGTGCGGCAAAGAACCACCGTTGGTATCACACAACACCAAATGGGTGGCACCCTTCATCACAGCAGCTTCAATGACCTGCATCGCAAATTCAGGATTGTTCTTATAGCCATCAAAGAAATGTTCGAGGTCAACAAGTACGCGACGACCATTGAGATTCAAAAAATCAACAGAATCTGCCACCATCGCAACACCTTCTTCAAGTGTTGTCTGTAATGCATTCGTCACGTGGTAATCCCATGACTTGGCAACAATGCACACCGCAGACGTATTGGCATCCAACAGGTTGCGCAAGGTCACATCATCGTCAACTTTTCCTGCAGGACGACGCGTTGATCCAAAAGCCACAAGAGTGGAGTTGTGTAACTTCAACTCCTTTGACGCACGTGCGAAAAACTCGATGTCTTTAGGGTTCGCCCCTGGCCAACCACCTTCAATGAAATGCACACCGAGGTAGTCGAGTTGTTCTGCGATGCGAAGTTTGTCTTCAACAGTTGCCGATACGCCTTCCACTTGCATTCCATCGCGCAAAGTGGTGTCGAAGGCTTCGACCATCTCTAATTGTGTGGGTGTCTGTGTCATTGGGTTGTCTCCATTTGGATTACGTAAGTCTGTCGGCTGAATACACCGGTGAGGTGTTTTGAGAAATGAAAAAGCCGCCCTTTTCGGCGGCGGAAACGCGCACGTCGGAGGCCGGCGTGCGCTAGAGAATAATGATGATGGCGTCTGACGAACCGGCGATGCGGTTGGAGGTCAAAACGGTGAACATGGACTTAAGTATCGCCTCACCCACAGGCTTCGTCAACCCCTGTGGGCAAACTTGTGGACAAACCTTAAAACCCCTATGGATGAAGAAATTCGCTGTGGATTAACACAGCATATTTAATAGATTTCTGAGCCCCAGAGAGGCCCCAGAGCCCCTTCTAGAGACCTCTAGGCCAGTTCACACCAGGATTTGTACTGGCCGATCTGACCGCGGACTGCCTTGCCGTAGGTATCGGCCACCTTCAAGGTGATGGGGCCTGGGCAAGGCACAGAGCGGTCATCGACCGAGTTGATGGCACTGACTTCGGCTGCAGTACCCACACAGAAGATTTCTTCTGCGATGTAGAGATCGGAGCGGGCGATATTGCCTTTTTCTACCTTGTATCCCATGTCTTCGAGAATGGTGATGACACTGGCTTGAGTGATGCCCTCGAGCGCACCAGCAGAAATTGGCGGAGTAATCACCGTGCCGTTACGCACAACGAAAAGATTCTCGCCTGTGCACTCACTGACAAGACCTTCGTTGTTCAAAAGAATTGCCTCGTCGTATCCAGCGCGCAACGCTTCCACTTTTGCCAACGATGAGTTTGCATAGTTAGCAACTGTTTTTGCAGCTGGTGGCAACATGTTGTGATCAAGACGCTTCCATGAAGAAATCTTCATGCGCACACCTTTGGTCAATGCCTCTTCACCCAAATATGCACCCCAAGGCCAGCACGCAATTGCAACATCTACAGAACAAGGAAGAGTATTCAGACCCATTTCCCCGTACCCGTAATAGGCAATCGGGCGAATGTAGCAACCTGGCAGTCCAGTAGAACGCACTGTGTCCTTAGTGGCTTGTACAAGTTCTTCCACTGTGTACGGAATTTCCATCCCTAAAATTTTTGCGCTACGAAACAAACGCTCAATGTGTTCGGTAAGACGAAACACTGCAGGACCATCGGCTGATTCATAAGCTCGAATACCTTCAAACACTCCTGTGCCGTAATGCAAGGTATGTGTCAACACATGCACCTGTGCCTTGTCCCAATCAACAAGATTTCCGTTCATCCAAATTTTCGGTGTGGGGACCAATGTGGGCATACAAGCTCCTTGTTGCAGTGTTGAGGGAAGATTAGTGGGAAGCGACCGCTGAGGCGATGGCGTTTCCAATTTCTACGGTGGAACCCGTCGGTGCCGTGGCACAGGCGGCTCGAATGACATCTCCAGCAGTGTTTTCGCCCAAGAAATCAAGCATCAACGCCGCCGACAAAATCGCAGCTGTGGGATTTGCCTTGCCAGTACCCACGATGTCGGGTGCCGAGCCATGCACAGGTTCAAACATTGACGGACCTGTACGCGCAGGGTTGAGGTTTGCCGAAGAAGCCAAGCCAATTCCTCCACTTACAGCACCGCCCAGATCTGTGAGGATGTCACCAAAAAGATTGTCTGTCACGATGACGTCGTAGCGATGAGGATCTTGCACGAAGTAAATGCATGCGGCATCCACATGGTTATAAGCAGTAGACACCTGCGGAAACTGCGCTGCGACATCGTTGAATGCGCGCTGCCACAAATCACCAGCAAAGGTCAACACGTTTGTCTTGTGCACCAAGGTGACATGCTTGCGCTCTCTTTGCGCGGCCAACTCAAAGGCGTAACGAATACAACGCTCCACTCCCATACGAGAGTTGACACTTCCCTGTGTGGCTACTTCATAGGGAGTACCTTTACGCAACACGCCACCTTCACCAACGTATGGACCTTCGGTGTTTTCACGAATACAAATGAAATCGTGTGGTGTCACATGACCAGGGGCCACACCCGAGAAAGGTCGCTGGTTGACATAAAGGTCAAGTTCGAAGCGCATCTTGAGCAACAAGCCCCGCTCAATGACCCCGGGGGGAACTTCGGGAGTTCCCACGGCCCCCAACAAAATGGCATCAAAACTA
>JAUMDU010000071.1:0-6231 GCA_032121425.1 Ilumatobacteraceae bacterium | reverse complement strand
TTTCACCGTCGCGCAGGTAACGCGCCCCACCTAGATCAAAGTCTTTTGTCTCAATGGCAACCCCGGCGGCTTTGACCACCTTGACTGCCTCTGCAGTTACCTCAGGCCCAATTCCGTCTCCGCCAATCAATGCAATGCGATGTGTCATAGGGAGACCATCGTAGAAGGCTCAGATAGCCTTTCTCTCATGGCAAAGCACCTTCTCTCCGAGGAAACCTTTAAACGGCTGGAAGCCGAGGTCGCCGACCTTGAACACAATGTGTTGCCCGAAATAGCCGAAAAAATTGGCCGGGCGCGCGAAATGGGCGACCTCTCGGAAAACGGCGATTACCACGCCGCCAAAGATGAATACGGAATGTTCAATGACCGAAAGAACTTGGTTCTTGGCATTCTTGAAAATGCAGACATTGCATCCCGGCCCACGGGATCTGAAGTTGCCGTGTTAAGTACTGTCACTATTTTGTTTGCAGGCGACAACCCCGATGATGCTGAGACGTATTTGTTGGGCCACATTGAAGAAAAGCGCACCAACGATTCATTAGAAATAATGAGCCCAGTTTCCCCGATTGGTTCGGCACTCCTTGGACACCGCGAGGGTGACACTGTGAGCATCACATTGGAAAACGGTGCAAAAGTGTCGGTAACAATCGTGAAGGTAGCCAGCTGAGCGAACAGTTCTTACCCGATCTGCCCCCCGGACGTCATCTGCATCTGCCTGGGCGAGGCACCACTTTTTTCCGTGAGATTGAAGGACCTCCCGGAGCGCCCGCTGTTGTGTTGCTTCATGGTTGGACCGCAACTGCGGATTTGAATTGGTTTATGTGTTACCGAGCACTCGGCGAACACTTCCGAGTGATTGCACTTGATCACCGTGGCCATGGTCGTGGCATTCGCAGTGCGAAACCATTTCGACTTTCTGATTGCGCCGATGATGCGGCAAGCCTCGCCGATCAACTGGGAATTTCTACGTTTATTCCTGTGGGGTATTCCATGGGTGGCACGGTTGCACAATTGATGTGGAAACGCCACGAACAACGCGTGCGCGGTTTGGTGTTAGCAGCAACTGCAGGACACTTCGTGTCATCACGGCAAGAACGACTGGCTTTCACCGCGCTTGCGGGCGTCGGTGCATTGGCACGCGTAGCGCCGCCATCTGTGCGGCGTTCTATTAGTGATCGTTTGTATTTGTCACGCAAGACAATGACATGGGAACCATGGGCAACACAACAAGTCGCTGATCACGAATGGCGTCAGATCCTCGAAGCAGGGGCCGCGCTTGGGCGTTACGACTCACGCCATTGGTTACCCAATGTGGATGTCCCAACTTCAGTGGTAATGACAACACAAGATCAAGTGGTCTCTCCCCGTCGCCAAAAAGTACTGACCGAACTCATTCCCCATGCTGAAGTTTTTTCTCTTGATGCAAATCATGATGCCGTATTTGCGCGAGCCGATGAATTTGTACCCTTGCTTGTGAATGCATGCCTCTCTGTGCATCAGCGCGCAGAATCTAATTCCGGTTCCGCTCAGGAATCGCGATGACTCAGGCAGTGCGCCTTCGATCACGATGGCGACGCAACAGTCGACTTGCTCGATTGGGGGCAAAGATTGGCTTGGCACACGCCGGCACATCTGCGCGTAAAGTCTTTGCGAGCACCCAGCGACGCGAAGAGTTATCACGAGCACGCGAAATCAAAACCGCGCAACAAGTAGCCGATGAGTTAGGCAATATGAAAGGCGCGTTGATGAAGTTGGGCCAAATGGCTAGCTACCTCGACGATGGTCTACCCGAGCCATTGCGTGTTGCTTTGTCACAATTGCAATCGCAAGCTCCGCCGATGTCTGTAGAACTGGTGCGTCAAGAAGTAGAACGCGAAATGGGTGCCCCCATTGAGGAATTGTTTGCAGCATTCGATGAAGAACCCGTTGCTGCTGCCTCTATTGGGCAAGTACATCGTGCAATTCTTCGCACGCCAGCAGGTGAACAAGCCGTTGCCGTCAAGGTGCAATATCCCGGCGTGGCACAAGCCATTGATGCAGACATCAAAACTGCTGATCTTTTGGGAACTTTGCTTGCATTTGGATTCAAATCGTTGAACCCAGAAGAGATGGTGCTGGAGATTAAAGATCGCCTTCGCGAAGAACTCGATTACATCAATGAAGCACGCAACCAACAACTTTTTGCAAACTTCTACGAAGGTCATCCCTTCATTCATGTTCCCAAGGTCTTTCATGAGTACTCCACGGCTCGAGTACTCATCACTGAACTCGTCTCAGGTCATTCTTTTGCCGAAGTTCTCACGTGGCCTCAAGAAGAACGCGACCGCGCGGGGGAAGCGATTTTTCGATTTGTGTTCCGAAGTCTGTATCGCTTTCGTGCTTTCAACGGTGACCCGCACCCAGGCAACTACATCTTTCACCATGATGGCCGCGTCACCTTTTTAGATTTTGGCCTCATTAAACACTTCACAGTAGAAGAGATGAACATGTTTCAATCGATGGTGACTGCCGCAGTGCTGGATCACGACATGGAGAAATACCGTCAAGTGATTGAAGACGCGGGAATGTTTCAAAAAGATGCCCCATTCACCACGCAAGAAGCAGGCGATTATTTTGCACACTTCTATGAACCTGTTCGTGAATCACGCACGATGACGTGGGATACGGCGTATGCATCGTCCATTGTGCGACACACATTTGATCGCACATCACCCATTGCTCAATACGCCACGGTGCCGCGTTCATTCGTATTCATTCAACGCATCAACTTGGGCTTATATGCACTGCTCGGCCAATTGGGGTCCACAGGAAACTTTCGACGCATCAGCGAAGAACTGTGGCCAATGACTAACGCAGAACCCTCTACCTCACTAGGCGTACAAGAAGCTCAATGGCTTGCCCAACGCGATAACGCGTAAGGGAACACTCACACAATGGTGTGAAAATCGAGACCTATATCCAAGATGGGCGAGGAATGCGTGAGCCCACCCACACTGATGAAATGAACACCGGTCTCGGCTACTGCTCGCGCATTTTCAAGAGTGAGTCCACCACTTGCTTCCAACAACACGCAATGGCTCGTGGCTTTCTCGTGCGCAACACCAATGGCAACTGCTTCTTTCATGATGTTGGGTGGCATGTTGTCTAGCAATACAACATCTGCTCCTGCACCAAGAGCTACGCGCAACTGATCAAGATCGTCCACTTCAATTTCAATCGGCAAGTTCGCAGCCAATTCTCGCACCTTAGAAAATGCCTGCTCGACACCGCCCGCAGCCGCAATGTGATTGTCTTTCACTAATGCAGCATCACTCAAACTCATGCGGTGGTTGTGTCCCCCACCACAGCGCACTGCATATTTTTCCAACACACGAAGACCCGGTGTGGTTTTGCGAGTATCGCGAATAATGGCACCCGTACCCGCTACGGCATCTACCCACTGTGAAGTTGCCGTAGCAATGCCTGAGAGATGACACATCAGATTGAGTGCAGTGCGCTCTGCAGTCAACATGTACTGAGTAGGCGCTTCGACTTTTGCGATGACGTCGCCTTTGCCTACGCGACTGCCGTCGTGCAACACACGTTCGAATGAACTTGCAGTTGCACCGCACACCATCTCTACAACTGCTGCTGCCACATCAACACCCGCAAGACACCCGTTGGCACGCGACCCGAATGTCACCACACTGCGTTGTGCGACAGGAACAGTCGCTACCGAGGTCACATCGATGCCACCATCAAGATCTTCACTCACAGTGTCAGCAATCACTCGTTGAACGTAGGCGGGATCTAGCCCTTGCTCACGAAGCCGTGCAATGAGGCCCTCTGACAACGGATGCATCTTCATGACTGCACCTCAAGTTTTCCATCCACAATGCGACAGATTAGATGGCGTTGCCATGCAGATGATGGAGCATCAAAATCTGTGCGGCGATGACAACCGCGACTTTCTTTTCTCGCTAACGCTGCTGCCACCACAGCAGTGGCAATAGTCAACATGTTGGTTGCCTCAAATGATTTCCGTGTGGGAACAACATCTGGCGAGGCATTGCCTGCAAGGGTTTGCAAGATTGCATCTGCGGCCAACAATCCCTCAGGGCTACGCAAAACACCCACATAACGCGACATTGCAGAGCGCAACGCAGAGCGATGATACGAGTCAATGAGTCCACCATCTGAGTCAATGTCGGCAACATGTGCCAGCTCTGGTAACTGCCAACTCAGTGCACGCCCCACACGAGTTCCCGCAACCACGCCTTCTGTCAAGCTGTTGGATGCAAGTCGATTTGCCCCATGCACACCAGTACGCGCCGCTTCACCCACCACAAACAAACCGGGCAACGATGTGACACCATCGAGATTGGCAATCACTCCCCCACACACATAATGAGCAGCAGGGGCCACGGGTATGAGCTCGTGTAATGGGTCGACACCAATGTTTCTGCATGAAGCCGTAATAGAGGGAAAGCGGTCTTCAAAGTTCTCAATACGTCGCGCATCAAGATACACATGATCATGCACACCTGCAGGAGCTTGCGCCATGCGCTGACTTATTGCCGTAGCCACAACATCACGTGGCGCAAGATCTTTTTGCGGATGCACCCCTTCCATCACACGTTGGCCGGCAGCATCAAGAAGAATCGCTCCTTCTCCGCGCACAGCTTCACTAATGAGGGCTTGTTGCCCTGTTGCATCTGGGCCACTCCACAACACTGTGGGGTGAAATTGAATGAACTCTAAATCTGCAGTCTCCACTCCGGCACGCATTGCCAACGCGATCCCGTCACCAGTTACTGCTGGCGGATTAGAAGTAGATGCATACACCTGTCCATAGCCACCAGTTGCAATCACCACTGCACGTGCATGCACGATGCCCACACTTTGCACGCCGCCACTTCGGTCCAGCATTGCAACCCGAACCCCAGCAACCGCACGCGTACCATCTGGGCGCACTCCCGTAATGAGATCAAGTGCAAAAGCACGTTCCACCACTTGCACGCCAGCCAACCGCACAGATTCATCCAAGGTGCGTTGCACTTCAGCACCTGATTGGTCTCCGCCTGCATGCACAATGCGACGATGCGAATGACCCCCTTCTCTGGTGAGTGCAATTTCACCCGAGTTATCGCCTGAGTCAAATGCGGCGCCAAGTTCCATAAGATAACGAATCGCAGTGGGTGCTTCATCTACGAGAGTGCGCACAGCATGTTCATCACATAAACCCGCACCTGCTGCCAACGTGTCAGCCACGTGATTCTCCAATGAATCATTCGGATCTAGGACCGCGGCTAAACCACCTTGAGCCCAATTGGTGCTCCCCGCATCCAGTGTGTCTTTGGTGACCAAAATGACTTCACGGACAGGTCGAGCTGCAAGCGCAGCGGACAAGCCAGCTGCGCCAGAGCCAAGAACCACCACATCTGTCTCTACCGACCATGTGGGCTCAGGTGCTGCCAGTTGGCGCGGAAGTTTTCTACTCACCGACACGGGAAGGAGTGCCAATTGCAATCATGCGTTCTACAGATGCACGGGCACGATCTGCAATGTCACGTGGAACATCAACAACATCTGTTCCATACATCAAAGCATTCTCGAGTTTTTCTGGCGTAATCATTTTCATGTATTTACACACTGCGGCACGATTCACTGGTTGAAAATCGGTTGTGACGTTGACCTTGCGTAATTGATGCAACATTCCTGTTTCAGTTGCAACAAGAACTTTCTTCGCAGTAGTGGTGCGCGCAGCATCCAGCATTCCACCCGTGGACAAAATGTGCGTGCGCTCCTTGGGTACAACCCCCTCAGAAGCCAAATACATCGCGCTGGTTGCACATCCACACTCGGGGTGAATGAATAACTCAGCGTCTGGTTCGGCTGTCACCATGGCTTTTAATTCAGAGCCATTAATTCCTGCATGCACATGGCACTCACCCATCCAGATATGCATATTGCTTCTCTTGGTCATGCGTTGCACATGAGCGCCGAGAAACTGATCAGGGCAAAACAAAATGGGAACATCGGCAGGAATTGATTGCACGACTTCCACCGCATTGGAACTGGTGCAACAAATGTCAGTTTCTGCCTTTACTGCAGCAGTGGTATTCACATAACTCACCACAACAGCGCCAGGGTGTTGTGCTTTCCATTCCCGAAGTTGATCAGCAGTGATGGTCTCAGCTAGCGAACAACCGGCACGTTCGTCAGGAATGATGATGGTCTTGTCGTAGGAGA
>JAUMDU010000070.1:0-4420 GCA_032121425.1 Ilumatobacteraceae bacterium | reverse complement strand
TTTTGTGCCAACATGCGACGTGCATTGATGGTGAAGTAATCGCCTTCAATCATTTCCAGAACATCGGCGTAGTCAGCGGTGTCCACAACAACTCCCACGTGTGCAAAGTTTTTTGCTGCAGCACGCACCATTGCAGGCCCACCTACATCGATCAGTTCCACGCTTGGTGCCGACATAAACGGATACAGGTTGACCACAACGAGATCAATCGCCTCAATGTTGTGTTGAACAAGTTCGTCTAGGTGAGATTGTTGAGAACGATCAGCCAAGATGCCGCCATGAACGGCTGGATGCAAAGTGACGACACGGTGATCAAGAATGGGCTCTAACCCAGTGAGTTCTGCAACATCGACTACAGGCACGCCTGCTTCGGTTAATGCTCGTGCTGTTCCGCCACTAGAGAGCAGCGACCAGCCCAATGCATGTAATGCAGAAGCGAACTCGACAATCCCCGTCTTGTCGTAAACCGAAAGAAGGGCTCGTGGCACTCAGCGCAACCCGGCGACGATTTCAGCCATCAGCGAGCCAGCCTCAGTGGGATTTTGTCCCACCTTGACGCCAGCATCACGAAGCGCATCCATTTTTCCTTGTGCAGTTCCTTTTCCACCAGAAACAATTGCTCCTGCGTGACCCATTTTCTTTCCTGCAGGAGCAGTCACGCCAGCGATGTATGCAGACATGGGTTTTGTCACATGTGTCTTGATGAATTCAGCGGCTTCTTCTTCGGCTGATCCACCAATTTCACCAATCATGATGATGGCGTGTGTCTCAGGATCATTTTGGAATTCGCGCAAGCAATCAATAAATGACGTTCCAGGAACTGGGTCTCCGCCGATACCTACACATGTAGACACACCAATGCCGCGTTGCTTCAATTCATACAACGCTTGGTAGGTCAATGTTCCTGAACGCGACACGATGCCCACATTGGGACCTGACGCTGTAGGAAGTTCAGCAATCTCACCTGCTGTGATACCGATGTTGCATTTCCCTGGGCTGATGATGCCAGGACAGTTAGGACCAAGCAGTCGCACCTGTGGGTAGTTACGCACCAAGGTGTTGTATGTGAGTGCTTCATCTTGAGCAGGAATTCCTTCGGTAATGCACACGATAAATGTGATTCCTGCTTGCGCTGCTTCCAAGATTGCAGCCGATGCTGCTTTGGGAGGCACGGTGACAAATGATGCAGTCGCGCCTGTTGCCGCAACAGCTTCTTTCACACTGTTGTACACAGGAATGCCTTCTACATCTGTGCCACCTTTACCTGGGGTAACTCCTGCGACAACTTGTGTGCCATAGGCCTTGTTGCGCAGTCCGTGATATTTACCTTGTCCACCAGTGAGGCCTTGAACGATCACTTTTGTGTTGTTGTCTACGAAAATTGCCATGGGAGTAGTCCTTACTTTGCGAGTGCCACGGCGGCCTCTGCGGCCTCGAGCATTGTTGGCTTGCTGGTCAATTGAGACTCTGGAATTCCTGCATTTGCAAGAATGGAACGGCCTTCTTCGGCGTTTGTGCCATCGAGACGAATCACAATCGGTGCACGCAATTTGACGCGACCAAGTGCTTCCACAATTCCCTTGGCAACTTCTTCACCGCGGGTGATGCCACCAAAGATGTTGATGAAGATGCTTTTCACGTTTTGATCAGAGTTAATGACTTCTAGCGCACTTGCCATCAGGTCGGCATTAGCGCCACCACCAATGTCGAGGAAGTTTGCTGCAGTGCCACCCACTTGATTCACCACATCCAAGGTGCTCATTGCCAAGCCTGCACCGTTGGCGATAATGCCTACTGTGCCGTCCAAACCGATGTACTGAAGTCCCTTTTCGCGAGCTAGTTGTTCGCGAGCATCAAGTTCTTCGGTTGCGCGGAACTCTTCCCATTCAGGATGACGGAAGTCTGCATTGCCATCGAGAGAGACCTTTGCATCAAGTGCGTGTACTTCGCCTGTGGGCTTCAAAATCAAAGGATTGATTTCAGCCAAGTCGCAGTCACCTTCGGTGTAGCAGCGATACAGCTTCACCAATATGTCGGCTACTCCATCGAGTGCTTTTGCTGGAATTTTTGCATCTACTGCTGCTTTGTGGGCAGTCTCCCGGGAGAGTCCATCAACAGGGTCGATGTGCAACTTCACGATGGCATCTGGGTTGCGCTCTGCGACAACTTCAATTTCCACGCCACCTTCAGCACTCAACATCAACAAGTGCTTCTTCGCCGCACGATCGAGAGTGAACGATGCGTAGTACTCCTCAGCAATATCGCTTGCGTTTTCTACCCACACGCGCTTGACGACATGACCCTTGATGTCCATACCCAAGATGTTCCCTGCATGCAGACGGACTTCATCGGCATTTTCAGCCAACTTAATTCCACCAGCTTTGCCACGACCGCCCACTTGCACTTGAGCTTTCACAACAACGGGGTAACCCGCTTTTTCTGCGGCAGCAACTGCTTGATCAACAGTGACTGCAACGTCGCCTGCAGAAACTGGAATGTCGTAGCGAGCGAAATACTGCTTGCCTTGGTATTCAAAAAGGTCCATCGGTGCTTTTTCTTTCTTAGTCGCGTGTGTCGAGTTCTTCTTCAAGCCATTGACAAATGGCTTTCAGTGATGACCCTGGTCCAAAGATGTTGCCCACGCCTTGTTCACGAAGAATGCGCGCATCAGCATCGGGAATTACCCCGCCGCCAAACACGAGAACATCGGCGAGATCTCGTGAACGCAGTTCTTCCATGACACGGGGGAACAGTGTGTTGTGTGCGCCGGAGAGCAATGACAAGCCCACAGCGTCGGCATCTTCTTGCAGAGCAGTCTCTGCAATTTGTTCAGGGGTTTGGTGTAAACCCGTATAGATGACCTCAAAGCCGTGATCTCGAAGAGCACGGGTAATGGTCTTGGCTCCACGATCGTGACCGTCAAGGCCAGGTTTGGCAACAACAACTCGGTAGGGGCGCTTCACAGAAAGGAAACCCTACGCCGAACAGGCATTGGACTACTAACCCGCCACAATGGAACCATGAAAAAATCTCGGTTTCGATCCCCCTGGGCCCGGGCGCTCGTGCCTGTTGCGGGCGGAATTCTCTTCTTTTCCTTGTTTTTCTTGGGTTTGTGGGGCATCGCCTCGCTGATTACCGACCGGGCCGAGCCGAACTCTGTGGTGGCCAACAAAATCTTTGAAGTAGGCAAAGTGGACCGCTTGGCTGAGTCGGTAGCCAAAGATGGCCCCATTTTGCTCCCCGACCTCCAATCAGCCGATGGCCTGCGATCATTGGTTTTGGACCACGAAGGCGACGATGCTGCCACTGGTTGGCGTGTCTATTTGGGGTTCCCTGCCGACAAACAAGTGGGATGTCTTGTCACGCAAATTCCAGGTACTCGTGAATTCACAGACTGCGATGGCCGCACTGTCTCAGTAGAAGATTTGCAACCACCCAACAACGTGAGACCGGTGGTGGAAAATCGCACAACTTTGTTTATCGACCTGCGTGGCATCACCGACTCAGTCGAGACATCAGTGCCTGGCAGTTAGTTGCTGTTATAACGACGAAGTTGCGTCGACAAGCCGAAGAGCAAACTCTTGCGAATGCGCTTCGAGCTTGCCACGATGAAGCGCAAGGCCCCCAATGACCTGCGCACCGCGTCCTTCAAGTTCGCGTGTCATCACATCGAGTGAGCGTCCAGGGTTTAATGCAAACGTGCAAAAACCCACAGCTTTCTTTCCTGCCATTGCAGGAAGTGCACGCAGTCGATCGATACCCCATGGTGATTGACCTACTACAAAAAGACCATGCACCCATGTGCCCACGATGACAACATCAGCATCTTGAATTGCTTTGTGATCAGGTGACTTTGCCGCTGACACTCCAGTGATGGACCAATTCTCCTGTTGAAGATTGGCCGCGATCATCTCGCCGGCCTTCCATGTGTTGCCAGTGAGACTTTCAATAATGATTGCTGCCTTCATGCCATTATTTCTACTACTTCAGAACAGAAGTTGGCTATCTTCTGGCGTTTTTTAGGGCTTCTACAATTTTTTTAGCGGTGCCCACGCCAACGCAAGGTGTTTTGTCCCACGCTCGGCAAATCGAACCGCTACTTCGGCCTTCTCGCCGCTGCCACGAATTTCAATAACAACACCTTCACCAAAAATTGCGTGAACAACATCATCACCCACTTTGAGATCAGCGAGATGATCAGTGTTACGCGGTTGTGCAGGGGCAGCTACTGCGCGCTCTTGACGACGGGCGCCAAATGTACGGCCCATAGGTTCTTCATCGCGACGTTTATATGAAGGCACGTCTGCGTCGTGCCAATCACCCGAAGTACGCCCGTACGTACGGCCATGATCTGCACCTGAATCAACATTTCCTTGTCGATCAAAGAGTTCAGCGGGGATCTCTGCAAGAAATCTTGATG
>JAUMDU010000069.1:0-7131 GCA_032121425.1 Ilumatobacteraceae bacterium | reverse complement strand
CCATCGAAGACCAAATGTAAAAACATCCCAATAGGTAGTGCCAACCAACGACGCCGCCCATTCGAACCTCTTCGACACACAAGCACTACGAGAACCAAGACGAACACACTGGTAAGCAGTGAATGCATCACCCATGCGCCACCGGTTGGGTAATCAACCAGATCGGGCACTAACGCACCCAAAGCCAACACGCGGTAATCAAAACGTGCGTCACGGAAGACAAACCACACCGTGAGCGCAGCAGTACCGAGAAACCAAAAGAACATTGCTTCAGGCTATGCGGGTGCGCTATTCCACCACACGAACCGTTGGAGGAATCCCTTTGACACAGTCGTAGATGTAAGTGTTTTGGGGATCAACTCCCACGATCGGCGTGAGCGGATTGAGATCTGTAGGGGCAATAGTTGTCCCAGGGTCAACTATGCGGACTACGGGACCCGTCGCCACGGTGGCGGGAGGTGCAATTGGCCCAGGAACAACAGGAGTTCCGGGAAGTGTTGACGACGTCGTAGTAGGCGGAAGTGTGGTGGTTGTGGTGGTTGAGGTGGGAACCACCGTGCTCACCGTTCCAGTAGCTGTGCGCGGCAATTTGCCAGAGACAAGCTGTGCTGTGCAATCCACGCCAGGCAGATACAGCCGCATGGGATTTCGCACAACGAGGTTCGGCACATCCCAATCAAGTGCGGGCAACCCAATGTGTGCTTGATCCATAAATGCTTTCCAAATTCTTGCCGGATACGTGCCGCCAGTGACGCGCGGTACCCCATCACGTCTGAATTCTGGAACGTTCACCATCGGCGTATAGCCCTTTGGATCACCCACCCACACAGCAGTGGTGAGCTGTTTTGTGGAACCCACAAACCATGCATTGGTGTTCTCGTCTTGAGTACCAGTTTTGCCAGCCGATGGGCGTGCTCCCTCTAAAGGTGTGCGCCGTGCCGTTCCCAATGTCAAAGTCTTTTTCAGAATGTCAATCTGAGTATCAGCTACCTGCTTCGTCAGCACCAACTGTGGATTTGTTTGATGCTGAAAAATCACCCCTGTGGGACCTTCAATTTTTTCAATGAAGTACGGCTCATGATGTACGCCCGAATTTGCAATTGTCTGCGTTGCAGACGCCATATCAAATGCACTCATTTCATTGGCTCCCGTAGAAAAACTTGCATACGGTTGAATCTTGAAATTGTCTTTTGTGAGATACACCGACGACGACATTCGATACGCCGCGTTGACCACTCGGTTAAGACCCGCGATTTGCGCGAGACGTGCGTACGCGCAGTTAATAGACAACCACGTTTGTTCTTCCAAAGTGGTTACACCTTTGCTGACTCCCTTGGTCAATACAAACGGTTCAGCGGGTAACCCAGGATTGGGAAAAGTGCACGGCATTGTTCCATCAATGAGATCTTTTGGCTGCACACCTGCCTCCAATGCAGCAGTCAGCACAAACAGTTTGCTGGTGGAGCCAGTTTGACGTCGACGAAGAGCAAGATTCACTTCATTGCGGCCTGGTTCAAATCCAGGTCCACCCACCAGTGCGCGCACCGCACCAGATGAGTTATCTACCGACACCAACGATGATTGAATGCCCATGGCAGTGACAGGAAGATTCTCCTGTGCTGCGCGCTCTGCTTTTGCCTGAACGTCTGCATCGATTGTGGCGTGAATAGTAATTCCACCTCGATAAAGCGCATTAAATCTTTCTTGATACGTGACACCCAAGATGTTTGATTTGTTCAAGAGATAATCACGCACCATCTCAGTGAAATAGGTGCGGTTTGTAGATTGCAGTGGAACACTTCCCGCCGTTTCGGGAATCACGAAAGAATCAAACGTAGCAATGGATTCTTCTTTGGTCATTAAACCGGTTTCTGCGAAACGCTCAAGAACTTGCCGATAACGCCGGCGTGCTTGCTCCGGACGGCGAATGGGATCATAGGTACTTGGAGCCCGCACTAACCCAGCAAGAAAACCTGCTTGGGCCAGTGTGAGATCTGCAACTTTTGTGCCGAAATACACTTCGGCGGCAGCTTGAAGCCCATAGGCATTGTTTCCCAAAAAGACCACATTGAGATAGCGCTCAACGATCTGTTCTTTCGACACTGTTTTTTCCAGCATCACCGCATAACGAGCTTGCAAAATCTTGTACCGCCCATCACGTGGCAAGCCGGCCAGATATTCGTTCTTCACAACCTGTTGAGTAATTGTGGAAGCACCTTGGCGCCCACTTGTAAATTGAAAATTAGCTAAGGCAGCACGAACAAGTGCACGCAAGTTCACCCCTTTGTGCTCCTCGAAGCCTTCGTCTTCCACGGCCAAGAACGCAGCAACCACATGGTCGGGAATTGCATCTATTGAAATGGGTTGACTGTTCTCAAATTCGAATACACCAATTTGTCGACCAGTTGTATCTACGATTTTTGTTCTTGTTGCAAGGCCACTAAAAGAAGGTAATTGCACTGGAGTTTGATCATGGGCAGATACTGCACGCCACAGTTGAGGTGCGGCCCCAGCCACCGTGGCGGTCACCAGAAGTGATCCTGCAACCACAGCAATACCAAAACGCATCAGCCAATGGGCTCGGGGGGTCGAGAACAGTGTTTTCACGATGTGAACCACCGTATCGGGCACAGACCTACCGGTGCTGTCACCAATATTGATACCGTGCTCTCCATGTCAATGTTTCCGCATCGCCCATTTCGCTTCGGTGTCCAAGTGTCCCATGCATCAAGCGCCCAAGAATGGGCAGAACTTGCACGCAGGAGCGAAGATGCTGGTTATGACGTGCTCACCATGCCCGATCATTTCACGAATCAACTTGCTCCTGTTCCAGCTCTGATGGCCGCAGCAGATGCAACAACCACATTGCGCATCGGCGCTTTGGTGTTTGATAATGACTACAAGCACCCCGTGGTGCTTGCTAAAGAACTTGCCACTATGGATGTGCTTTCTGACGGTCGCACCGAAATTGGTCTTGGCGCTGGGTGGATGATCAGTGACTACGAACAAGCAGGTATGACCTATGACTCCCCCAAAGTGCGCATTGATCGTTTTATTGAAGGGCTTGCTGTAATTCGCGGAGCACTTGGGCCCGATACTTTTTCTTTCTCGGGCGACCACTACACCATTTCTCAGTACAACGGTCTTCCCAAACCAGTGCAACAACCATTGCCTCCCATCTTGATCGGTGGTGGCGGTCCCCGCGTGTTGGGATTTGCTGCACGCGAGGCAGACATTGTGGGCATCAATGGCACACTCACCGCTGGCGTAGTCGGACCAGAAGCAATCTCTACCATGACCGCAGCTTCGGTTGACGAAAAAGTGGCCCTCGTGGCAAAAGCAGGATCTCATCGACTGTCAGAAATTGAACTCAATATCCGAACTTTTTTCGTGAAAGTGACTGATGATCGCGCATCAACTATTAACGCCATCTCATCGATGTTTAGCGTTCCTGCTGAATTAATTGATACCTCACCGTTTGCACTGATTGGATCGGTGGATGCATGCATCGAGCAACTTCTCGAGCGACGCGAAAAATGGGGATTTAGCTACACAATTGTCGGTGCAGAAAACATTGATGAATGCGCTCCGATTGTTGCTGCACTTCGCGGCAAGTAATTAGAACAATCCCACAACTTTTCCGTCGTCGCCAATATCAATTGATAACGCTGCAGGCTGAGAGCCAAGCCCAGGCATTGTGCGCATGTCGCCACAAATAGGGTAAATAAAGCCAGCCCCCACCGAGGCTCGCACTTCTCGCACGGTCAAAGTGTGTCCAGTGGGTGCACCTTTGAGTGAGGGATCACCACTGATACTGAGATGAGTCTTAGCAATGCAAACCGGTAGATGACCAAATCCATTGTCTTCAAACATTTTCAACTGCTCACGAGCAAGTGCGGTGTATTCCACGCGCGCCGCACCATAAATTTTGGTGGCCACAGTGGAGATTTTCTCAACCAAACTTGCGTCATCTGCATACAAAAATTCAAACGACGAGGGTTCCTCGCATGCGGCTATAACTTCACGCGCAAGATCCACGGCCCCTGCACCACCTTCACCAAAATGTCGACACACCGCCACTCGAGCACCCACAGATTGGGCAATCTCGGCGATCACTTGATGCTCACTTTCAAAGTCTCCCGGGAAAGCATTAATGGCCACCACTGGTGAGACTCCATGGATTTTGACATTCTCAATTTGTTTAATGAGATTTGCCGCTCCTGCACGCACGTCATCAGGATTTTCTTCCAGCATCTCTTGTGGCAATGGGCGTCCTGCAACTACGCGGTACCTACCTGAATGTGCTTTTAGTGCCCGAACCGTGGCCACCAATACAGCTGCATCAGGAACCATGCCAGAGACACGACATTTGATGTTGAAAAAACGCTCTGCACCCATGTCGGCGCCAAACCCAGCCTCGGTAATCAAATAGTCACACAGATGAATGGCAACTTGATCAGCAATCACCGAAGAATTACCCGTCGCAATGTTTCCAAAAGGTCCAGCGTGAATAATCGCAGGAGTATTTTCTAGTGTCTGCATCAAATTGGGTTTGAGAGCTTCCCGCAATATCACAGCCATTGCTCCGGCTGCACCAATCTGCTCTGCTGTCACCGCAAGATCATCTTCGGTGTAGCCCACGACAATGCGACCAAGACGTTCTCGCAAATCTTTCGCCGACGTGCACAACGCCAAAATGGCCATTACCTCCGATGCTGCGGTGATATCAAAACCGCTTTGACGCACCACGCCATCTTGTTCGGTACCCATACCAATAACCATGTTGCGCAACGATCGATCATTGACATCTAACACTCGGCGCCAGGTAATTTTCTTGAGCGCAAGACCTAATGCATTTCCATGATGTAAGTGATTATCCACTATGGCTGCCAAGAGATTATGAGCAGCTGTTACAGCATGAAAATCACCAGTGAGATGGAGGTTGAGAATCTCCATCGGAACCACTTGGCTATATCCACCTCCTGCCGCACCGCCTTTAATGCCAAAAGTAGGACCCATCGATGGTTGACGTAGAGCAAGCAAGCCCACTTTGCCGACATGTTTCATTGCTTGAGCAAGCCCTACAGACGTTGTCGTTTTACCTTCTCCCAATGGGGTTGGAGTAATTGCGGTGACTACTACATAGCGGCCCTTACGCCTCTGGGATACATCACCTAACGCATCTAGATCGATCTTTGCCACGAACCGGCCATACGGCTCAAGATGTTCGGAAGCGAGACCGAGTTGTTCCCCTATTTGTTCAGGTGAAAGTAAAACTGCAGATTGTGCGATGTCTAGGTCTGAAGGGAAAGCCACGCTTCATTGTCCCCCAAGTAGGGCCCTTGCGCCAAGACGAACTCATTGTGCACGACTCACTAGCCTGATACCCAGAAGGAAAACAATGGATTATCACTACACATCGCAAGAACGTCGCCCCGTTGAAGTACTGGTTTTTTCCATGGACCCGAACGTTGTAGATGAATTCATAGCCGTTGACCACGAAGTCTGGACACTTGGTGAGGCCCATTCCCCAGGGTTAGACCGAATTCCATTTCTCTCAAAAGAAGTATGGCTCGATGACTCCAAGCCGGGTGAAGTCACTTTGATCTTTGTGTGGGAAAACCAAGAACTGTGGGACACGGTGGGAAATCCCGAACTTCAAACCACTCTTCAATCCATGTTTGACGAAAAGTTTCCCCATCCCATCAAGTTGGTTGCCGCACACCACGAAGATTCTGCGTTTGGTATTCATCGAGTCACCCGATTCGAACGCAAGGATCCTTCGTCAAAACAATGAAGACCCTTTAGGGGAGATGTGACTACAGCGACGCTGCAAGAACGGCACCCACAAACTTGGACCATTCAGCAGGCGACACGGGATCAACCGTGATGTCATTGAGTACAAAACCCAACGTGTATGTCTGAATAAAAGTCGCAAGAATTCGTACATCAACATCTTGCCGAATAAATCCCCGTTCCTGGGCTTCGCGTGCGATGTCAGCCAATGCGTCGGTGACTCTTTGTTGTTCTCTTCCTAAAGCTTCCGCAAAATTCTTCGAGTGTCGAGCAAGACCAACAATTGTTGCTCTATCGGATCGCGCATCCCCGCGGCTTGGGTGAGAAGTTGCCAACACAAGAGATTCAAAACGCTCCCGCAATTCAGCACCCGAGTTAGCCGATGACAACATCTCAAAAAGAGCTTTCACATCTTCATCGATATAGCGAGTGAAGCGAACAACTTGAGCCTGTTCAATCACATCGGAGAAATCAACAAAATGGTGATACAAAGATCCTTTGGAAATCCCAGATCGGTCCAGCAATGAATCGACAGTGAATCCGATAGGACCAAATTCATCAATCAGGTTCACTGCTGTTTCCAGCAATTTTGCCTTTGTGGGATGAGTATTCATAATTCCATCTAATCACGCTTTGTTGCGACCACGGGAACTGCAACAATGGAGACCATGGCACATCTAGAACGACACGCCGCTCATCGAGTGGGCATCTTACGCGCATCTGTACTTGGCGCAAATGATGGACTCATCTCTACCGCATGCCTCATCTTGGCTGTTGCTGCATCTTCGGCAAGTCGCGAGGCCATTTTGACTGCAGGTATTGCTGGCCTTGTGGCCGGTGCAGTCTCAATGGCATTGGGTGAATACGTATCTGTGAGTTCCCAAAGAGATGCCGAGCAGGCCGACATTGCAAAAGAGACCTGGGAACTAGAGACCATGCCAGACCATGAACTCGATGAGCTCACGGAGATTTTTGCAGCCAAAGGGCTCCCCCAAGCTCTCGCACGGGAAGTTGCTGTCGAGCTCACACAGCACGATGCATTAGCTATCCACCTTGCAGAAGAACTCGGCATCACCCAGATAACCAAGGCTCGCCCTGTTCAGGCGGCTGTGAGCTCTGCCTTGGCATTTTCTTTGGGAGCAGGAATTCCGCTTCTCACGGCGGCCCTCACCACCGACGATTCCCGCATCACAATTACCTTGGCAGTCGTCACAGCTTCACTTGCAGGCCTTGGATGGACCGCTGCCAAATATGGTCGTGCGGAAAAAACACGACCCACTATTCGTGTTGTGGCGGGTGGCGTGATCGCAATGGGTATCACTATTGGCATTGGCC
>JAUMDU010000068.1:0-7185 GCA_032121425.1 Ilumatobacteraceae bacterium | reverse complement strand
CGAGAATGAGAAGTACATGTTGAACGTGTTGCGTATGCATCGTGATGCACATGGCGAAATCGTGGACACCGATGTTGTGCAGCGCGATCTTGTGATGGCAGGTCAAGAGTCTTGGGCAGCAGCTGTTCGTGACGGCGAGGAATACGGCGTGCGCAACTCGCAAGCCACAGTTCTCGCACCGACCGGCACCATTGGTTTGATGATGGACTGTGACACCACTGGTGTTGAGCCAGACCTTGGTTTGGTCAAGTTCAAAAAGATGGTGGGCGGTGGCTCAATGAGCATCGTGAACCAGACAATCCCACGTGCCTTGCGTCGTCTTGGTTACTCCACTCAGCAAGTAGACGACATCGTTGCCTACATCGATGAGAACAAGTCGATCCTTGGTGCACCACACATGGAATCAAATCATGTGTCGGTGTTCGCCTGCTCAATGGGTGACAACACCATCCATTACGAAGGACACGTTCGCATGATGGGTGCTGTGCAGCCATTCTTGTCGGGTGCAATTTCCAAGACCGTGAACATGCCAGAAGATGCATCAGTGGAAGACATTGAAGCTCTTCACATGTTGTCTTGGAAGTTGGGCATCAAGGCTGTGGCGATCTATCGCGACAACTGCAAGGTGGGCCAACCACTGAGTGCAACCAAGAAAGACGACGACACCAAAGATGGTGACGCCACAACAACTGCTGATGCTGCAACACAGGTCATCGAGCGCGTGGTGGAAAAAATCGTCACGCAGCCCGTACGTCAGAAGTTGCCACGTTCACGTCGTGGACGCACCTTCGAATTCCGCGTTGCAGATTGCAAAGGTTTTGCAAACATCGGTGAATACGAAGATGGTCGCCCAGGCGAAATGTTCTTGACAGTCTCCAAGCAAGGATCCACCTTGTCAGGAATCATGGATGCATTCGCTAAGTCCATCTCGTATGGTCTTCAGTACGGCGTGCCCTTGCGTGCCTTCGTGGAAGCCTTCACCAACATGCGCTTCGAGCCAGCAGGCATGACAGACGATCCAGACATCCGTATGGCATCGTCCATCATGGACTACCTGTTCCGTCGCCTCGCCTTGGAATACATGACATACGACGAGCGTGCCGAGTTGGGAATCTTTAGCCGCGATGAGCGCATTCAGCCCACCTTGCCAGGAGTTGAGGAATCAGTCATTGAGACCAGCAATGGCACAGAGATTGCAACTGACCCAAAGTCAGTGGAATCAGTGTCTGAATTGGTGACAAAGATTGAAATGGGAATTGCACCCACAGCTCCCATCTCTGATCACTCAGCACCAGAGGGCATCAAGCGCCCACACAGTGATGCACCAATGTGCATGATGTGTGGTGTGCAGATGCAGCGTGCAGGCTCCTGCCATGCATGCCCATCATGTGGCTCCACCAGCGGCTGTAGCTGATTCAATCACGGCGTCAAGCGCCGCAACAACGTAAAAATGGCCCTGTGCAGTGATGCACGGGGCCATTTTGCGTACGAGACAGCCCATTACTTTGTGGGGTTGTAGGTTGGCTTTACTTTCACAGAATGAGGCAATCAACATGACACGCAGTTTCGATGTCACCGATGTCAACGTCGTCACCACGCCAGGGGGGCAACGTGTTCATGCCGGGCATGCGGCTCAAAGCGAGGTTGTTCATGCAGAACTGTATGAAGTGCGACGCGGTGTCTGGTGCTTGGTAGGTAACGGATTGTCCAACCAGACTTTCATTGAAACACCCGAAGGAATTATCGCAATCGATACGGGTGAATCCATTGAAGAAATGCGCGAGGCTCTACGACGTTTGCGTGAGAAAACTTCTGCACCAATTGCCGCGGTGATTTATACGCACTTTCATTATGTAGAGGGCACCAAAGCAATTTTTGAAGAAGGAAATCACGTCACTCCGTTACCGATCTATGCGCATGAAAAAGTAAAAGGCAACAAAGCGCGCACACTCGGAGAAATTTCACCTGCCTATGCACGCGGCCTGGTTGAGCAGTTCGCCATCGTGATGCCACTAGAAGGTCCTGATGCAACAGTGAACGTGGGGCTTGGTTTCTTTTTGAAGAATCCTGCACATGCTCCGTTTACACCGGGTTACATCGATGCAACGCATCTGTTGGGTGCACGTGATTCGTTGACCATCGCGGGCTTGAAAGTGGAAGCGGTCTATTCGCCTAGTGACTCTGATGACTCCGTGAACTTTTACTTCCCGGAGATTGGCACATGTATTCACAACTCGGTGTGGCCAGTGTTATTCAATGTCTTTGCTATTCGTGGCGAGGAATACCGAGACCCACGCGTGCTCATCCCAGGTATTGACAACATCATCAAGTGGGCGCCTGAATATTTAGTAGCAACACATGGTCCTGCACTAAAGGGCAAGGACAATATCCGTGAGAAGGCGACGCGTTACCGCGACTCCATTCAATTTATGTGGGACCAAACGGTGCGTGGCATCAATAAGGGGTGGACAACAGATGAGATTGCGTCGCGCATTACTTTGCCTTCTTTATACGACGAGGACTACCTCACCTCTGAACGCTATGGTGTGACTGAACATCACCTGCGACAAATCTTTATGGGGCTTCGTGGATGGTTCGACGGAGATGAATCAAAACTTTTCCCAGATGTGCCAGCCGAACGATATGCAAAATTGATTGCTGGTTTTGGCGGCAGGGAAGAAGTGGCGACGCAATGCGAGAAGGCGTTGGCGGACAATGACATCCGCTGGGCTACAGAAATTGCCACCTGGTTAGTGCGTTCTGAAGGCGCAACCGATGATGAGAAAAGGCTGTTGGCGAGATGCCTGCGTCTGATTGCAGAGCGCAGCCCTGCGGCCAACATTCGCAACTGGTGCATTACACGTGCCCGTCATCTTGACGGCTCGTTCCCTATGGATCGTTTCATGGTGCATAACTTCAATCCCAAGTTCTTGGCAGAGTCTGCAGCCACTGGCATAGTGCACACACTGCGTGTTCTTGTCGACCCCAACAAGATTGATGGCATGAACCATCACATAGCTTTTACCGTGGGTGAAGAGACATGTGGCTTGCACATCCGCAATTGTGTTGCAGTGCCTACCGATGGTTGGGGGGCGCATAGCTTGGTCACAATGGCGCGCGACACCTTTATGGGTGTTGTCTCGGGTCGTCGCCTGTGGAGTGAAGCACTCACAGCCGGTGACATCACAGTCTCGGGCGATGCCGCAGCAGTAGATCGTTTCCGTGTATCTCTTGACAACAAGGGTTTCGCCGGCTGATCATGAGCACCTCGCTTCCACAGCCCACGCCCGTGTTCACTGGCGTGCAAGGAACCATCGTGGCTGAATCCACCCCTGCAGAAATGAAGATGCCCAAAGCACCAAACGGAGCTCCGAACATTGTGCTCATTTTGTTGGACGACGTGGGCTTTGGTACGTGTGGCACTTTCGGGGGTCCAGTTCCCACCCCAGCACTTGATCGTGTTGCGGCAAACGGGTTGCGCTTCAATCAATTTCACACCACGGCACTGTGTTCACCCACGCGTGCAGCAATGCTTACGGGTCGCAATCATCACACTGTGCATATGGGTGGTATTCCAGAAAGTGCCAACGTGTTCCCTGGATACGACAGTGTGATTCCCAAAGAAGCCGCAAGCGTTGCTGAGATTCTCAAGCAGTCGGGATACTCCACGGCTGCCTTTGGCAAGTGGCACCTCACACCGTTGTGGGAACAAACTCTCGCTGGTCCATTTGATCGTTGGCCAACGGGTCTTGGTTTCGATCGTTTCTATGGCATCTTGAATGCAGAGGCTTCGCAGTGGGAACCACCCATGTTCGACCAGACAACACCAGTGATGCCATATGAAGGTCGTGATGACTATCACATGACCGAAGACATCGCAGATAAGGCCATTTCATGGATGCGCGTGCAGAAAGCATCGCAACCCGACAAGCCGTTCTTTTCCTACATTGCAACAGGTGCGATGCATTGTCCACATCATGTGGCGCCAGAGTGGATTGAAAAGTTCAAGGGACAGTTCGACCAAGGGTGGGATGCACTGCGTCGCGAGATTTATGAACGTCAGTTGGCTCTCGGAGTGATTCCGGAAGGCACCACACTTACGCCACGCCCCGACGAAGTGCCCTCATGGGATGAATACCCCGACCGCTATAAACCAGTGGCATCACGACTCATGGAAGTGTTCGCTGGGTTCATGGCCCACACCGATGCACAAATCGGTCGTGTGTTGGATGCTCTCGAAGAGATGGGTGAGAGCGATAACACCTTGTTCATGTACATCACTGGTGACAATGGCGCATCAGCTGAAGGAACTATTCACGGTGCATGGAGTGCGCCATCGTTCCAAAATGGCATTCCCGAAGACCCCGAATGGTTACTCGATCACATGGACGATTTCGGTACAGCTCGTTGTGAGAATCACTACAACCTGGCATGGGCGTGGGCGCTCGACTCTCCGTTCCAGTGGATGAAACAAGTGGCATCACATTTTGGTGGTACACGAAACGCAATGGCAGTGCAATGGCCTGCGCGCATTGCAGAAGCAGGTGGTTTGCGCACACAGTTTCATCATGTTGTTGACGTGATGCCCACGCTGCTCGCCGCTGCTGGTGTGCAGATTCCTGCCACAGTGAATGGTTTACAACAGTTACCCGTTGACGGTATTTCTATGTTGTACGCAATGGAGGGCACAAACGGCACGAGTGCGCGCACCACGCAGTACTTCGAAATGTTTGGTAATCGTGCCATCTACCACGATGGCTGGATTGCCAGTTGCTTCCATGGTCGCGTGCCATGGAACCGATTTGGCATGGTGCCATTTTTTGGTGAGCAAGAAAAGTGGGAGCTCTACAACATTGCTGAAGATTTCTCTCAAGGTGTGAATCTTGCAGAAACACACCCAGACAAGTTGGCCGAACTGTTGGAACTGTTTGATGTAGAAGCCAAGCGCAACAATGTGTATCCATTGCGTGAACCAGGTTCGTTGTTGGGAATGACAGTGGTGCCGCCTGACAACTTGGGTTCTCTCAAAAAGATGACCTACACCGCCGATCACATTCGTATGCCTGAGCGTTCTGTAGTGAATCTCAAGAACTGCTCATTTCGTATCACCGCAGATATTGATGTTCCACAGTCAGGTTGTCATGGAGTCATTGGGTGCCAGGGTGGCAACATGGCGGGATGGTCGTTGTATGTAGATGACAACAGTCGTCCCGTGTATCACTACAACTGGATGGGGCATGAACATTACGTGGCAACGTCACACACAGTTCTTACCCCAGGTCGTCATGTTGTCGCGGTGGAATATGTCTATGACGGTGGATTTGGTGCAGGAGGAGATGCAGTGTTGTTCATGAATGGCGAACCCATCGGACACACTCGAGTCGACAAGTCCGTTCCCATTGTGTTCTCCATGAGTGGTGAGTCATTTGATGTAGGCATGGATACTGGTGCGCCCGTAGGAAATTACCCTCATGTGTATCGCTTCACCGGAAAGATTCATGGTGTCACCCTTGAACGTCTCAGTGAACCTTCGCCAGAAATCGCAGCAAAGATTGCCGATGGTGAATTCCTCGCCAGCCTTGCCACTCAATAAAGCGACAAGGCCGGCGGAATTTTGAGTTTTCGTTACGCGTAAGCGGCTGTGATGATTTTCATGATCGCATCGGTGAGTGAACCAATGTCGGGATCAATGGGAACCAGGTTGACGGACACTGCAATGGTGATATCAAGATCGGGTGCGAATACGGCCTCAGAGCGGAATCCTGGAACTCCACCACCATGTGAATACACCTTCTGGCCGGCTTTGTCTCCCACAGATACGCCAAGTGCATAACTGGAGTGAGCCGACGGTGTGAGGAACTCGGTGAGTTCATCACCAGTGACTGCCGTGGTGAACAAAGAACGGAAGATGCGTGCGATGTCATCAGCTTGGGCTTCAATGCCGCCACCTGTCCAGCCGGCTGATCGAGATACGTCTTGTGGCGCCGCAGTGACGTCATAGAAATCACCAACGGCGGCCTTCTCGCGATATTGGGCATAGCTAGGAAGAAGATCGAAAGCAGCTTTCAGCTCACCTTGTACATAGCCAGACACATTGTCTTGCGGAGCCAACTTTGTGGGAGCCAGGTATGCATCATCTGCATCAACGGCGTCAAACAGTCGAGTACGCAACACTTCTTCTGCAGTTTTGCCCGTGATTTTTTCAATGACAAGACCTGCAATCACATGTCCGACTGTGTTGTAGAGATACCCCTCACCAGGAACATATTGAGGTCCACGCTTCACACCCCAGGCCACAATTTCTTCTGGTTCATAAGGAGTAGTGAGACGAGCGCTGGCTTCAATGTAGAACCCGGGGTCAAAAGCAAACTCTGCAAAACCATCTGTGTGGTTCAGAATTTGGCGGATGGTGACGAGATCTCCATAATCAACGCCTTCGAATATGTAACCCTTTGCCCAACCAGTGCCCAGATACGTAGATACTGGAGCATCAAGTTCAACGAGCCCTTCTTCCACCAATTGCAGCACTACAGCTGAAGTCATTGTTTTTGTAATGGACCCAAACCGGAAGTGATCATCTGGCGAGGTTTTCTGATTTTTTGTGATGTTGCTCAACCCCGCGGTACTGGTGCGTTCAATCACTCCACCTTTTCCGTCAGGAAACAAGATTGCCATCGTGACTCCAGGTGTACCTGAATCTGTCAGAAACTTGGCAATCTCCGCATCTACTTGTGCCATCACTGCATCAAGATCAACTTGTGGTCCTGACTGTGTTTCTGTGCCAGTGCCACAGGCACTCAACGACACAAGTGATAACGCAACGACAGCAAGAGCAGGTCGTAACAATATTTTTTTCATAGTTCCCCCTAAGAAACGTTCCATAAAGAACGTCAATGCGACACTAATTGTTCTGAAGTCGCAAGTGCGTACTGAGGGCCCTAGGGCATCAATGACATTGATGTCGCTTCATCAAACCCACGATGGTATGCCTCTAAAGCGCGTCGCTGATCAAAAAGATGATGGGGAAGCGATGCCACATCTGCTGTTGTTGCTTTGGGAGAGAACTCGATGAATGTCCCGCCGTGTTGTTCTTGCCACGCTTTTTGTTGTTGGTCGGTGCGGCGATCCACGTAGCGACCAAAGGGACCAAACATGGCACCGGCAAGTGGAGTGATAATGACCAAC
>JAUMDU010000067.1:0-8982 GCA_032121425.1 Ilumatobacteraceae bacterium | reverse complement strand
GTGCCCTTTGGCTCGGAATGGGAAAACTTCAAAAAGTGGATAGAGCCACGTGGACAAGTTGTCAGTGTGACAGGAATTGACCATTCAGCAGGAAGCGCCGGTGAATCACGTGTGATTCAACCAGATGCGCGCGTCGCGGCAGGTTATGAGTCTGATTGCGGCAAAAAGACACCAACAGATGGAGTCTGTTACGCACCGCAGTTGAAGCACGCCAAGTTCAAGTGGTCTAAGGCCGCTCTGTCTTTGAGCATTGTTGCCGCAGGAATCATCATCAGTTGGTTTGTGAGTGTGCAGTTGTACACACGTCGCAACAAGGCTCTTGTAGGTCTCACGCAACGCAACAAATTGTTGGGTGCGGGGTATGCATTCTTGGTGAACAAGTACTACCTCGATGTGCTCTACGAAAAAATCATCGTTCGATCCATCGCGTATCCAATTTCACGCGGAGCGTATTGGATCAACCAAAACATTCTCGACGGCATTGTGAACGGAGCCGGTACCGGCTCCAAGACAATTGCCGGTTGGGTGTATCGCAATATCGACCAACGTGTGGTCGATGGAGCAGTGAACAAGTCAGGTGATGCAGCACAAGGTGCGGGAAGCATTGTTCGACCTGTTCAGTCCGGAAAAGTCAATCAGTATGGGGCGTTGTTGTTCGGCGCTGCCGCCATCGGCGCCCTCGTACTCGTCATCATCAATACCTGAGGGAGCACATCGGTATGGAAGTCCTAAGCGACAACAACTGGGTCCTGACAGTGGGCACATTCCTGCCGCTCGTCGGCGTTCTCATCATGCTCTTCATTCCGAAGGCAGATGAAGCGTTGGCGAAGGCTGTGGGAATTATCACCGCTGCAGCAACTTTGGCTGTAGGCATCTTCACCTTGGTGAAGTTCAACTACGACAAAGCCGACCAAATGCAATTCGTTGCAGAGGCCGAGTGGATTTCGGTGATTAAGTCCTCGTACTTCATCGGACTAGACGGCATTAGCTTGCCGCTCTATTTCCTCTCAATGGTCATCACCTTGTTGGTCATGATTTACAGCTGGAATCACGTGCCATCGCCTGGCAACGCCAAAGCATTCTTTGCCTTGATGTTGATCCTCCAAACAGGCATGGCGGGAACCTTCATCGCCCGAGACTTAGTTCTGTTCTTTGTGTTCTTTGAACTTGTGCTCTTGCCGATGTACTTCATGATTGGTGTCTGGGGTGGCGAGAATCGCCAGTATGCATCACTCAAGTTTTTCTTGTACACGATGTTTGGCTCGGCACTTATGTTGGTGGCGTTCTTGGCATTGTTCTTCCAAACAGGTGCAGAAAGCTTCTCCATTCCTTACCTCATTGAAGAGGGAATCAACATTCCAAAGAACACCCAAATTTGGATCTTTGCGGGAATGTTCATCGGCTTTGCTGTCAAGGTTCCTATGTTTCCATTCCATACATGGTTGCCTGATGCACACACTCAGGCACCGACACAGGGCTCGGTCATCTTGGCTGCAATTTTGTTGAAGTTGGGAACGTACGGATTCGTACGTATTGCAATTCCAATTCTTCCTGAAGCTGCAAAAGAATGGGCACCGTGGATTGGCTTGTTGGCCGTTATTGGAATCATCTATGGCGCATTGGGTTGTCTGGCTCAAACAGACATGAAACGCCTCATTGCGTTCTCATCCGTGGCTCACATGGGTTACGTGATGTTGGGTATTTCTACTCTCACCGAATTCGGCATGAATGCAGCAATGTTTGGCATGGTTGCTCACGGCCTCATCACAGGCATGTTGTTCTTCATTGCCGGCTCCATCAAAGAGCGCTATCACACTCTTGAAATCAAGCGTCTTTCAGGATTGTTGCTCCAAGTGCCAAAGCTTGGTTGGATCCTTGGATTCAGCGCGATGGCATCACTTGGCTTGCCAGGTCTTGCAGGTTTCTGGGGTGAGTTCCCCGCAATCTTGTCGGCATACCAACCAGCAGAAGGTCTCCCCGTGGGAGTGTTCCGCGCATACATGGTGGTGGCAGCAATCGGAACAGTGTTCGCAGCCGCGTATCTGTTGTGGCTCTACCAGCGCACCGCATTTGGTGAGCCCACCGCAGAATTCTCTGGTGGACACGGACACGGCCATGGGCACGATGATGATGACGCGCACAGCGACATTCACGACGTGAATAAGTTCGAATGGATTGCATGGACACCACTGTTGATTGCCATTGTGGTCTTTGGTGTGTATCCGCAATTGATGTTCAAGATTCTTGACCCCGCAGTGGGCGTCACCCTCAAGGCATTTGGGGGCTAATCCGTGTTGAGTGCAGTTGCTGCAGAGTGGGCGGCGCCAGTAGTCGATTACCACGCACTTGCTCCCGAGATTATTCTCGCGAGCGGAATCGTGGTGCTCTTACTTATCGATTTGTTCGTCTCTGATGCGAAGAAATGGATTCTGGCTCCACTTGCATCGTTCACGATGCTTGGTGCATTCATTCCTGTACTCACACTTGCATTGAGTGATGATGGCGTGCGATCAATGTTTGACGGTCGTTACGTAGTTGATGACTTCAGTCTCATTATCAAGGGCTTGTTCTTGCTGGTTGGCTATGTCGTCATTCTTCTTGCTGCTGATCATCTTCGTGAAGGCGATTATTACCAAGGCGAATATTGGTTCTTGTTAATGAGCAGTCTTTTGGGAATGGTGATGATGGCATCTAGCCGTGATCTCATTTCTGTCTTCGTCTCTCTTGAATTCCTTTCCATTCCTGCCTACATGTTGGCTGCATGGCGAAAGCGTGACCTTCTCAGCAATGAAGCGGGTATTAAGTACTACTTGTTGGGCGTATTTGCATCGGCAGTTCTTCTCTATGGCATGTCGCTTCTTTATGGAGTTACCAATTCAACATTGCTTGTAGAGATTGGCAAGGAACTCACTGGCGAGATGACTGCTATTCGTGCAGTAGCAATTTTGTTTGTCATCGTGGGTTTTGCTTTCAAGATTTCTGCAGTGCCCTTCCATACTTGGGCTCCCGACACCTATCAAGGAGCACCTACGCCGGTGGCAGCTTTCTTGTCTGTTGCCTCGAAGGCGGCCGGTTTTGTGGGTCTTTTAATTGTTGTCTTCGTCGCATTCCCTAATTCATTTGACGTGTGGCATCCAGTGTTCTGGATTTTGTCTGTGTCGACGATGACCGTGGGCAATGTCATGGCATTGAAGCAGACAAACATCGTGCGCATGTTGGCCTACTCATCTGTTGCACAAGGTGGATTCATTCTCATGCCACTGGCTGTTGCTGGCACAAATGCAGATGTTGCTAATTCATCATTGCGTGCAGTGGTGACGTATTTGTTGGTGTACGCAGCAACCAACCTCGGTGTGTTTGCTGTGGTCATGGTGGTTTCACGCAAGACGCGCAGTGGTGAGATTTCTTCCTATGGTGGTTTGTTCTCTTATGCGCCCGGTGTTGCAGTGTTGATGACCATCTTTATGGCATCTTTGGCTGGTATCCCACCACTTGGTGGTTGGTTCGCCAAGTTCGCAGCGTTCGAAGCATTGATTTCTGCAGAAACCGGCTGGGGATACTCCCTTGCAATCATCGGTGGTGTGAACTCTGTGGTGGCGTTCGGTTACTACGGAAACATCTTGCGAGAAATGTGGATGAAGCCTGTGCCCGATGGTGACACCGCGCCAGTTGTTGTTCACTCTTCACTCGGTGTTGCACTAGGAATTACAGGACTTGCCACTTTGGTCCTTGGTGTTTTCCCAAGTCTTGTCATTCACTTCGGTGATATTGCAGGACTCGCTGGTGCCCTCGGCAAATAGCGCAGTTCGTCGCGCAATTTCAGAAGCGGGAGGGTCTCTACCTTTCCTAGATTTCATGAATATTGCGCTATACGGCGACACAGGTTTCTATGCCAACACTGGTCGCGCAGGACGTCGTGGAGATTTCATTACTTCACCTGAAGTTGGTCCACTTTTTGGAACTGTCGTCGCGCGCGCCATAGATCATGTGTGGAACACATTGGGTCAACCAAATGATTTTCAGATTGTTGAAGTAGGTGCAGGCCCGGGAACTTTGGCACGCTCGATATTGTCGGCTCAGCCCAAATGTTTGGCAAAAGGAACATACATCGCAGTCGAGATCAGTGCTGTCCAAAGAGAACTTCATCCACAAGGCGTGATCTCTGCCGAAGTGATGCCAACGTCAATCGAATATGGCGTGGTGATTGCAAACGAATTGTTAGACAACCTGGCATTTGATCTTTGGGTCTACGACGATGGCTGGCGTCAATCTCACATCATTGAACAAGGCGATGGATTTGCCGAGATTTTGAAAGTTGCTCCTGTTCCCACGTGCCTGCCTGGGCGAGCACCCCATGGCGCTCGTGCGCCCGTGCATCAAGAAGCAGTGGTGTGGTTAGAACAGGTGTTGTCCTCTTTACGTAATGGGTCACTTTTTGTCGTTGACTACTGCACGCCACTGACCGCTGAGGTTGCTGCTATGCCTTGGCGTGAGTGGTTGCGTACCTATGTGGGTCAGAATCGGGGAAGTCACTACTTGCGTGATGTGGGTGACCAAGACATCACAACACAAGTGTGTATTGACCAACTGGCAGCTGTTCGCGAACCTGATGCTGTGCGCAGCCAGTCTCATTTTCTTCAACGGTGGGGTGTCGACGACCTGGTAGATGAGGGCAAGAAAGTGTGGACGGAGAACGCCGCACGACCCACCTTGGAAGCCATGAAAATGCGCAGCCGGATCAGTGAATCTGAAGCCCTTTTGGATGAATCAGGACTTGGGAACTTCACGGTTCTTGAATGGTCCAATGGGGTGATGAAATCCCACTAGGTTGACAGTGTGATTGTTGTAGAAAATCTCTCCAAGTCCTATGGAGCCAAAAAAGCGGTGGACGATTTATCTTTCACTGTCACACCAGGGCGGGTCACTGGTTTTCTTGGGCCCAATGGCTCAGGGAAGAGCACCACGATGAGATGCATGCTGGGCCTCGACCGACCAGACTCTGGCAGCGCGACTTTCGATGGGCAGCTCTATCGCGATTTTAAACACCCCTTGTCACAAGTGGGTTCGCTTCTTGATGCAGGTGATGCACACAAAGGCCGCACCGCTCGTAATCACTTGCGTTGGATTGCGATGACTCATGGATTTCCCACCTCTCGCGTGGATGAGGTCTTGCAGATGGTGGGAATGAGTGAGGTGGCAAAAACCAAAGTTGGCAAGTTTTCACTTGGTATGCGCCAACGTTTGGGGCTAGCAACTGCATTGTTAGGTGATCCGAAAGTTGTCATCTTGGATGAACCCGCTAACGGATTAGATCCCGAAGGTATTCGTTGGACACGAGATGTGATGCGTCATCTTGCCGATGAAGGAAAATCTGTTCTTGTGAGTAGCCATCAGTTAGTGGAATTATCCCTGGTTGCCGACGATCTTGTAGTCATCGGACAAGGAAAGCTGATTTCCTCAGGTCCGATCAGTCAGTTCATGACACAACATGCCAAGACGTGGGTGCGTGTGGTGTCGCCGCAACTCGAGGCACTGGTTACCTTGGCAACACAACGAGGTGCAACTGTGGAACGCACACGAGAAGGCGCAGACTTCTCTGCAATCACTGCCATGGAACTGGGCGATTTGGCTGCCAATAATGGTGTGGTCCTTCATGAACTTTCACCACAAACCAGCTCCCTTGAGCAGGCTTTCTTAGAAGCCACAGATACTGCCGTGGAATACCGCGGTGAAAAAACAAACAATGTATGGGAGGCCCCACGGCCATGATGGGTGTACTTCGATCTGAAATACTCAAACTGCGCTCTACACGAGCGACAAAGTTAGTAGTAGCAACTGCGGTGATGTTTCCCTCGGTCATTGTTGTGTTGACATCTGTGTTTGGATTCTCCAGCGGAAGTTCTGAAGGCTCACTGACGGCGTACTTAGGTGGGTCATCTGCGTTGGTAGCCCTATTAATGGGCGTAGTGGGTGTGTTGTGCTCTACACAGGAGTACTCACAGGGCACTATCCGCATCACATTGGTAGCAACTCCACAGCGTTACAAAGTGTTACTTGCAAAATTGTTCACTGTGATCATTGTGTCGATTGGAGCAACGGCATCTGTTGTTCTTCTCAGCATCATTCCTTCAAATTTTATTTTGAACAGCCGAGAAATTGACATTGAAATCATGGGACCTGATGCTCGAATCATTCTTTCAATGTTCATTATCATCACGATTATGTCGCTACTCGGGCTCTTTCTTGGGTTACTTTTCAAGAGTTCACCGGGGGCTATCTCGGCATTGCTGTTGTGGCCCACCATTGTTGAGAGCCTCATTTTTGTCCTTCTTTCTTTAGCCTTTGAAGGAAACCTTTTGAGGTTTGCTCCAATTCAGGGCAACGGATTTAGCCTCACCAATGAATTTCGCTATCCCGATGACAATTCATGGTTGCTGTCGCTGGGTTACTTCAGCGCATTCGTTGCAGTGTTTGTCGTTCTCGGAACGATTTTCTTTTCTCGACGAGATGCCTAAAGCGATTTAATCAGGACGGCTTGTCAGCCACGCGCCCACAATCACAATGCACATTCCCAGCACCGCAAGAATGGTGACGGATTCATCGCGAAAAGTGATTCCCAAGATGGTGGCCACAATCGGGGTAAAAAAGACACCGATTACTCCACGCACGGCACCTGCGCGCACCATCAACATTCCGTACAACACGTAAGCAAGACCAGTGCCAAAGGTTCCCAGAACAAACAAAGCGGCAAGGGCTGACCAGTCGAATGAACTTTGTGCAAGTGCAGGCAGACCAAGTGGCAGTGAAAACATCAGTGCAAACAGTTCTTGCCACAATAAGACACTCAGGGTTCCGTATTTCACTTGCATCTCGCGGGACAAAATGCTGGTGAATGCATAACAACACGTGGCTGCCAACAAAAACAGCACACCGTGAAGCGATGCGCCTTTGTTATCTCCCACACTGCCCAATGAGATGAGTGCGATACCTGCAAAACCAATGAGTACTGCAACGATGCGTCGTGCAGAAGGCTTGTTACGCGTCAATATGGCGGCGGCCACCACTGTGGTGATGGGAATAGAGCCATTGATCATGCCAGTGATAGACGAAGACACACTTTGTTCAGCAAGTGGATACAAATAAAAAGGAATCGTCATCGCCACAAAGCCCAGTAATGCAATTTTTTTTAGATCAGAGCGTGCAATACGACGGCGAGCGGCAGGGAAACATGCAAGGGCAGCGGCACCAAAACCCAATCGGGCAAGTGGAACAACGCCGGTGTCGACATGGTCGATGGCGATGGCAATAAAGAGAAATGAAGATCCCCACGTGAGGGCAACAAGTGAGCTCATTGTCCATTCGGTAGGGCCAAAACGAAGGTCGGTATCGCGGCCCAGCGAAGAAGAGGTCATTTGGTCAATTCTTGTCGGTTGCCGTTCATAAACCGCTGTCGAGTTCACTATTGTCAAAGAAGTCACCTGGGGGTTTGAACGATGTCGGATAATCACGAGACAATTGATGCATTGCAATGGGAAAGGCGCACTTTTCCCCCAAGTGAAAGCTTTAAGAAAGACGCTCATGTGGTGGGCACCCACCTCTATGACGAGGCCAATGTGGATTACGAATCTTTTTGGGCGCGTCAAGCAGAAGAACTCATTTCATGGCAAAGCCCTTGGAAGACCATTTGTGAATGGAACCTGCCGTATAGCAAATGGTTTGTAGGAGGTTCTTTGAACGTCTCCTTCAACTGTGTGGATCGCCACGTGCTTGCCGGCAAGGGAGACAAAGTTGCTCTGCATTTTGAAGGCGAACCTGGCGATCAACGCACGGTGACGTATGCCGAATTGCTCGACGAAGTGCAACGTTTTGCCAACGTTCTGAAAGGCCTTGGCGTGGGCAAAGGTGACCGCGTCAATATTTATTTGCCCATGATTGTGGAAGCAGTAGTGGCCATGTTGGCGTGTGCGCGCATTGGTGCAGCACATTCGGTGGTGTTTGGCGGCTTTTCGTCTCAAGCACTTGCAGATCGTATTAATGATGCACAAGCCAAGGTTCTCATTACTGCCGATGGTGGTTATCGCCGTGGAGAAGTGTTTGCACTCAAACCACAAGCCGATGAAGCTGTTGCATCCACGCCAAGTATTGAACATGTAGTAGTTGTGCAACGCGGCGGAAATCAAGTGTCGATGACCGCTGGTCGTGATCATTGGTATCACGAGCTGATGGCAGCCGCTGCACCTGAGTGCGTGGCAGAACCTATGGATTCTGAACAACTTTTGTTCTTGTTGTACACCTCGGGAACAACTGGGAAGCCCAAGGGCATTATGCACACAACGGGCGGGTACCTCACACACGTGACGTACACGCACAAGTATGTGTTCGATCTCAAACCTGAGTCAGATATTTATTGGTGCACCGCAGATGTGGGTTGGATTACTGGTCATAGCTACATCGTGTACGGCCCGCTCTCTAACGGTGCAACGCAAGTCATCTATGAAGGCGTACCCAATTTCCCAGGGAACGATCGCATGTGGGAGATCATCGAGAAATACAAAGTCACAATTTTCTATACAGCACCCACAGCCATTCGCACCTTTATGAAATGGGGAGTGGAAGAACCCGCAAAACACGATCTCTCATCGTTGCGATTGTTGGGCAGTGTGGGTGAACCCATAAATCCAGAAGCATGGATGTGGTATCACGAACACATTGGTTCGAAGCGCTGTCCGATTGTGGATACGTGGTGGCAAACCGAAACAGGTGGCATCATGATTTCTCCACTCCCTGGGGCCACCACAACCAAACCTGGTTCGGCAACGTTTCCTCTGCCAGGTGTAGGTGCCGAACTTCTCGACGATGAAGGTCGTGTTGTCACCAAGGGTGGGGGATATCTCACTCTGACTCATCCATGGCCTGGAATGTTGCGTGGTATTTGGCAAGACCCTGATCGTTTCCAAGAGGCATATTGGTCCCGTTTTGAAG
>JAUMDU010000066.1:11561-16690 GCA_032121425.1 Ilumatobacteraceae bacterium | reverse complement strand
CTACCGACACCATCGCGCGCGAGATTGCCGAGGATCTTGGAGCATTTTTAGGCTCTGATGCCGTCGCACATTTCCCAGCGTGGGAAACATTGCCTTTTGAACGCGTGAGTCCTGCAGTATTCACTATGGGCACACGCATGCGCACCATGTGGCAATTGCGTAGTTCTACTCCGCCCACGGTGGTTGTTGCCGGAACACGTGCGCTGTTGCAAAAACTTGCACCAGGAACTACCACTTCGGAACCCATTCGTATCTCGGTGGGCACAACCGTTGATATTGATGAGTTGTGCAACAACTTGGTGCACTTTGGCTACCGACGTGAAAACGTAGTGGAACACCGTGGAGAGTTTGCGCGCCGCGGTGCGATAGTGGACATCTTCCCTAGCACCATGAGCGAACCAATCCGCGTCGACATGTGGGGTGACGAAGTAGAACGTCTCACCACATTTGCAGTTGCTGATCAGCGAAGCATCGACGATCTTGCAACGACTCTGGTGTTTCCGGCGCGCGAACTTCTTTATGTAGATGGCGTGCGTGAACGCGCCCAAGCATTGATTGCAACAGATCCTTGGGGACGCGAACAATGGGAACGATTAAGCGAAGGCCAAGTATTTGACGGCATGGAAAGTTGGCTTCCATGGTTAACCGAGACAGATGACATCTTGACCGACCACGTCGACGACGATGCATTGATCGTGTTGATTGAGCCGCGACGCATGAACGACCGTGCAAAAGATTTATTGGCCGAAGAAGATGACTTGGCCCGCGCACTTGCCACCTCATGGGCTCGCGATGCATCTGTGGCATTTCCTCGTCTGCATGTCGAACCCGATCGCTTACTGCCCAAAGACCAGCGAATACCCACAATTTCTTTTGTGCCTACTGCAGAAAATGTTGATGGGCCATCAATTCCTGCATCTGGTTGGGGAACCATTGTGCATGACCCCACCTCGGTGGTGCGTCGTATGCAAGAGATGCTCACCGAAAAATGGCGCATCATCATTGCCTCTGAAACACCAGAGTCACTTCCTCGTCTTGTCGAAACAATGCGTTCTCACGGAATAGATTTCACGGTCCCCGCCGATGCCACACAGATCGCACAATCAGGCACTTGGGCAATTTGTGCTCCACAATCCCATGGTGTGTCGCTACCCAATAGTCGCGTTGCAATCATCTGCGAATCAGATCTCAGTGGCCGACGCCGCACCCGGCGACCTGCATCTCCACGTGGAAGAAATAGCACCACCACCTTTGAAGACCTGCAACCTGGTGGTTACGTAGTGCACGCACATCACGGAGTGGGCAAATACGAAGGCATGGTGAAGCGCAGCATTGGCGGCGTGGAACGCGATTACTTGTTAATTGCATACAAGGGCGGCGACAAGCTGTATGTGCCCACAGAGCAAATTGGCATCATTCGCCAATACGTAGGTGGCGAAGCACCCACCTTGCACCGCATGGGCGGATCAGACTTTGCACGCGCAAAGTCACGCGTGCGTTCTGCCGTGCGCGAAGTGGCCCAAGAACTTGTTGTTCTCTATCAACGCCGCGTGAATGCAAAAGGTCATGCATTTGCACAAGACACTCCTTGGCAAGATGAAATGGAATCTGTATTCCCTTTTGTGGAGACCCCCGATCAACTCACCGCGATCGCAGATATCAAAGCCGACATGGAACGCGAAGTGCCCATGGATCGACTGTTATGCGGAGATGTAGGTTTTGGAAAAACTGAAGTAGCAGTGAGGGCTGCATTTAAAGCGATCCAGGACGGAATGCAAGTGGCTGTACTTGTTCCCACCACATTGCTCGCTACCCAACACGGCAACACGTTTGCTGAACGATTTGAGGGTTACCCCATCAAAGTAGAAGTACTTTCACGATTCCTCACTGCAAGCGAAGCAAAGAAAGTGATCGCAGGATTGAAGTCTGGCGAAATTGATTGCGTCATTGGCACACACCGACTCCTTCAAGAGTCTGTGCAATTCAAAAACCTTGGCCTTCTGGTAGTGGACGAAGAACAACGTTTTGGCGTGCAACACAAAGAAGCGATGAAGCGCTTACGTAACGATGTCGACGTGTTATCAATGTCGGCAACTCCCATTCCTCGCACGCTTGAGATGAGTCTCGTGGGAATCAGAGATCTCTCGTTGCTGCAGACACCGCCAGCAGAGCGACAGCCAATCCTCACCTACGTGGGTGAACACAGTGAACAAGTAGCCATCGAAGCCATTCGCCGTGAACTACTTCGTGAAGGCCAAGTTTTTTGGGTCCACAACCGCGTGCTCTCTATTGAAGAACGAGCCGCAGAACTTCGTGAATGGGTACCTGAAGCACGAATTGCGGTTGCGCATGGGCAGATGGATGAATCTGCACTGGAACAAGTGGTGTTGGATTTTTGGGAGGGTAACTACGACGTACTTGTCTGCACCACCATCATTGAAAGTGGTATCGACATGCCGACAGTAAATACCTTGGTTGTTGAACGTGCCGATTTACTTGGACTAGGTCAACTACACCAACTTCGTGGCCGCGTAGGGCGCAGTGGTCAACGTGCCTATGCGTATCTGTTTCACCCTCGCGACAAAGCACTCTCTGAAGATGCCTACGAACGACTGCGCACTATTGGTGAAACAACAGAATTAGGAAGTGGTTTCAAGATTGCAATGCGCGACCTTGAAATTCGCGGTGCAGGAAATCTTCTTGGTGAAGCACAAAGCGGACATATCGCTGCTGTGGGTTACGACTTGTATTGCCAATTGGTGACAGAAGCTGTCGCAGAGATGAAAGGCGAAGTGACCGAAGTAGACACTGTGGACATCAAAGTTGACCTTCCCGTCAATGCCTTTTTGCCCGATGACTACGTCCCTAGTGAAGATCTTCGCCTTGAGGCCTATAGACGTTTGGCATCTGTGCGCACAGACACCGAAATTCACGACATCACCACCGAATGGCGCGACCGATTTGGACCATTACCCAAGCCGGCACAGACCCTCATCGATGTGGCATCACTGCGCACTCGATGTATTGGGCTCGGAATTACAGAAGTGGTCATGCAGCGCACAGACATCAAGGTCTCCCCTGTTTCTTTGCGTCCAAGCCAGACCAAGGCTCTGCGTCGACTCAGCCCACAAGCCATTTTTAAAGAAAACGGCGGAATTCTTACCGTGCCAGTTCGACGTGGGACCGACCCCGCCGAGACAATCAGCACACTTCTCCAAGAGCTATTCGACCCCGCCGAGGACTAAGGTCTCCACGTGACAAAAACCTCCTATGCCCGTCGTTTTCTCCCCTTCATTGCAGTTGCATCTCTTGCACTGTCTGCGTGTGGGTCTAGTAATCCTGTGGCTTCGGCCAGTGAAGCCTTCCGCCTCAATGGAGTTGCCTACAGCATCAAAGACTTTGATGCCCTTAATGAAGCTCTCATCAAAGTGGGCCAATACCCCTCTGAAAATGGAACAATCAGTCGAGAAGATCTCGCCGTCACCTTGGCGGTGCTCATCCGCTATCAGGCATACGTAGATTTCGCTAAGGCGAACGGTCTGAAAGAAACAGACGAAGATCGCAATGCGGTGAATGCAGATGCTGACGCTGATCCAAACTTTGCCAGCTACCCAGAAGCATTGCGTGAAACATTGTTGAAGCTCAACGTGTCTGACCGCGTGATGGAACGCGTGACCGCCCCAACTCTCGACGAGTTGAAAAAGTTGTACAACAAGATGCCAGCATCGGCCGGCGTGTTGTGTCTCAGTCACATTTTGTTAGAGACCGAAGAAGAAGCTCGCGAAGCACTTAAGGAAGTCACTAGCGGAACTGCGTTTGCCGAAGTTGCTGCCGCCAAGTCCATCGAACCTGGCGCAAGCCAATCAGGTGGCGCACTCAAAGATGGCGAAGAAGACTGCAATGCACTACCTAGCCTGCAGCAATCATTTGATCCAGACTTCATGGTCGGCGCAATTGCGGCAAAGCCTGGAGTTCCCACTGGCCCCATCAAGACTCAATTCGGATGGCACATCATCTTGAGCCACGAGTTTGACGAAGTCAAAGAGTCTGCAGCACGTGTGCTTGCACAAAATACTGGAGCACTTCTGCTTGCTGGTCACCTTGCCACAGTAAATGTCTCGGTGAACTCAAAGTACGGTGTCTGGAATGGCGCAACGGGACGCATTAGCTAATGCCCACCATCGTCGTTGTCGGTCTTGGTCCAGGCAACGACGCACTAGTCACTTCTGGAACTCTTGAAGTAATTCGCAACATTGATGTGCGCTATCTGCGCACGTCACAACACCCTTCGGCACACCTTGTACAAGGCGCGACCAGTTTTGATCATCTTTATGACAACGCCGATTCATTTGATGAGGTGTACCTATCTATTGCACAAGCACTCATCGATGCAGCACATAAACACGGAACGGTCCTCTACGCAGTTCCAGGTTCACCACTGATTCTTGAGCGCACAGTGGCACACCTACGTCAACAGTCCCACGTTGATATTCAGGTACATCCGGCCGTGTCATTTCTCGATGACATCTGGCGAGCCCTCAACATTGATCCCGTGGAACACGGTGTGCGTCTTATAGATGGGCATGAATTTGCTCGCGCTGCAGCTGGCTACACCGGACCCATGTTGGTGGCCCACACACATGCAAATTGGGTGCTCTCCAACATCAAACTCACCATCGATGACCCAAACCCACATACCCCAGTGATCCTTTTGCACCATGTGGGACTCGACGACGAACTCATCGTGCACACCACATGGTCAAACATGGACAAAGAACTTGAAGCAGACCATCTCACTTCGTTGTACATCCCACAACTAGATACACCTGTGGCTGAAGAGATGGTGAAGTTTCATGAACTCGCACGCACACTGCGTGAACAATGTCCTTGGGATAAAGAACAAACCCATCATTCGTTAGTGCGCTACCTCCTTGAGGAAACCTACGAAGTCGTAGACGCAATTGGTCATCTCGACCCCAACGATGCATCTACCGATACTGACCTCATCGAGGAATTAGGCGACTTGCTCTACCAAGTTGAATTTCATGCAGCAATTGCCGAAGAACAAGGTCGTTTCACAATGGCTGATGTGGCCCGCACTGTGCACGACAAGTTGGTTGCACGACATC
>JAUMDU010000066.1:0-11551 GCA_032121425.1 Ilumatobacteraceae bacterium | reverse complement strand
ATGTGGAAAGAAACTGGGAAGCCATCAAGAAAGCTGAGAAACCAGAACGCACAGGAATCTTCGACGGCGTGGTAGGCGCATCACCATCGCTTCTATTAGCTACCAAAGTGCAGCAACGTGCCGCGCGTGTGGGCTTTGATTGGCCCGACATCAATGGACCTCTTGCAAAAATTAGTGAAGAAGCAACAGAGGTTGCACACGCCGCTGGTGGTGGAGACCCAGAAGCCACAATGGTGGAAGTCGGTGACCTCTTGTTTGCCGTGGTCAATGTGGCACGCCATCTTGACGTAGACCCCGAAAGCGCATTGCGCGCCTCAGTTGCCAAATTCCGTCACAGGGTCGAGTCCGTTGAGGGTTTGGCCACTCAACAAGGCAAAAAGATGAAAGAAATGACTCTTTCTGAGCTAGATGAGTTATGGGAAGTGGTTAAGCAGTACCCAACTCACTAGCGTTTACGCCATGAGTGAAATCGTTGAAGTGCTTGGTCGCGAAGTTCTTGATTCTCGTGGCAATCCCACAGTTGAGGTGGAAGTTGTCCTAGATAGTGGTGCCACGGGACGCGCCATTGTTCCCTCTGGTGCATCCACTGGAGAACACGAAGCAGTAGAACTGCGCGACGGCGGTACTCGCTATCTCGGTAAGGGTGTCGCCCAGGCAGTAGCCAATGTGAACAACACCATCGCCCCCGCAGTCATTGGACTTGACGCCACCGATCAACGCGCATTCGACGCAACGTTGATTGATCTTGATGGCACTGAAAACAAATCTCGTCTTGGCGCCAACGCCATGTTGGGTGCATCGCTTGCAGTGGCACATGCCGCCGCTAACGAACTTGAACTTCCCTTGTATCGAGCCGTTGGCGGTCCGCACGCACATGTTCTTCCAGTTCCGATGATGAACGTCATCAATGGTGGCGCCCACGCCGACAACAATGTCGACCTTCAAGAATTCATGATCATGCCCGTGGGTGCGCCCAGTTTTAAAGAAGCATTGCGCTGGGGTGTCGAGACATACCACACGTTGAAAAAAGTGCTTCACGATCGTGGATTGTCTACCGCAGTAGGCGACGAAGGTGGTTTTGCACCGAACTTGTCCAGTAATGAAGAAGCAGTTGCCGTGTTAGTGGAAGCAATTGAAAAAGCTGGATACGCACCTGGCACCGACATCGCCATTGCACTTGACCCTGCCATGAGCGAGTTGTATCGCAATGGTTCGTACCACCTTGACGGTGAGGGCAAAGTGCTCTCCAAAGGCGAGATGGTTGATTGGTGGGCTCGCCTTGTAGATCGCTATCCGATTGTGAGCATTGAAGACGGCATGGCTGAAGACGATTGGGATGGTTGGAGCCAACTCACCGCAGCATTAGGCCAGCGTGTGCAACTTGTGGGCGATGACTTGTTCGTCACCAATGCTCAACGACTCCGTATGGGCATTGATCGCAAAGTAGCCAACAGCGTGTTGATCAAAGTGAACCAAATTGGAACATTGAGCGAAACTCTCGACACAGTAGAGATGGCAACGCGCCACAGTTACACAAGCGTGATGAGCCACCGCAGTGGCGAGACCGAAGACGCAACAATTGCCGATCTTGCAGTTGCGACAAACTGTGGTCAAATCAAAACTGGTGCACCTGCACGCAGCGACCGTGTTGCCAAATACAACCAACTACTCCGCATTGAAGAACTCCTCGGAGACTCTGCACGCTTCCGTGGTCGCACAGCCCTTGCACCGTTAACATAAACGAACGGATGTTCGTGGTGCCACGTACTGGTGCTATCCACACGGCACAATAGACACAGTGGCAAAGTCAAAGAGAACCCCTGCACAGCAAGTTGCTGATCGCACTCGTGATCTTTCGCGTGCCATTGCACGACCTACCCCTGAACACTCTCGGCTCATTGACCACACGGGCGTGCAGTGGTTGTTGCGCATTGGGGGCGCAACCGTGGCCATTGCTGCCATGTTTTCTTTGTTTGTTTTCCCTATCCGGGACTATCTGGCCCAAAGCGAAACCTTGACGCGCAAGGAAAGCGAAATTGAAGCCATGGCCGATGCCAACGAGCAGTTGCAAAACGAAGTCAACGAATTGGCTACCCCTGAGGGAATTAGAAACGCGGCTCGTAGCCAATTGGGTTACGTGTTGCCAGGCGAAACACGCATTGCCCTGGCTCCAATGCCTGATTTACCCACTACATTGCCCAATTTCTGGCCGTATACGTTGATTTCAGACATTGTGTCGATTCGTGCCGAAGTTGTGGCCACTACCAAGAACCCCTTGGCCCCACTTGGGCCCTAAGGCTCCTCGCCGCTTCTCCATCTCCCCTTCTCAACTCTTGCCCGCAGTGGGTAATGTCAAGGGACATCGTCGTTTCATCGACTAGGGGGAAATCATGGGCGGAAGCATTTTGGGCAATCGGGTTCTTCGTAAAGAAGATCCCAAGTTCCTCACCGTGGGCGGCAAGTACGTCGACGACTTATTGGACGAACCGTTGTTGCGCAACGCCGCACATGTCACCTACGTGCGTAGCTCGGTTGCACACGGTGTGATTAATTCCATCGACACCTCTGATGCATTAGCAATGCCTGGCGTCGTGGCTATTTTTACTGGGGCAGATCTTGAACTACAGCCAGTTCCATCTCCCTACAACCCCATGGCAACACGCACATTGCTCGCCACCGAGAAGGTGCGTTATGTCGGTGAACCACTTGCCATCATCGTGAGCGAAAGCCGTGAACAAGGTGAAGATGCAGCAGAGATGGTCATCGTGGACTACGACGTGCTTGATGCCTTGATCAACATTGAAGAATCTATGGCGAGCACCAACTTGTTGTACGAAGCATGTGGAAGCAATGTCGTATTTGACACCACCGTGTTGGGTATTCCTGAAAATACTGGCGAAGCATTCTTTGCTGGTTGTGAAGTTGTGGTGAGTGGCAAGTTCATGAACCAACGTGTTGCTCCGTGCCCGCTTGAAGTGCGAGGTGCAGCAGCTGCATGGGGCAATGACGGACGCCTCGTGCAATGGCTCTCCACACAACACGCACAAGGTGCACACGCACCTATTGCTGCAACCAATGGAGTAGACCCCTCACAAGTACGCGTGATGACCCCAGATGTGGGCGGTGGCTTCGGCGCAAAGATTGGCGCCTATCCCGAAGAGTTGTTGTTGGGTGTTGTGGCAAAGCGTGTGGGTCGACCCGTGCGTTGGCGTGAGACACGCAGTGAGTCAATGGTGGCGCTTGGCCATGGTCGTGCTCAATTGCAATACGTCACCATTGGTGGCACTCGCGAAGGTCGCGTGACGCACTATCAACTTCACGCTCTGCAAGATTCTGGCGCATGGGTAGACATGGGAACCATCTTGGCTCCGTTTATGACACGCCCGATGGCCTCGGGTGTGTACGACATTCCCAATATTGAATGCCGCACTACATCGGTGGTTACCAACACCACCCCCACGGTTGCATACCGTGGCGCCGGCAGACCAGAAGCAACAGCCGCAATTGAACGAGCGATGGATTTGTTTGCTGCCGAAATTGGTAAAGATGCAGCTGAAGTACGTCGCATCAACCTGATTGCAAAATTCCTTGAACCACACACCACAACAGTGGGTCAAACATACGACGTCGGCGATTACGAAACTGCACTCGATAAAGCACTTGTCGCAGCCAACTACACTAAGTGGCGCACAGAACAAGCATCCCGACGCGCGAGCAATGCTCCCAAGCAGTTGGGCATTGGCGTGAGTGTGTACGTAGAAATTACTGGTGGCGTGGGCAATGGTGAGTCTGCGAAAGTTGAAGTACTCGATGATGGCTCCGCTCGCGTTTACACCGGCACTTCACCACATGGTCAAGGACATGACACTTCATGGTCAATGTTGGCAAGCGAGCAGACCGGTATCCCGATGGACAAGATTGAACTTGTCTGGGGAGATACCGATCGTGTGCCCATTGGAACAGGAACCATGGGATCTCGCTCGTTGCAACAAGGCGGCAATGCCGTGTTTGCGGTTGCGGGTGAACTAGTGAACAAAGCACGCTCTGTGGCTGCGCGCTTACTGGAAGCCAATGAAGAAGACATCGTCTTGGATAAAGACAAAGGCATCTTCCACGTTGCGGGCACTCCTGCAGTGTCTAAGACTTGGGCCGATCTCGCCATTGCTGAAAAACAATCCGGTGGCCTTGTGCACTCCGATGTCATTGGAGTGACTGGTCCTACATTCCCCTTCGGTGCCCACGTTGCCGTAGTGGAAGTAGACATTGAAACAGGCAAGGCAACGCACATTGCTCACATCGCATGCGATGATGCGGGCACTGTGTTGAACCCGCTTCTTTTGGAAGGCCAAATTCACGGTGGCGTGGCACAAGGTGCCGCACAAGCACTTTTTGAAGAGGTGCTTTATGACGCAGATGGAAACCCCATTACTTCCAACTTGGCCGACTACGCCTTTATTTCTGCAGCAGAGTTGCCCAGTGTTCAGGTGGTACATATGGAAACACCCACACCCAACAACTTGATTGGTGCAAAGGGAATTGGTGAATCTGGAACCATTGGTGCAACACCAGCGCTTCAATCAGCAGTGATTGATGCAGTGTCACATCTCGGAGTACGCCACATTGACATGCCCACTACCGCACAACGCGTGTGGGCCGCTATTCAAAACGCACGATAAGAAGAACGACAAAAGGAACCCACGATGAAAGTAAAAATCACAGTCAACGGAACGACACACGAAAGTGATATCGAGCCACGCACATTGTTGGTGCAGTACGTCCGCGAAACATTGGGCCTCACCGGCACCAATATCGGATGCGATACTTCGAGCTGTGGCGCATGTTCGCTCCATGTTGATGGCGAATCTGTGAAGAGCTGCACCATGTTGGCTGCACAAGCAGATGGCTGCCAAGTCACGACCATTGAAGGCTTAGCCCAAAATGGCGTCATGCACCCCATGCAACAAGCATTCATGGATAACCATGGATTGCAATGTGGCTTCTGCACACCTGGCATGGTCATGGCCTCGATCAGCTTGTTGAAAGAGAATCCAAACCCCACCGAAGAAGAAGTGCGCATTGGCCTTGAAGGCAACCTGTGTCGCTGTACCGGATACCACAACATTGTTCAATCGGTGCTTGCCGCCGCCAAGGCCAAATAAGGAGCCATCATGATTCCCGCACCATTTGATTACAAGCGCGCATCATCTGCAGCAGAAGCAATTGCCCTCGTGAGTGAATACGGCGAAGACGCCAAGTTCCTCGCTGGTGGTCACAGTTTGTTGCCACTGATGAAACTGCGACTCGCACAACCATCTGTGTTAATTGACATTGCACGCATCACGGACTTGTCCTACATCAACGATGCTGGTTCATACATTGCCATCGGTGCCATGACACGCCACATGGATGTAGAAAAGTCCCCCATCGTGCTCCAGCACGCGCCACTGTTGGCAAATGCTGCAAGCCATGTAGGTGACCCACAAGTACGCCATCGCGGCACTATTGGTGGATCGATTGCTCACTCAGACTCAGCATCGGATCTTCCTGCCACCGCACTTGCCCTTGGCGCTACCTATATCGCACAAGGCCCGAACGGCACACGAGAAATCGCTGCTATCGATTTTCATAAAGGATTTCTCGAATCAGAGTTGTCTGCCGATGAAATGCTCACAGAGATTCGTATTCCAAAAATGAACGGCGCCACGTGGGGCTTTCAAAAGTTCAACCGTCGTGCACAAGATTGGGCCATTGTGGGAGTAGCTGCATGGAAGCGCGGCACTGAATCTGGTGTTGCACTTGTCAACATGGGCTCTGTTCCCATCTTGGCCACAAGTGTGTCTCAAGCAATTGCTAGTGGTGCAAGCATCGCCGAAGCATCTCAACTTGCTGCCGCAGAAGCAGAACCACAATCAGACTCCAATGCAAGTGCAGAATACCGTGAGCATCTGGCGCGTGTTCTCGTGCGACGCGCACTTGAATCGGTACAGAGCTAACCAGATTTAGGCTTCGAACTGTATGACGGCTCGTGTGGCCACATACGGTCCGAAGAACTCAGCACGAATTCGATCATGCTCAGGTGCAGTGTCATATGCCTGCCATGCAGCCACATCTTCAAACACTGCGGCAACACCAAAATCGTATGTGCCTTCCTTGAGTTGAAGATTGGGTCCGCAGTAGTACGACACCAAGCCATCAAGTGTTGATGCGTAGCGACGCAGTTCATTGGCAGCCAAGACTGCATGGCCTGGTGGAGTTGTATCACTCCAGTTGAAGAGCACTATGTGTTGAAGCATGGAGAAAACTTAGTCGCTGCTACAGCAATCCTCCGTATGCGCCACCATCTACGTGTAGTTGCACACCGGTCATGAACTTGGCAGCATCACTACACATAAAGGCAGCAATCTTGCCGAAGTCGTCTGCGTTCCCTATGAATCCCGCAGGAATAGAGCGTGCAACATCACCAAGGTTCGCACCGTATAGCTGAGTAATGCGATCAGTTTCGTGTGTACCCGGCTGAATGGTGTTGACCGTGATTCCGTCTTTTGCCACCTCACGGGCCAACGTCTTTAAGAACCCTGTCACTCCTGCACGCGCGGTGTTCGACAGAATTAAATTGTCAATAGGTTGACGCACTGCCACCGAGGTGATGGCTACAATTCTTCCCCACTTGCGTTCTTGCATTCCAGGTATTGCCTCGTGACACATCGCCACTACCGACAACAAGTTCTTTTGCAGAGCTTCGCTGTAAGCACCAAATTCTGTGTGCGCAAAACCACCAGGTGGCGGGCCTCCACCGTTGGCAACCAGAATGTCAATCTGGCCAAGTTCTGCAATTGCATGTTGTACAAACTCACGTGCTCCAACATCGGTAGACACATCACATTGCATACCGAGAGCATCATGGCCAATCTCATTCACGGCAGCACGCAAGCGCTCTTCGTTTCGGCCACAGACCATCACGCGAACGCCCTCGGCGGCCAATGCCTTAGCGGTTCCTAGCCCTAGCCCTGCGGTTCCTGCAGCAATTGCTGCAGTGCGTCCCTGAACACCTAAATCCATAGCGTCACCTTAGGTGAGAGCCTCACACCACAACCTTGCGAACACCTAGACCAAGTCCAAGTGGGGGCTTGCACCGCGTGCGCCCTACGCTTCAAGGGTGACGTATACGCCAGGTACCACCCAAGAGGTTTCCGACGCTTTGGCCCAACACGGCTATTTGGCCGACGAGGGATTATCCACTGCAGTGTTTCTCTCTTTGGCACTGGGACGCCCCTTGTTTTTAGAAGGTGAAGCTGGTGTCGGCAAAACCGAACTAGCCAAAACCATTGCTCGCTGGTACAACACCGAGCTCATTCGTTTGCAGTGCTACGAAGGAATCGATATCGCCCAGGCTGTCTACGACTGGGATTATTCGCGCCAACTTTTGCATCTTCGTGCCACCGAAGCCACAGGTGAAGCTTCGCGGACCGACGCCAATTCTTTGGAAGGCCAGCTCTACAACGAGCGTTTCTTGTTGAAGCGTGCATTACTGCGCGCCATTGACTTCGCCGGAACTATTCCACCGGTTTTGCTGATCGACGAAATAGATCGTGCTGACGATGAATTTGAGGCCTACTTATTGGAAGTGCTCTCTGATTTTCAGATCACTGTTCCCGAGGTAGGAACTTTCACTGCACCACAGCCACCGATTGTGATTCTCACCTCAAACCGCACACGTGATGTTCACGATGCATTGAAGCGCCGTTGTTTGTATCACTGGGTGGAACACCCCGGCTTTGATCGAGAAGTAGAAATCGTGCGTCTTCGCGTGCCTCACGTGCAAGAGACTTTGGCCCGTCAAGTTGCAGGTGCCGTTGAAGCATTACGCGGAATCAAGCTGTATAAACCGCCCGGCGTTGCAGAAACTATCGACTGGGCTACTGCTCTTGGCCGTTTGGGTGTCACACAAATTGACGAGACAATTATTGAACAAACACTGGGCACTGTGTTGAAGTATCGCGAGGATCACAGCCGTGTACGTGACCATGGCATCTCACGCGTCGTGCAACAGGCATTCGATCGCGGATTGCTTCACGGATAAACTGCATGCAGACCATTGAGTCAACTCCTGAACAGATGGCGGTTGGCTTTGCACGCCTGTTGCGACAACTTGATATTCCTGCCCCCCTCGATGCCGTACTGACCTTCATCAACTCACTTGCATTAGTAGGAATAGATGACCGCAACGCTGTGTATTGGGCAGCACGATCTACCTTGGTGCATCGTCATGAAAACATTGTGTTATTCGACAAAGCTTTTGCTGTGTTCTGGGAACACCGTGAATCACCTGAATCTGCCCCCGAAGAATTAACACAATTAACCCTTGCGCTTGATTCCGATGATGATGGTGCAGCACAAGGCGAAGCCACTGCCTCAGATGAACCCACAATCACTGTGCGATTTTCTGGCGTGGAAACTTTGCGCGAGAAAGATTTTGCCGAGTATTCAGACGATGAAATGAAACTCGCCATGCATTTCATGGAGTCACTACGTCTTGCGGGAACTCCGCGTGCATCGTTGCGACGTACTGCCACTACACGCCGCGGTTCGCGACCCGACATGCGCCGCACGGTGCGTGCATCTATCGCAGCCGGTGGTGAGCCCATGCGACGCCAATGGACAACATCGGGTGAGAAACCTCGTCGCATTGTTTTTCTTCTCGACATCAGCGGCTCGATGGAGCCCTATGCTCGCGCCTTGCTGCGTTTTGTTCACGCAGGTGTGGCAGGTCGTCAACGCGTCGAAGCTTTCACTCTTGGCACTCGGCTCACGCGCGTCACGCGCGAGTTATCTTCAAAAGATCCCGACAAGGCACTTCACACCGCGGGAGAAAATGTGCAGGACTGGAGTGGAGGTACTCGCCTTGGTGAGACACTGCGACTTTTCAATGATCAATGGGGTGTGCGCGGATTGGCGCGCGGCGCCATCGTGGTGATTTTGTCTGATGGTTGGGATCGTGGAGACCCCGAGGTGTTAAGCGAGCAAATGCAACGCCTACAACGGGTGTCTTTTCGCACCATTTGGGTCAACCCATTAAAGGTGACCCCTGGGTATGCACCACTTGCGCGTGGAATGGCAGCTGCTTTGCCCTATGTTGATGACTTCGTAGAGGGACATTCTCTGGATGCTCTCGAACACCTCACAAAGGTCATTAACTATGCGTGATCTCCTCGATGAACTAGACCGCTGGCGCACCGCAGGTAAGCGCGTTGCCTTAGCGCGCGTGGTGGACATTCAAGGCTCTGGTCCGCGTGGTGCTGGTGCCGCCATGGCAGTGAGCCAAGACGGAGAAGTCATTGGTTCTGTTAGCGGTGGATGCGTTGAAGGTGCCGTAGTGAGCGAAGCACTTGCCATCTTGGCTGGTGAACAACCCAGTCGCATTGTCACGTTTGGTTATTCAGACGACGAAGCATTCGCCGTGGGTCTCACCTGTGGCGGAATCATTCACTTATTCATTCAGCCCTTGGAATGGTGAAATGAGCGCCTACGACATCTTTGCTTCTCATGTGCGTGACAACTCACCTGTTGCCTTAGCAACGGTGATTGAAGGGCCACATGTTGGCGCAGTTCTTGTCATTACTTCTGAAGGCAACATTGCAGGTTCACTGGGTGATGAGAACCTTGATCGCGTGGTTGGCCGCGATGCAATGGGAGAACTTGAAGCTGGCCGCACCATCGTGCGTCACTATGGCCCCGAAGGACAGTCCACTCCTGAAGATTTAGAAAACACTGCAACCGTGCGCATTTTTATTGAGAGTTTTTCTCCCCCACCTTCAATGTGGATTTTTGGCGCCGTAGATTTCACCGCCGCTTTGGCGCGCGTGGCAAAAGTTTTGGGTTACCACGTCACCGTGTGTGATGCCCGAGAAATTTTTGCCACACGTCGTCGCTTCCCCATGGCCGACGAAGTTCGCGTGACATGGCCTACACCTATTTTTGAAGAACGCGGACAACGACTGGGACCTCGAGATGCAGTGTGCATTCTTACTCATGATCCAAAATTCGATGTGCCCGCTATCCAAGGAGCACTGGCCACACAAGTGGGCTACATCGGTGTCATGGGCAGCAGAAAAACTCATGCAAAACGACTTGAACGTCTTGCAGAAGTTGGCGTGACATCGCCTAATGATCTTGCACGCATTCATTCACCGATTGGTCTTGATTTAGGCGGACGCACTCCAGAAGAAACTGCGATTTCTATTGTGGGAGAAATCATTGCATCACGCACAGGACGCAATGCACAATCTTTGCGCGCCACCGATGGCGCTATTCATTAAAAAGCCATAGAGTGTCGAACATTCAAGATAAGAATTCACGCATAGACCAAAACGGCAGAGATGTGCTTGCAGTACTTCTCGCTGCCGGGGCGGGCACTCGATTCACCGGCCCAGTGCACAAACTTCGCCACACTTTTCATGGTCAACCCCTCGTACGACATGGCATCGATGCAATGATTTCTGCCGAGATAGGTCCCTGCGTAGTCATCACTGGCGCGGTGGATATCTCTGACTTGTTAGGCGATGTGACTGAAGTCCACAACCCTTTGTGGGGTACCGGCCAGCGCAGTTCTGTGCAGGTCGCCATCGACTACGGACGGACCCACAATATGGATGCCATCGTGTTTGCTCTCGGGGACCAACCATTTCTCACTGCAGAAGCATGGCGAGCTGTGGCCCAGAGCCCATCACCGCTTGCCGTAGCAACCTATGAGGGCCGCAGGGGCCATCCCGTGCGCATTCATCATTCCCTGTGGGACATGTTTTCTGCCCTCGACGAGGCCCCCGATGCTGGGGTACGTACTTTGATGCGTCTTCACCCAGAACTGGTAGACGAAGTAGCCTGCAAGGGCACTTCTGCAGACATCGACACCCCGGAGGATCTTTCCCAATGGACCTAAACCATTCCTTCACAGTGAACGTTCCCATTGACGATGCCTGGCGCATTCTCACCGACGTAGAGCGCATCGCACCTTGTCTTCCTGGTGCTCAACTTCAAGAGATTGAGGGCGATACCTACCGCGGCGCAGTGAAAGTAAAAGTGGGCCCGATCCAAGCCCAATTCAAAGGCCAAGCCAATTTTATTGAGCGCGATGAAGTAGCACACCATATTGTGCTCAAAGGCGAAGGTCGCGATATTGGCGGCAAGGGAAATGCTTCGGCCATCATCACCGCCGATTTAACCGCTGTCACCGATTCTTCGACATCGGTAGTTGTGAACACCGATCTTTCCATCACAGGAAAAGTTGCACAGTTCGGGCGCGGCACCATGGCCGACATCAGCAACAAGCTTCTTGCACAATTCGTCGACAATCTCAATGTTCTCATTGCAGAACAACCTGTCGGCAACGCACAAACAACACCAGTTGTTGCCGCTGCCGAGGTAGCCACCGAAGAATCTACGCCAAGCAGTGAACCTGTTGTGCGCAAAATTGATGCACCAGAGGCTGAAGCACTGAATCTTTTGTCAGTCTCAACGGGCGCAATTGCAAAGCGTGCAATTCCAGTCGTCATTG
>JAUMDU010000065.1:0-4073 GCA_032121425.1 Ilumatobacteraceae bacterium | reverse complement strand
TTAAGTCAACACTGTCTGAAAGTCCCATGTTTTGTTGATCCTTAAGCAATATCTCACGAAACGCACTCCGAATAATTGTTCTCAATTCCTCATTGTGTCCAGCACTAAACAACGTCTCTAGCCGCAACAAGCGAACTTCATTATGTTCTGTTGATTGGTTTCCTCGGAACATGACAACTGCAGAATTAGCAACGCTGTCTATTGAACTCTCCTTGGATAAAGATACGTAGTAATCAATCATTTCCTTGTTTTGACCAAATGTTGCATTCATCACGTGAGTGACGCAGGCAGCTAAAAGTGCATTCTTATCGTCGTATTTCATGTAAATAGATGCAGGATTGATGTCGGCATGGCGTGCAATACGAGAAATTGTTGCGTGTTCCATTCCCACACGCGATATCACTCGAGACACTGCACCAAACAAGCGGCGATCAAGATCTTCTAAACCTTCATCAAGTCCAGATACTTCTGGGATTGCAGGCATTGAGTTAACTAGTGGGTGCAACTCTGTTGCGTCACGCGTTGCTGATGCAACGACAGAGATCGGCGAAAACCAATCGAGACCCACAAATCCCGTGCCTTGCACTCCAAGAGCAATCCCCAAGACCTGAGCCAAGTAGAAATCAAATGCAGGAGTTTTTCCCATTGCTTTATTCACTGCGTCAATGGTGGAAGGAATCACGAATTCACCCACGGCTTCATTGCGACGCGAAATCACCAGCATTTTAGAAATCAAACACAGCTCTGGATCGGGTCTCGCCAGCATGTCGGCGATACGACGACGCGCGACCTTACCCGTGCTGGTGATGAGCGACTCTTGCATGTCGGCAATAAGGTGACGTAGCGCGGGCAAACCTCTGTGCAACCACACTTCAAGGAGAAGCTCATCCACGTTTTCGTACCGTGCATACAAAGCACCCGTAGACATATCTGCACGTCGTGCGACGGATGTAAAACCCATGTTGTCGGGGCCAACCTCAAGAATTTCGGCCACAGCACAATCGAGAAGCTTCAGGCGAGTGGATTCACTCTTGGGAAGTTTTTCTCCACTTTTGGGCATAAAAGAACACTACCCATCAGAAGGAAAGAAACGGCAGTTGCAGTTGGTGGGCACGACGGGACTCGAACCCGGGACCTCTACCATGTCAAGGTAGCGCTCTAACCAACTGAGCTACGCGCCCGTGAAACGGACTCCCACACTCTATCGGGGTCGAAGTCGCAGAATCACTTCGTTGGCCAACAACCGACCTTGCTGAGTGAGGACCAATCGCTGTCCACGACGCTCAACGAGCCCTGCAAGTTCGTCTTCATCAAGAACCCCAATGGGCACCCCATCTGCTGTGCGCAATGCAAGTTCGAGTGCCTCGCGTGCACGAGTCTCATCATCGAGTACTTCATCGGCTGCTTCAACCGATTCACCATGACGCACACACGCGATGTAGCGCTCGGGAGTGCGCACATTCCACCATCTACGACCATGCGCATGAGAATGTGCAGCGCATCCAAAACTTTGGTAATCACCTTGGGACCAATACACCTTGTTATGACGACACTGATGACCAGGCTGAGACCAATTGGAAATCTCGTAGTTCTCAAATCCCGCAGATGTCAACATCTGATCAGTAAGTATGTATTTGTCTGCCTGATCATCATCGTCGGGATAACGCGCAGGGTCGAGAGCCAATGGAGTTCCTGCCTCAACAGTGAGTCCATAGGCCGAGACATGCGTGACACCCAAGGCAATAGCTTCTTGCATTGTGGTGCGCCACTCATCCATGGTCTCCCCCGCCACTCCATATATAAGGTCGAGATTGATAGAAGAAATTCCGGCGCGGTGCGCAGCATCAACGGCAGTTTTCACATTGTCGGGGTTGTGCGTACGCCCAAGAATCTCCAATACGCGTGGCACCATGGACTGAACACCAAAACTCACACGATTCACTCCCCCTGCAGCAAAGATTTCCATCATCTCTGGGGTGACATCATCGGGATTGCATTCAACGGTGACTTCTGGATTTTCCGACAGTGGTAGCGCATGGACTATGTCGGTAATGAAATGAGGTGCAATGCGCGTAGGAGTTCCTCCACCAAAAAAAACGGTGTCAACTACTGCAAGACCATCACTACGCGTCCGAGCAATATCGGCACACACTGCATCTACATAATCAACAATGAGATCGTCTTTATCCGTCCACGTGGCAAAGGCGCAGTAATCACATCGATGTCGACAAAACGGGATGTGTACATACACCCCAAATTCACTCATAAGAAAATTATGCCGCCGGCGGAATGAAAAGTAAGCCCAGCTCGGCCAGTTTGTCACCCACTGCATCGACAGGAACATCCAACATCACTGCAATTGCACGCGTGTCATGACCACGCACTGTGATGACTTTGCCGTTGAAGTCTTGACGTTGCACTTGAATCATTCGTAAGAAGCGTTCTAACATTTCAAACTGAGCACCGTTCATAGATGACAACTTGGCTACGTCGATACGCAGTTTCTTTGCAACGCCTTCTGACCCTCCAGATTCTGCGGCACTTGAGCTCTCGCGGGGCAATAACTGATCGATACTGACTCCGTAAAAACGTGCAAGACGTTCAAGACGCGGCACCGAGATAGCTCGTTCGCCTCGTTCGTATGCTCCAAGAACAGATGCTTTGAACTCGCTGTTACTTGTGGCTTCCACCTCGGACAAGGACAGTTTCTTTTGCTGCCGAATTCGCCGTAAGCGATCTCCTACTAGACGCGTAAAAGGAGAATCGTGAAGAAGATCGTCGTCAGATAGTGCACTCATGTCACCACCCAGTGTGGTCTATTCAACGCCTGTGGTGTGCGACCATCAATGTGGCGCCCACAATTGCTGCGGTTTCTGCACGCAATATTGACCCACCTAGATCCACCGATGCTGGGGCATCAGAGATTTCAGCAGCACTAAATCCACCTTCAGGGCCCACCACCAATGTGGTCACCTCTCCTATGGCACAACTACCCCCAGGCTCGGCATACGCAGTCATTTGCCCAGGCGACCCCTGGGCAATGGCCTCTAATGCCACGGGGCCAAGAATTTCCGGGAGAAAGAGTTGCCGAGATTGCATTGCGGCCGCTCGCCCAATCCGCCGGTAACGCTCGAGAACTTGGGGAGTTTTTTCTTGTGACCATTTCACGACGGAATGATCAGTGGGGGCCAGAACCACAATGCGATCAATACCTAGTTCCACCAACTTCTCAATCACCCATTCGGTGCGATCTCCCTTTACAGGTGCGATAGCCACAGTGAGCGTGCGGTCTCTCGCCGATCCACTATGTATCTCACCCACGCGTTGTAGGCCCCCATCCCAAGTGGTTGTGACCCAACTACCCACACCATCAGAACATGTGACAATCTCGCCACGGCGCAGTCGCATCACGCGATTGAGATGATGAAAATCATCCTCACCAAGTACAGGTGCAATGAGGTCTTCCACAAAGACATGCGCAGATGATCGGCGAAGGTCTTCAATCACGTAAATGCCGATTTGATTTTGGAAAACAAACTCTTATCGGGTGGTGCAATCTCATCACCGGAAATCTCTGCAAGTTGACGAAGAAGTTGCTCTTGTTCTTGGGAGAGAGAAGTAGGTATCACCACTGCAACGCGCACAACGAGATTTCCACGACCCCTGCCTTGAAGGTGAGGTACTCCACGTCCGCGCGCCACGAATTGTTTTCCGTGCTGTGTGCCTGCAGGTACCACAAGGTCAAGCTCGCCATCGAGGGCTTGCAACACTGTGTGTACACCAAGAGCGGCTTGAGTGATCGATAGCGCCAAGGTGTACACCAAATCGTCTTCCACCCGTTCAAAGTCGGAATGCACCGCAACTGCCACGTGCACATACAAATCACCTGGGGGACCACCACGCGGACCCACCGCGCCTCTGTCGGAAAGACGCAACGTTTGCCCAGATCGAATACCCGCTGGCACATCAACTGTGTAGGACTCCTTCGACATCACGCGACCATCACCAGAACATGAAGAACATGGCGTCACGATGACTTGTCCCATTCCACCGCAACGACCACACGGACCAGT
>JAUMDU010000064.1:0-4584 GCA_032121425.1 Ilumatobacteraceae bacterium | reverse complement strand
GTCAATGAGTTTTTCATCTGTGAATGCCGATGCAGCTTCACACAAGCTTGACAACATCATCGCGTTCCATTCAGTAAGAATTTTGTCGTCGAGACCTGGTCGCGTGCGTGTGTTACGTCGCGCCAAGAGTGAGTGGCGCGCTTGTTCAATAATGGGCGGGCGCGCAATATTGCCGCGATACATCAAACGATGGGGAATGTTTTTCCCTTCAAAATTTCCGTCAGAAGTAATTTCCCAGTATTGGCACACTTGATGAGATGACCCACCCACTACATCGGCAATCTCGTCAGGTGTCCACGTGTAAAAAGCGCCTTCTTCTGAGTGGCCATGTTCATCGAGGGAATCGGCATCTTCGGCACTAAAGAATCCTCCGTCAATATGACGAAGATCGCGAAGCACATACTCAATGATTTCCCGCGCTATTTGTTGATCGCGTGGTTCGCCACGCAGTTGCCAAGCATGGACATAGACCCGTAACAACAGTGCCTGGTCGTACAGCATCTTTTCAAAATGCGGAACAAGCCATTTTTCATCAACGCTGTAGCGGCAAAAGCCTCCACCAAGTTGGTCATACATGCCGCCTGCAGCCATTGCATCCAAACTCGTGCGCGCAATCTCATACAGATTCTCTTCGCCAGTGTGTTGAAACATGCGTAGGAGAAAATCAATACTAAATGTGGAGGGGAATTTTGGCGCGCCACCAAACCCGCCCCATGTGGAATCAAAACTGTTCAGCAATCCTTGAATTGCGGTGGTGGTCAGTAATTCTGTGTTAATGGATTCCGCCGGTGCAATAAGTGCGGTACGGCCAACTGTCTCTACAAGTGCATCAACATTTTGTTGCAACTCATCTCGGCGGTTTTTCCATGCATCATCGACGGCATGCATCAATTTGGTGAATGTCTCACGTGGGTAATACGTGCCACCATAAAAAGGCTCACCTTGAGGCGTGAGAAATACAGTCATCGGCCAACCACCTCGTCCGGTGAGTGCTTGCACTGCGTCCATATAGACCGCGTCCACATCGGGGCGTTCTTCACGGTCCACTTTGACGTTTATGAACAATTCGTTCATCACGTCAGCTGTGGCAGGATCCTCGAAACTTTCGTGTGCCATGACGTGGCACCAATGACATGCGGAATATCCCACAGAAAGAAGAATGGGTCGCCCAGTGCGTTGCGCCTCGGCAAACGCTTCATCACCCCATGGGAACCAATCGACGGGATTATCGCGATGCTGGCGCAAGTAGGGCGACGAGGCATTAGTGAGTCTGTTACTCACTTGGCTTATGCCCCCATTGCGTGGTATCCACCGTCCACGTGAATGACTTCACCTGTTGTGGCGGGGAACCAATCGGAAAAGAGTGCAAGAACTGTTTTGGCAACCGGTGTGGAATCAGTGACATCCCACCCAAGCGGGGCTCGGGTATCCCAAATGTCTTCAAACTGTTTGAATCCCGGTATTGATTTAGCCGCCATTGTTTTAATGGGGCCTGCAGCGACAAGGTTGCAGCGAATTCCGCGCGGGCCTAAATCCTTGGCGAGATAACGATTGGTTGCTTCGAGTGCTGCCTTGGCAACTCCCATCCAGTTGTAGGCAGGCCAAGCGACACGGTTGTCGAAATCAAGTCCGACAATGGTGGATCCTGCCGACATCAGCGGCAAGAACGCATCTGCCATTGTTTTGAGTGAATAGGCAGATATGTGCATTGCAATTGCAACATCGTCCCATTGGGCTGCGAGAAAATCGTCCCCAAGGCAGACCTCGGGTGCAAAGCCAATTGCGTGAAGAACACCGTCAACACTTCCTAATGAACCACGCACGTGTTCACGAACCGATTCCACATGCGCTGGCACTGTGACATCAAACTCAAATACCTCTACAGGGCTATCGAGCCTGCGTGCTGTGCGCTGTGTCAATGAAAGCGCACGCCCAGCCCCAGTCAGCACTATTTCGGCTCCCTCGCGCTGTGCAAGTTGAGCTACGCGAAAGGCGAGGGAGGCATCTGTGAGCACTCCAGTCACCACTAATTTCTTTCCATCAAGAAGACCCATGCGTATGACCGTAGTGCGAGAGGGGTCTGTGTGTAAGGCTCTACAGAATGCGTATTGGAATCCTTGGAGGAACCGGGCCTGCTGGCAGTGCCCTTGGTGCTCGTCTTGCATCTGTTGGTTATGAGGTCGTGATTGGCTCTCGTTCGAAATATCGGGCACTCGAGGCAGTAGACGGCCTCAAGGCGAAATGGCCTGATCTGAATCTTTCTCTTGAAGCAGGAGACAACGAGGCAGCGTCAGCATGTGATGTTGTGGTGTTGGCAACTCCTTGGGATGGCGCTGCAACGACAGCTCAAGAACACATTGGCCTTCTCAAAGGCAAAGTCGTGATCAGTATGGCCAACGCACTTGTGCGAGTGGGTCATGAGTTTCAGCCATTGCTGCCTCCACGTGGCAGTGTTGCTGCTCATGTGCAAGCTGCGGTTCCTGAATGTCGAGTAGTTGCTGCTTTTCATCATCTTCCTGCAAAAGAATTGGGTCACCTTGGGGATCCCATTGATTCCGACGTATTGATTTGTTCTGATGATGCCGAAGCAACACGCATTGCCATGGACATCACTTCACATATTCCTGGATGTCGACCACTTGATGCGGGCGAGCTTTCTAATGCGACAGCTATCGAGGCGTTTACTGCGGTGTTATTACAACTCAACGTGCGATACAAGACGCGTGTTGCACCAAAACTCACTGGAATTAAGAAAGACCCACGCGCGGGGGCTTAACGAACATGACCATGCGGTTGTACGACACTGCCCGTCGTGAGGTTGTTCCATTTACACCTGGCGATGTTGTTTTGATGTACACATGTGGAATTACTCCCTATGACGCAACACATCTCGGTCATGCTGCCACCTTTTTGGTGTACGACGTTTTGCAGCGGCGATTGATTGATCGCGGCCATAGCGTGCGTTGTGTACGTAACGTCACAGATGTTGATGATCCATTGTTTGCTAAGGCTCGGGAACTGGGAGTGCATTACCTTGACTTGGCTGCCGGAGAAGAAGCTCGCTTTAATCGTGACATGGAGGCCTTAAATGCGCTTCCAGTGTTCAGTACTCCACGTGCATCGTCAGCAATCTCTGATATTCGTGGATTTATAGGCATGGTGATTGATCGAGGGTTTGCCTACGTGGTGAACGGATCGGTGTATTTTGACGTCACTAAGTCACCATCTTTCGGGGACATCTCTCACTACAGCCAAGAACAGATGATTGAGTTCGCTCGCCAACGCGGCGGCAATGTGGAGGATCCACAAAAGCGAAACCCATTGGACTTTGTGTTGTGGCATCCATCAGCCGATGACGAACCATCATGGGACACCACATGGGGTGCAGGTCGTCCAGGTTGGCACATTGAATGTTCCGCACTTGCGCTACGCGAGTTGGGTACAACTATTGACTTGCATGGAGGGGGGAGCGATCTCATCTTCCCGCATCATGAATGTGAACGTGCTCAATCCGAGGCTGCAACTGGCGAGCAATTTGTTAAGCACTGGATGCATGTGGCGATGGTGTTCAAAGATGGCGAAAAGATGTCCAAGAGTTTGGGCAACTTGGTGTTTGTCGATCAATTGCGCACCCAATGGGATCCGCGTTCCATTCGACTTGCAGTCATAGAGCATCATTACCGCAAAGAGTGGGAATGGGATGAAGAACTCATGCCGAGAAACCACCGCAGACTTTTGTCGTGGAAAGAATCCTTGGGTCAACCAACCGGTGGTGTTCTTGAAGTTGTTCGCGAGCATCTCGACAACGACCTCGACACCCCCTCTGCGCTTGCGGCGATAGACGCTGCCGCTCTTTCGGGTGAAAATGTAGGTTCGGCTGCCGCCCTATTGGGAATTGACTTGGTGGACCCCATGTCGCCAAGTGCGTCCCACTAAAGAGCTGATTTAGGCTCGCTCGCCTCGTTGTGTGGCAACGGTTCTAGGCTCTCAAAATTGGGGCTATTGTTCGCCTCACATGGTGCATGAAGAAACTGGTTCCGTTGCGACGCCGCAACAGGTGGTTGTACCGGAAGTAGCGCGTATTCAAACCCGTGCACGCCGCATCATTAAGCCCGTGGTAAATCGTCTTTGGAATGTCACAGTCGAGGGTCTCGAGAACATTCCCCAAGAAGGACCAGCGATTGTGTGCCCCAATCACATCAGCTTTTTCGATTCTGTATTCACGATGGTCTATGTGGGGCGAACAATTTGCTTTGTGGGTAAAGCCGAGTACATGGAATCACGAAAAACCAAGTATCTGTTCCCTGCATTAGGAATGATCCCAATTGATCGATCTGGTGGAAAAAAAAGTGAGGCAGCACTTCTTGCAGCCGAGCAAGTGCTGCGACGTGGTGAGTTGTTTGGAATTTATCCAGAGGGAACGCGAAGTCGTGACGGCATGTTGTACAAAGGGCACACTGGAGCGGCGCGTCTTGCAATGAAAGTGGGATGTCCGATCATTCCTGTGGGAATCGTGGGAACGCGAGAAATTCAGCCACCTGACAAGGTGCTTCCCAAGCCGGGTTTGACATGTGTGGTGAAGTT
>JAUMDU010000063.1:0-2689 GCA_032121425.1 Ilumatobacteraceae bacterium | reverse complement strand
TCGCCCATCAGCATGAACTTCAAAAGTTGTTACTGAGCAATTGTCAAGACTTGTAACCAATACAGCATCATTCTGTGTGGCTACGCCTATGACTGCGTTGATGGCGATGAAATGACTAAAGATGACTGTGTCTTCCTTCATTGATTTCACAAAGTCTCCGATTGCGTTGCGGTACGTCACGTAATGCTCGCCAGATTTCTCCCCTACTTGGGCCCACGTTCCCGCCATCGCATCGCGCAACCAATCAACACGGTCTTCGAGTGCGTACCCCTCTGGCGAAGGAATCTCACCGACTAGTGGCTCGATGACAATGTCTTGTTTCCAGGCAGTGGCCAATGGAAATGCTGTTTGTTGGCAACGCAACAAAGGACTAGAGACCACAGGCAATGGCCCACGAGATGACAACTTCCCTGCAACAGCAAGTGATTGTGTGCGGCCTAGTTCATCGAGCGCAGGGTCAGGGTCAACATTCCATCCAGCTGCGGCGCGACCATGTCGAACCATGTACACGCGCGTCATTCAAAAACCCATCCGTCACGCATGGGGGCATCGCTCTTTGGGTCAATGAACCATTCGTTGCCAAATTGGCGAGCGAACGTTTCATCGTCCATTGCCAAGAAGAAACTGGAATCACTCAATTGACTTGCGTGGCATCTCATTGCTGCGCGCTTTTGTGACACGAAACTCACAACATCAACTTTGTAGTTGATCTCTGATTCAAGCGTTCCCATTGGATTGCCGTCGTCCATTGGGCCATCAGGATTAAACCCTTCGCCCTCGGGAAGAAAACCAGCAGCGCGTGCGGCTTCAATTCCACGACGCATTTGATCACGATTCATAGTGCCTTCTAACACGCGAACTGCGGGGAACAACTCTGCGGCGCGATGCCCTACTTTGTGCACCATGATGTGATCTGGGTGGCCATAACCACCGTGCCAGTCATATGTAGTGAGTACGTCGGCGTTTTCTTCACGCAGAACATCTGCAAGTTTGTGCGCGGCTTCATCGAGTGCAGCATTGCAAAATGCACCGGGCCGGTTGTTCTGTTCCCAGCCAGTCATTCCACTGTCTTCGTAACCCAGCCACACAACACGATGCACCCCGAGAGTTTCTGCTGATTTCAGAGTCTCTGCGTGACGAACTTCGACCAGTGTCTTTCCTACTGGCATATCTGCAGGTACTTCGCCATGGTCGCCGTTGGTTGCGACAACCAGCACCACGCGATGCCCTTCGGCTGATGCGCGTGCGATGGTGCCACCAGTGCCGATGCATTCATCATCGGGATGGGCATGAAAACAAACGAGAGTTGACACCTATGCCTGCTTGGCTGCGCCACTGGTGATGAGAGCGTCGACGTTGGCAACGCCCCACTCACGCAACACTTCTGCAGTGTGTTGGCCAGCATGTGCTGACGCACGACCCACCTCAGGAGTAGTACGGGAGAAACGTGGCGCTGGCGCTGGCTGCATGTGGCCATTGACATTGATGAACGTACTGCGCTCCACGTTGTGTGGATGTGCAGCTGCTTCGCTCATAGTGAGTACCGGAGCAAAACACACGTCAGTCGCTTCCATAATGGCGCACCACTCGTCACGAGTCTTTGCCTTCATCACTTCACGAAGACGATCTTTCAGATGTGGCCACATTGACTGGTCCATTTGCTTTGCAAACTCTGGGTCACCTTCAAGCCCGGTGAGTTGCAACAACTCTGCATAGAACTGCGGCTCAATGGAACCAAGCGAAATGTATTTGCCATCGGCGCACTCAAATACATCGTAAAAGTGTGCACCAGTGTCAAGAAGGTTTGTGCCAGGTGCATTTTCATTGAAAATTCCCATGGACTTAAACGACCAGAACATTGTCATCAATACTGCTGCGCCATCGACCATTGCTGTGTCGACCACTTGGCCCTTGCCAGACTTTTGTGCTTCCAACAATGCACACACCACGCCGTAAGCAAGGAACATGCCGCCACCACCAAAGTCGCCCACCATGTTGAGTGGCGGCACTGGTGCTTCACCTGCGCGTGCGAAGTGAGCAAGAGAACCAGACAACGAGATGTAGTTGATGTCGTGGCCTGCTGCTTGTGCATACATGCCTTCTTGGCCCCATCCGGTCATTCGACCAAAGACTAATTTCGGATTGCGTGCATGACATACGTCTGGTCCAACGCCTAAGCGCTCCATGACGCCGGGACGAAAACCTTCGATGAGGCCGTCTGCTTTTTCTACCAACTGCAACAAAGCCTCAACGCCTTCTGGGCTTTTCAGGTCTAGTGCAATATTGCGACGACCACGAAGCATGAGGTCGCCCGCTGGAGTTGCAGGCGCAGGCCCACGAACCGCTTGTGCACGATCGACGCGAATGACTTCGGCGCCCATGTCGGCAAGCAACATGGCTGCAAACGGACCAGGTCCGATACCAGCGATTTCAATGATTTTGTATCCAGATAATGGCCCAGACATAACTCTCCTAATGGTTGAAAATGATTTAGTTGTGACGATGTGCGTGTGACGAAATGGCGTCAACAAAAACTGGCCATAATGGACGAGGAACGTCGTGACCCATATCTGAAATGAACATAAACGTTGAACCAGGAATGAGTTCAGCAGTACGTTCTCCACCTGAAGGCGTGAGCAATGTGTCGTCGCGCCCGTGAATGACAAGTGTTGGTGTCGCAAGATTGCGA
>JAUMDU010000062.1:0-2615 GCA_032121425.1 Ilumatobacteraceae bacterium | reverse complement strand
CGCGTGATTGCTTCATCTAGCAATTCCAAGTCGTGGCTAATAACAAGAAGAGCGCCTTTGTAGTTACGCAAAAAGTTTAAAAGCCATGTTTTTGCATCAAGGTCTAAGTGGTTTGTCGGTTCATCAAGAAGCAACATGTCACTTCCAGCAAACAAAATACGTGCAAGTTCCACACGGCGCCGTTCTCCACCCGAAAGCACGCCCAGTGGTAAATCTAAGCGAGTTGCCTGTAGCCCGAGACCAGCAGCAATCGATCGCGCTTCGCTCTCAGCTGAGTATCCGCCTTTGAGATTGAAATCTTCTTCGGCTTTGGCAAAACGAGCAACATTTTTTTCATCACTGCTCTCTTCCATGGCGATTCGTAATTTTTCTAGCCGCTCAAGATCACCGTCAATGTTGCGCCCAGACAGAACATGGCTAATGGCTGGCTTTTTCTCCATCTCTGGCGAAGTACGTGGGTCTTGTGAGAGATACCCAAACGCGCCACTTCTTGTTACTTTTCCTCGTGCTGGTTCGGCATCGCCTCCCAGCACTTTAAACATCGAGGTCTTGCCGGCGCCGTTGCGCCCCACAATTCCTACTTTGTCGCGCGCCATGATGGTGAAGGTGGCAGATTCAACCACATTTCTTCCACCGACTTCCACGGTGAGGTCTTGTACTTGAAGCACTATTGATCCGTTGTCGGGGCAGGAGCGACAGTGACAGTTGGTGAGGAATCTTCTGCATCTTGGATAGTTGTAGAAGTGGTCACACTTTCCTCGTCGAGTGGCAATTCAGACATTGACACCAGACACGACCCTGGAGTCTTTGGCGCGTTCCCCAGTGCTGACGCAACTGATGCAACAAGAACCTTTCTCCCTGAATCGGTGGGGTGAATCTTGTCGGGACTCAAAAGACCCGCCTGCAATGACGCGGTGCCCCAGTCAAGCACCGAGACATTTGGATATAGCGAAGCAACGCGACGAATTGATTCATTCACTAGTTTCATAGAATCTCTAAACAATGTCGCGGTGAGAAGAAGCGTGGGTCGTGGCGCCAATGAATCCACGATACGAGTGAGGTCTCGCTCATAGTTGACTTGATCGCCGCCAAAGTTTGTACCCAAGAAAACGACCGCAGCATCCCAACCTTCGTTGATGCGTTCACGAATCACCGTTCGGCCGAACCCGACAAGTTCTCCTGACTTGGCCTCCACAGCAACTCTCCACCCCATCGGCACTAGTGCCGCGCACATTTCGCCACCATATCGACGAGACGTTGATTCAAAAATTGAATCACCAATGATGAGAACTCGATTTCCACTTGCTCGTGGCCCTAACACTTCGCCGTCCAACATGGGAAGGTCTGCCCGCACTCCATCAACGACTACCCCTGAGCCATCTGCCTGAACACCGGGGATTCGACCTACATACTCAAGAACACCAGCACCGCCAGAGGGTTCCGATGAACTACAGGCACCAAGAATCAAAGCACTGCACAGAACTAGAGCGGCAATGCGAACACGGGGGGTATACATAACTCCCCAAGGTTATTGGTTCTGACCACTAAACAATGGTCAGCGGGATCGGACTTTATCTACCAGTCACTTATCTGAGTTGGTATCAAGAGGCATCTCACCCCTGGCTTTGCGCAATTCATCACGGATCTCTATCAGTAAATCATTTGTAGATACATCTGTACCTACTTCTTCCTCGCCCGCCTTATCACGGATGCGGTTGTACAACTTCACAACCATAAACAGAACAAGCGCAACAAAGAAGAAGTTCATCGAAGCAGTTGCAAAAGCCCCTAACGGAATATCGCTGCCGTTAATAGTAAAAACTCGTTTAGAGAAGTCGGGCTGTTCACCGCCAAAAATGGCCCCAATGAGACCTCCTAAAATGCCAGGGCTTGTTCCACTGCCAGCAAATGAATCAACAACTGTCTTGAATGCAGCACCCATCACGAATGCAACCGCAACGTCAACCACATTTCCTCGGTTAACAAATGCTTTGAACTCTGCAACGATGCCGCGTTTAGTGATTGCAGATACCTTTTCTTCGACTTTGTTGAGAACTTCAGACATACAAGAAGACTAGTCCTGTGATGGCTCCAGCTCATCGAAGGTGTCTACTTTGCGCAGCGAAGGAAACGCCACCCACCACAGACCAGCAACGGCAATCGTCGCCACTCCTCCACCAATCACTGTTGCAGGAGTTCCTACAAGGCTTGACACCGCACCAGATTCGAATGCCCCAAGTTCATTCGATGCACCAATAAAGACATTTTCTACTGCAGACACTCGTCCCCGCTTTTCATCTGGTGTCACGAGCGGCACAAGAGAACCACGAATAAACACACTGATCATGTCTGCGCTATTTGCTCCCATGACGGCAATGAATGCAATCCAATAGCTAGTTGTTACTCCCAATACCAATGTGGATATTCCAAATACTCCCACCGCCACAATGAGCGTGCGTCCCACCTTGGACCGCACAGGACGGAAAGATAAAAGTATCGCTGTCAGTGCTGCGCCAATTCCGCCGGCAGCGCGCAACCAGCCATAGGCAACATCGCCCACATTGAGTTGTTCTTCAGCGATCACTGGCAACAATGCCACCGCACCACCTGCCAAC
>JAUMDU010000061.1:0-4699 GCA_032121425.1 Ilumatobacteraceae bacterium | reverse complement strand
CTCACTGTGAGCACACTGTTGAGCAACAGAATTCCTTGTTGTGCCCATGCAGTGAGATTGCCGTGTGATGGCACTGGAAGTGAAACATCGGTTTCACGTTCCTTAAAAATGTTGCGCAGTGATGGGGGAATTGGGGTTCCTGTGTTGACAGAAAAAGCAAGCCCATGAGCTTGACCTTGACCGTGATACGGGTCTTGGCCCACGATGATGACTTTCGTGATTTCTAAAGGACAGACATCAAAGGCTGCAAGTATTTTTTCTTGAGGCGGCAACACATTGAAGTGGGAATCTTGTGCATTGAGAAAGGCTTGTAACGCAACAAAGTATGCGTGTTGGCGTTGTGCATCGAGAAATGAACGCCAATCTGTGATCATGGGTTAAGTGTACGAATGCACCTGATTGAAATAAAATAGGAAAATACATTGTGTTTATTTACTTTGAGGCATCGGGGTTGAAAGAATAGGAGCCCCTATGGAATTAGCCCTGGCAATTGATATTGGTGGCACAAAGTTTGCCGTTGGCCTCGTCACGCGTGGCGGGGAGCTTGTAGACCGCCAAGTTGTTCAAGTGGAACACCATGCCACCAGTGAGGAATTGTACGAAGACCTTGAGCGCGTTGTGACTTCACAAATGCACCGAGCCCAAGAACATCATGGAACAACTCCACTTGTTGTAGGGGTGGGCTCGGCGGGACCCATCACAAAAAATGTGGAGACAGTATCGCCCCTCAACATTGCTCAATGGCGCGAGTTTCCACTACGGGAACGTCTCGAGATGTCTACGGGGCTGGCTGTGTTTGGTGATGGTGACGCTAAGGCGTTGGCACTGGCTGAAGGGTGGCTGGGGGCTGCCCGTGGAGTGGACAATTTCATGGCCATGGTGGTGTCCACGGGGATAGGGGGCGGCATTGTGCTCAATGGCCAACTTCTCGACGGGGAAAGCGGAAACGCAGGCCACATCGGCCATGTCATCGTGGAACCCAATGGTCGCCGGTGTACCTGTGGGGGTCGGGGATGTCTTGAGGCTGAGGCTTCCGGACCCGCTATTGAAGCGATTACTGGTCGTCCGCCCACTCAGCCCACCTACGAGATCATGGTGCGTACAGGGCGTTTGGTTGGCCGTGGTGTGGCCTCTGTGTGCAACTTGCTGGACCTGAAATTGGTGTGTGTGAGTGGAAGTGTGGCGTTGGGTTTCGGCGCCACTTTTTTCAATGCTGCGCAACGCACGATGGATGAGTTGTGCGGACTTGAGTTTTCTCAAAAAGCTCGCATCGTTCCTTCACGCTTGGGAGATGAGGGGCCACTCATCGGTGCATCTGCGGTGGGTTGGCGTGGGCTTAATCGCGCCGTACACGTATAAAGACGTCTATCGCATCCATTGCAAGAGATCAACTTGCACTCGCGTCAGTGGTTGTTGCACATCAATCCATTCGCCCATACTGGGAATAGAACGGCCACGAGCCACAAACAACATCGTTGTGTGCATGTGAGGCAACTCCAACATGTTGAGTCGCTGGCGCTGATAATGAAATGGGCTGCGACCATCGGGTAGCGGCAACACTCCATGTGCAGTTCCACAACCGATAAGCACTACCTCACCTGGTCCGTCAACTTTTGTTTGTCGGTAACCAGCGCGCATGCCAGATTCGATGGGGTGATGATCAACGACATCTGCTGATAACTGCATCATTGATTTGTCTCCATGCCACAGTTCTGTACCTACACGAACTTTGAAGGAATAGTCAGGATTCATTGAGCGAAGACGCCCATATGCCTCTGGATTCAAATGGCTGACATACACGGGTAACGATGCATCAAGAAGTGAAAGCCATGCTGTGATTTCTTTCAGCCATATATTGACGTCACCTTCTAATGGTGGATGAATTGCATATCCACGAATAGTGAAGCGCGCATTTCGTACATCTGCAATCAATGCATCGAAGTCACTCTTGTTTACTCCGTAGCGCAAGGTTGAAGATTGCAGCTTGATGATTACTTCGCCTGACCAGCCCGCACTCGTCAATGCAACAACATGGTGACGTGATCCAACTGTAAGAACAGTGTTCAACGGAAGATTTTGTGGCGGTGCCGTCATTGTGGGGGTCAACACAATGGGAGTGACATGGGTGGGAATATCACGTACTTCGAAAACCGTACCCACGGCAATCTCATGAGAGAGTTGACCAGCAAGTGGCATGAGATTCCAACGACGAAATCCGTAACCATTTCCTTTGACTACTGGAATAAGTCCGGGCATCGACTTAGCAACACTTTGTACATGTGCGAGCCATCGTGGCTCATTTACTGCGAGTCGAATTGTCACCCCTGTGACCGTAGTCGGCGTGACGACACTGTGAGTATCGGTAGCAAACATCGCACAGATTTGCCTCGAATTGCTCCAGCCCACAGGCCTACCCCGTAGGAGAAATTGTCCAGGGTGGACAATGCCACGAACGTAGACGGGTATCGCGGTCTCTTGACTAACAGTTCAATAAGCGGTGGAGCCACAACGCACAACACAAACATCAAAGAGATACGGCTAGAGAGAAGAGAAAGTGCGGCAAAAAGTGGCCACCACGACCGAGATACAGCGCGGGCCAAGAGGCGAGTGGTTGCCCATTGTCCCACGGTGATCACTTTGAGCCGTTCTCGAAACCCCAGTCGTGTGGTGCGTAAAGAAAATAGAAACCAGAGATATGCCACAACGAGCGAGACGCCGAAGGGTACAAGAAATCCGGTGAGTGCCAACACTGGTGCAAGAAGAAGAAGCACGTGGGTGCGTAGCGGTGCAGCAAGGTGTCGATGGCGAGCATCAAGACCGGTTGCGCTAAACCCATAGCCAAAGCGTTGAAGTAAAAAGTTTTTTACCTTCGTGCGGGGGAGATGAGAAGCATGTATCGACGGTGCATAACGAACTGTGAAACTGTTTTCCGTTGCTCGCCAGATGAGATCTACGTCTTCACCAGTACGTAATGAAGCATCAAAGCCGTGAAGTGTGTGGAGTACATCAACACGTGCGACAAGTACTGCACTAGGGACATAAGACACACGAGACATTGGCTGAACAACAGCAGGCATATCACCTAGATCAAGTGGTGAGTGGTGGCGCTCGTAGTCTCCGAGTGCGCCGTCCACAGGCGTACTCATCACTCTTGGAGCTACAACGTGTGTGTGGTCGTGTGCACAGTACCCACCTAGAGCAAGAATGCTTTCTGTGTTGATAGTGACATCATCATCGATGAATGCCACATAAGGAGTGCGCACGTGGGTAAGCCCTGTATTGCGTGCACCCCCTGGTCCAGTATTTGAGACATGTCGAACTACTTCGGCGTTATCTAGTTCCACAGTAAGGGGAGAGGCATCGTCGACAACCACCACAGCAACATCGTGCAACTGTGTGACCAGTTTTTGTAGACGTGTGTGCTGTTCTGTTGTGGTGATGTACGTAGGGATAATCACCGTTATTTGGTGGCTGTCTAGTGGTGCTGGGTGTACGGGGTGAATGGCTCCTTTTGCGAGCAGTCGTGATGTGAGGGCTAAGTGACCTGCGGGTAACGATGCATCATGTTCAAGAGCATCGAGAATGGCCGCGCCAGCCTGAGTGACACGGAACTGTGTAAGTGGTGAACCTGCCACGACACCAAGCCCATCTTTGGTGCGGAACCATTGGGTGTCTACAACAAAATCAGTCATCATGCAGAAGGTGTGGGCCACCGAGAAATGCAGGACTGAAGTGCCTCTACGAGTGAGGTGGTGTACAACGCGAGAACGTCACGGCCATGATCTGGATGTGCATGTCGAGGATCACCTAAAACACCATTAGGTGACACTGCCTTCACGCCCGACACCTTCATGAGGTTGATGTCATTGGTAGTGATCTCGGTGGCACCGGCTTCAATGAGGTCTTGTCGTACAAGTTCCGGGGCAATGTACAAGAGTAGCGAGGTTTCAGTATGTCCTGCGTGCATGTCGCCTCCGGCGTAACTGGGCAGTGACCAAATGTGTGCAGGAATGTTCTCATATTCAAGAGCTGAAAAAATCTTGGAAAGTGCGGGGACGTTTCCGCCGTGTCCGTTCACAATGCAGATGCCACGTGCCCATGATGCTGACCGTGCAATAGCCACAACAGATGCAACCAGGGCCTCGTTGCCACTGCTTAACCCTCCGGTGAAACCATCATGCTCATCGCTTGCAGTGATGGGCAATGTGGGGGCACGCAAAAAACTATTGGGTGGAAGCGATGAATCACGCAGGGCAGCGTCAACAACTGCATCAACAATCACTGTGTCTGTATGAAGAGGAAGGTGTGGACCATGTTGTTCCCATGATCCCAGTGGTAACAACACAATGTGCTCTAGAGCCTTGATTTCCCCTGCGGTAGGAACATTCATCTCAGTCAGTTGTGGAATGTCGATTGCGGAAATGGCGAATCACTTCAACCAAGACAGTGGCAACAATGGCAATGGAAAATGCCGTGAGAAATGCCTTGGTGTGGTTATCTTGAAAACTCTTGCCGCCAATGAAGCCAAGAAGAGTGGCATATAGACCCCAAATAACTGCCGCAATTGCCGACCACTTCATAAACCATCGACGTGATTGCCCAGTAATACCGCACGACAACGTGACGATGGTGCGTCCACCTGGAATGAACCTTGCAGTAATTAACAAGTTGCCGCCGCGATTTTCGATTTGATGTTGGG
>JAUMDU010000060.1:0-2633 GCA_032121425.1 Ilumatobacteraceae bacterium | reverse complement strand
AAAGATGCGGATTTGGTTTTCCAGCTGATTTTGGAAATGAGAAGTCGTACAGCCACAACGAAGGAGCAAGAGTTGCTGTTCCTAATTCGCAGAGAACTGCATTCTTTGCATTGGCATCAGCCATCTCACGGGTTGGCTCTTCCAAACTCAAGCCATTCATGAAAACAATGTCTGATGTTTCAAGAGTCTGTGCCGCACTTGGAGGTGGCTCGAAGGTATGCGAATTGGTTCCTTCTGGAACGATTCCTGTGACTTTCGTATCAGTACCTGCAGCAATGATTGCAACAAGATTTGTAATCGGTGCAACTGTTGAGGCAACACGGAGTGCTCGACCTTTAACTTCCGTTCCACCTTTGCATTCAGCAAAGGCGGCTCGAGTGCCTTCATCACTAGCGAATGGGTCGGCAAGGTTTTCCTCGTCTATCCCCTCTGGCGCGGGAGGCTGCGTCACTTCAACACGGTCTGATGACTGGTTGTCTGAGCAGGCAGGAAGAATGAGGGCAAGTACAAGAATCGGCGTAATTCGACGAAGTTTCATCTTTTCAGGCTACTTGCCCGATGAGCCTTGTGACTAGTAGTTACCTAGGTGACACTTGCAAGTGAAACGACTTCACGGCCCGGGCAAAGATGTTGGCTTCCACGTCTGGTTCAGCCACCACTTGAAGGTTGGTGGTTTTCTGCGACATTTGGCGAAACACCGTGCTGAGTACAACACGAGCCAAATTTGCTCCTACACATAAGTGTGTCCCGAAACCGAACGAAAGGTGTGGGTTGGGGTCTCTGTGAATATTGAATGTAAACGGATCGTCAAACACTGCTTCATCACGGTTGGCAGATGGATACAACATCACAACACGGTCGCCAGCTGCGATGTCTTGCCCGCCAACATGATCATCAGTTAACGCTGTTCGGAAAAAGTTGTTCAGTGGCGTCACCCAACGCAACACTTCTTCAACTGCCGTATCAATAAGTGCGGGGTTCTTCGCCATCTCTTCCCATTGGGCAGGATGATTACAAAACTCGCGCAGACCATGACTGATAGCAGTGCGCGTTGTTTCTGCCCCACCTGCGATAAACAGACCCACTTCATGCATCACCGATTCAGGTGGCAATTTCTTCCCATCTATTTCTGCGTTTGCCCAAATGGACATGAAGTCGTTGCGCGGACACCCAGAGACTTCGCTCATGATGGGCATCATTGCTGCAATGAACTCTTGATTAGCTGCAATGAACTCACCCATCACGTTGATGTCACGTTCACGCATGTCGGTGCGCATCAGTCGTTCACTCCACGACTTCAGTTGTGGCCACATAGTTTCTGGGAAACCGAGTAACCGCGATGTGAGTCGAGCAGGCACTTGACCGGCCAGCTGTTCCACAACTTCAAACTCACCACGCTCAAGACATTCATCAACAAGTTCTGCTACCAGATCTTCAATCTCTTGTTCACGAGTAGCGACTCCAGCGCGAGTGAGTTGTGGCTGCACCAACATGCGCTGCTGACGATGCCGTGGATCGTCTTGCGCAATCATGTTGCTTTCACCTGGCGACAGCACGGCGCGATATTGGCCATTTGATGAAAAGACAGATGAGCGACGTTCAACATCCATCACGTCTGCATGTCGAGACAATCCCCACAGACCATTTTTCTCGTCGCGATACACCGGTTCGTTTGCGCGCATCCATGACCACACATCGTGTGGGTTTGCCTGATACAAAAATGGATCAAGCAGATCTACTTCTAGTCGCTGATTAGTTGTGCTCATGACGAACTCACTTTCCCCCGTGTGACCACGGTAGTCCCGATGTCGGGTCTGGTTCTACGGGGAGACCCAACACGCGTTCACCCAAGATGTTTCGTTGCACTTCCCCAGTGCCTCCGCCGATGGTGAGCGCCTTTGAAAACATGTAACCGCTGTACCAACTCTTTGAAGTGATGGACTTTCCCACCTGTGCATCTGGAGGCCCAATCACCATGGCTTCAGCACCAATGAGGTCTCGAGCAATCTCCATGACTTTCTGTCCGTGTTCATCCGCCATGATCTTTCGAATACTTGCTTCTGGTCCCGGCTGGGTACCACGCAAGCGAGCTGTGAGCGTACGCATACGAATGATTTCGAGAATCGTGTGCTCCATATAAATGTCGGCAAGACGATGACGCATCACTTGGTGAGTCACGCCACGTTCTCGTGCTTCTGCAATGAGATCGAGTGCGGTTGGGCCATTGCCCCACAACACGCCTCCAGTTGACAACGACACGCGTTCATTGCCCAGTGTTACTTTTGCGAGTCGCCAACCATCGTTGACATCACCCACAACATTGGCGTGGGGTATTCGTACGTCTGTGAAAAACACTTCGTTGAAACTTTCGGCACCAGCAATGTTCTTAATGGTGCGGATTTCAATACCAGGCAAATCCATCGGGCAAATGAAGTATGTAATTCCCTTGTGCTTTGGAACATCTACATCGGTACGTGCAATCAGAATTCCAAACTTTGAATAGTGGGCTCCAGTTGTCCACACTTTTTGACCATTGACAATCCACTCGTCGCCATCGCGTACCGCACGCGTCCCTAACGAAGCCAAATCACTTCCGGCACCTGGTTCTGAGAACAACTGACACCAGATTTCTT
>JAUMDU010000059.1:0-1615 GCA_032121425.1 Ilumatobacteraceae bacterium | reverse complement strand
CTGGGCTTTGTCCACCAGGTTGTGCCACTTCGGAACAAACAGCAGCACCCTGCGTAATTGCTCGCTGCGCAGTGTAGGAAGTTCTGCAGGTGGTGTGGCCGCATACAGACGTGCTACCCATGCATCGTTGAATCGCGCACTGCCCCACACTTGCGTGTTGTGGCCACTCATCGTTGAATGATCCACAATCACATCTCTGTGATAACCCGATGCAAATACGTACGCCGCATGTGAATCGCGGTCAGCGAACGGCAATTTGCCGCCATTCGCATCCATCACTGCCTGCACATGCTTGCTGCGAATGATCGACGTCTTCGTCGAGTGTCCATGGGGAAGCGCTGCCGTCGGAACTTGCATATCTCGTGCTGCAAACTGCAGTTGGAAAAAGAAGTTGCTGGAAATCGTCTCCGTAATTTCCCGCCACTTGGCGACTTGGCGATGGACAATTCCTTCTTTCCACTCCATCACGACGAGCCCCACATTGTGGTGTCGGAATTGGCGTCGCATTGACCAGCGATTCCAACGCGCACGATAAAGCCGATTGATGAAGTTCGAAGAGCCATTGTTACGAATGCGAATCACACGAACATGTGAACACTCCAATCGCCACCATGCCGTTTGCAGTTCTTTGTACACCTCGTCATCAGCGACATACACCAATACGGGTGTTCCATCACGGGCGACGGACCAAATCGCAGGTGCAATATTGTCTGTATCTGCCTTCCCGGCCAGCGCAAACACGATGGTGCTCTGACTGTTGGCCATCGGCGCCTATTCCTTGGCGGCGTGGGTCATTAACGCATGCTCTGCAAACCAGAGATCTGCGTGTTCACACTCGCGATACGACGCAAAATACGGGCCGCCCAGCGTGTAATGAATGAGCTTGGGTACGTCTGGCATCGACATCTCGCCTACGAGATAGTTCCAAATGGTGGGCAACGAACCAATCTCATGATCACCTGCAAGCCACTTGAATTGGTGCAGGTACAAGCCAGATTCGCGCTCCACAACGCTCGGGGTCAGTGCTGCACACTTGGCGTTGTTGAACAGCATCACACTCGACCAATTCTTTTTTTCGTATTTGGTCTGCACAGCGCCAAGAAATTTGACTTCGTCATTGGCCACATAATCGTGTTGTACGCACATCACTGCGAAGCGGTCATCTTGCAGGGCAACCAGTTCGGCGATATCCCCAGTCATCAACATGTCGCAGTCCATGAACACCGACCACCCGGCATACTCACTGAGATACGGCACAAGAAATCGCGTGAACGAAAAGTCGGTCGACTCAATTTGGGATCGCTCCCGGGAATAAAACAACTGCAAATGCGACTTCACGATTGGCGTGATTGCTACGGGTTGTGAAGCGTGTCGAAGAATCGAATGAGCCAACACGTGATATGCCACCGACTCTTTCTCGTCGTACCCAATGAAGACGCGAATCATTGATCAGTACGTCGTGGGTTGTGGGCCGGCCACTGCGACGGCCTGTCGAATGAGCAACAACTGCTCCAGCAGCGCCGGCATGCGATGAAGTGGAATCATGTTTGGCCCATCACTTGGACCCTTATCGGGGTCGGGATGCGTTTCGATGAACAGTCCATCCACACCAACA
>JAUMDU010000058.1:0-6224 GCA_032121425.1 Ilumatobacteraceae bacterium | reverse complement strand
TCATCCCACACAGGCGCATAGCTACGCACCGATTTCCAAAAAGACTGCGAGCGTCGTGCTTCAAAGACATCCAGTGGTGTCCCTTGTTGTTCTACCCATGTGTAGTAACCAAGATTAAAAATGCGATTCCTATCGCGATCAGTGCAATCAATCATTGAATCAGTAGAGACCGATGCAAGATGTTCACTAAAGGCTTCGGCGGCATCAATTTGCGAAAATGCATTCTTGTAGCGCGATGCCAAAGTCTTGACGCGCTCGCTTGGGTACAACTCGCTTCCGTCTGTTGCGATAGTCACGATTGCGTCGTTGGCGCCATAACCCAAAAGTTTGGCCGTCTTAATTGCAGCCAACACATTGCAGATTGCCGAAAAACCAAAATGTGTGAGGGAGTCCACGAGTTCTTGAGAGATTCCATGGCGTTGCACCAAATACTTTTGTCCCTCTGGAGTATTGAACAACACATCAAGCTCATCAGTGGCTTTGTCAGAAATGGCTACAACTAAATCTGTGTTCATCACATTGTGAATGAGTGGAATGTGTTTGTCACCAATTCCTTGAATGTTGTGTTCACCAAATCCGTTTTCCAACATTGTGGGACACTCAAGTGCTTCCACTGCCACAATCTTGGTGCCGTAGATGTCTTTCAAACGATCACCAGCGGCAATAGTTCCCGCTGACCCCGTGGCCGAAGTGAATGCTGCAAGTCGAATTCCTGAATTGCCGTTGGCCTTCACATGCTCAAAGGCGTGTGCAAGCGCGCGACCAGTGACCTCATAGTGGCCTACATGGTTTCCAAACTCACAGAACTGATTCAAAATGAAGTTTTGAGGATCTTTATCCATTTCATTACATGCGTCGTAGATCTCTTTCACATTGCTTTCCGTACCTGGTGTACGAACAATGTCAGTTGGGTCAACTACCCATTTATCCAGCCAATCAAAACGTTCCTGAGACATCCCAGCGGGCAACACAGCAACTCCGCGTGAACCCATCAATCTGCTTATGGCAATACCGCCACGTGCATAGTTTCCCGTTGATGGCCATACTGCGCGATGACGCGTGGGATCAAACTGCCCGGTGATGACCCGAGGCACGAAACATGAATACGCAGCGAGCACTTTGTGTGCAGTGATCATCGGGAAACGATTACCAAACACCACGATGATGGGTGCCTCTACTCCGGTCAGAGACGGAGGCAAGACCACATGATCTGGAACCTCCACACGATCGCCCGCCATGTTGTTGTACCAATGCACTCGGAAAAGATTTCGTGCATCGGCAGCGTTTTTGTCTACGCCTTCAGTAAGCGAAGCGGGAATACGATGCGGTTCAGACAGTTGAGCAAAAGTGGGAAGAACAATGTTCTGCTCTGCGAATCGCTGGACACTTCGTGTAAGTGATTCAGCATCCACAACTGTGGCCGCCAAACCAAGCTGATCTTGCAAGGTGGAGGCATCCAGGGTTGATTCGAGGGTCACAGAACTAGTCACTCCCCCATATTGCCACCCATTAGTCCCCGATACCTCCCTAGTTGCCCTTCACGGCAGGTACCCTCGTGGTGTCGCCGGTGTAGCCCAATTGGCAGAGGCAGCAGGTTTAGGTCCTGCGTGTTGGGGGTTCGAGTCCCTTCACCGGCACAGTGCATATCTACGACTTACCAACCCCGGCAGTAGTGATTGACGTTGCTGCGTTGCACAAAAACATTGCCGCCATGGCCGACATTCATCCTGGTCGCCGACTGCGACCACATGTCAAGGCACATAAATGCACCGGCCTTGCCGCAGAGCAACAAGGCGCAGGGCATCGTTCCTTCACCTGTGCAACACCTCGCGAAATCTTGGGAATGATTGCCGCCGAAGTAGGCGATGATTTCTTGCTCGCCAATGAAACACTCGATCCCGTGCGTCTTGGAGCGTTGGCTGCAGCCCAAGATGACGCGCTCATCACCGTGGCAATTGATTCTGAAGACACACTGGTAGCAGCCGATAAGGCCGGTATTCGCAATGTGATGATCGATGTGAACGTGGGACTTCCCCGTTGTGGATGCCCTCTTTCTATGGCGGGACGACTTGCCGATGCGGCACGAGTGCGTGGCATCAATGTGCGCGGTGTGATGGGCTATGAGGGCCACCTGATGATGGTGGCAGACCGAGAAGAAAAAAGAACTCGAGTGCAACAAGCAATGGCACTGCTTGCCGAAGCCCACGAGGATGTCGGAGGCGACATTGTTTCAGCAGGTGGCACTGGAACCTATGACATGTTCAGTGGAACAACTGTCAATGAAGTGCAAGCCGGCAGTTATGCACTCATGGACTCTCACTATGGGCAACTTGATTCTCCATTTGTGCAAGCCATGTGGGTGGTGGGCACTGTCATTTCTGTGCAAGACAAATGGTCGGTTGCAGATGTGGGCTTGAAATCATTAAGTCTCGACCACGGAGATCCCACAATTGAGAAACACTCGGTGTGGTTTTGTTCCGACGAACACACCACCTTTTCCCCGCTTGAAGGCGAACCTCGACCAAAGATCAATGATCGAGTATTCGTCACGCCTTCACATATCGACCCCACGATGGCCATGCATGATGTTGCATATGTTGCAAATCAATTTGGAGAGATCATCGCCGAGTGGCCGATTGACCTACGCGGTTGGTAGACCAAAAATTCTGCTTAACAACTCAGGCAACTGCGCCATTGCGCGTCCACGATGAGAGACAAGATCTTTTTCCTGCGCAGACATTTCTGCAAACGTGCGTCCATCGCCATCATCTGGCACAAACACACAGTCATAGCCAAAGCCCTTCACGCCGCGTTCTGCTTCAGCAATAGTGCCCTCGCAGTCCCCCCACAGATGATGCATCTCGCCATTTGCATGCACCAACGCAATGACCGTGCGAAAACGAGCAGTGCGTAATGTTGCTCTTTCTAAATTTTTTAACAGCAGGCGACGATTATCGGCATCACTACATTCAGGACCGCCATAACGAGCACTAAAAACCCCAGGTGCACCATCGAGTGCATCAACACATAATCCTGTGTCATCAGCAAGTGCCCAACCCTGCACAAAATTGGCTATTTCTACCGCTTTGATATAGGCGTTGCCTTCCAAAGTCGGAGCAGTTTCTTCAATATCTGCTACCTCTTGTGGTCGACCCACAAGATTCACCCATTCAGGCAAGAGTCGACGCAGTTCTTCAATCTTTTTGGGATTTGCACTGGCGACAACAATGTCGACTGTGCGTTCCATTAGTTCCCGCGAAGCGAAGGAGCCTCAGCAAGGAGACCTGATTGCAGATCAAAGATTCGCGTCAAGCCCGTGTCGGCCAACATCAATAGTTCATCGAGTTCATTGCGAGAAAAAGCTTTCCCTTCAGCGGTGCCTTGCACTTCCACAAATCGTGCTTCCCCACCGTTCACAGGTCGCAGCATCACTACGTTCATATCTACTTCTGCCGTGGAATCTTCTACGTAGGGCAAATCCAGTACTGGTGTTCCCCCACACACACCCACTGAAATTGCTGCACAATATGAATGCAACGGGTGCGTGGTTAACAAACCGTTTTGCATCACACGTGTCAATGCATCATGTAGTGCGATAAAGCCGCCACAAATGCTCGCCGTACGCGTGCCGCCATCTGCCTGCAACACATCACAGTCCACTACTACTTGACGCTCACCAAGTGCACTCATGTCGCATGCGGCGCGCAATGAACGCCCAATGAGACGTTGAATCTCCACGGTGCGACCACTTTGTTTTCCCTTAGCTGCTTCGCGATCGACACGGTCAGGTGATGAACCAGGCAACATGGAATACTCCGCAGTCACCCATCCTTTACCGGAGCCCTTCATCCAACGAGGTACGTCTTCGTCAACAGAGGCGGTACACAGCACTCGGGTTTTACCAAATGACACCAATACTGAGCCACCAGACATCTCGGTGAAATCTCGTTGAAAAGAGATGGGGCGTAATTGATCTGGAGTGCGTCCATCGGGGCGAGTCATTGTGTGTCCTTCCATACATGTCGGCGATTACCTTCGCGACATGAACAACTCAGAAGTCTAGAAGTAGATGATCTTTTCGGCGTTGGCTTCAGCAACATCGAGATCGTCGGTGTAGGCACCAGTGGACAGGTACTTCCAGCCACCATCACACACAATGAACACAATGGTTCCTTCTTCTATCTCGCTGGCAACTTTGACTGCACCTGCAAGCGAAGCCCCCGAAGAGATTCCCGCAAAGATTCCGCACTCTTGCACCAAGCGACGCGTCCATTCCAGCGATTCACGTGGGCGCACTACGCGCTTGCGATCAAGCAGTTCACGTCCGTGCCAGTTATCGAACACTGGCGGGATGTATCCATCATCAAGATTGCGCAGACCTTCAACTCGCTCACCCAAGGGAGGCTCGACGGCTACCAATTTGATCTCTGGGTTTTGTTCTTTGAGATAGGTGCCCACACCCATCAACGTGCCGCTTGTTCCAAGACCTGCAACAAAATGTGTGACGTCGGGACAATCACGGAAGATTTCAGGCCCTGTTGTTTCATAGTGCGCACGTGGATTTGCATCGTTGGCGTATTGATACAAGAAACACCAATCTGGATGCTCGGCTGCCATCTCTTGTGCACGACGTACTGCGCCGTTAGAACCTTCTTCACCAGGAGTCAAAATGATGTCGGCTCCAAATACTTCGAGCATTTGACGACGTTCAATGCTGACTGATGTAGGCATCAAGATGGTGATGGGATAGCCCTTCATTTTGGCAATTGCAGCCAATGCGATTCCGGTATTCCCCGAGGAAGGTTCCAAGATGCGCTGGCCAGGTGAGAGACGACCAGTGCGTTCAGCATCTTCAATCATTGCTTTGGCAATGCGATCCTTCACTGAACCAAAAGGGTTTTGGCTTTCTAGTTTTGCAATCAGACGCACCCGAGGATTCGGAGAAAGATTAGAGACGTCCACCATCGGGGTATTGCCGACGAGGTCAAGAGAGCTCTGCAACACAAACACAGATCCTCCATTCCTTCGCACATCAGCAATTGACATAATTCTCCTTCGGCAACTTTCGAGTTGAGCCAGACACCATGTGGTGCTCTAGGTGAAACAGATTCACCGTCTCGGCTATTCCCGATAATTCCAGTCAGAATTGTACCCCTATTACTTCTCGCTGTCACCCCTGTGTTTCCCTGCCCAGGTCACACGCGGGGTGCAGGTACAGGGCTATGCCGAAATGATGGATTCTTCGGTGATTTGGCCCTCGACGATACGAAACGAACGAGGTACGGCTGTGCCTGTGGCGAGGCTCACAATCACGTAATGCCAACTGGGATCGGGGGCTTGGGCCACATCGGTAGGGCTCGGATAAGCCTCCGAATGGGTATGGCTATGCGCACTACCTATCACATCGAAGCCATCCTTCTCGGCAGCAAGTTCAGCCTTGAGATGCTCTTTCGGGTCGATGGTGTAGACCCGGGCACTGTGGGCGATGTTCGTGCACGCGACAAACCGCTCCACGCGCCCCTCGGCAAGATTGCCCACTAACAACCCGCACATCTCTTCTGGATAACAGTCAAGGCTGTGCTGCTCCATCGCCTTGAGGGCGGTGAGAGGAATATAGATCTGCGAAGAATGCTCAGACATCGTCATTGAGGCTAGCGGTACGCTCTGAACGCTATGTCTCAGTCGCCTAACACCATCCTCGCGAGCAATCGCAAGGCACGTCATGACTATGAGATTCTCGACGTGGTGGAAGCAGGCATTGTGCTTGTGGGTAGTGAAGTCAAAAGTCTTCGCTCTGGCCAAGTGCAGCTCGTAGATGCCTATGCGCGAATCTTGAATGGTGAGATGTGGCTTGATGGTGTCCATATTTCTCCTTACCGTTTCGCCGTGGGAGTGGGCGCCCATGATCCCGATCGAGCAAAGAAACTTCTCTTGCATCGCGATGAAATCAACCGGCTGCACGATCGCATTGCACGCGAACGTCTCTCACTTGTGCCGTTATCGCTCAAATTGGTAGATGGTCGCGTGAAAGTAGAACTCGCTTTGGCACGTGGACGCAAAAAAGGCGACAAACGTCAAGTGATTGCAGAACGAGATGTGCAGCGTGAAATTCAACGCAACTTGGGACGCCAGCGAAAAGGCATGGAATAGTTCTGCGTGACCGCATTGCGGTCAATTGTCCGCTAGTCGGACACAACCCTCTCCTGGGAACTGTATGCCAGAAA
>JAUMDU010000057.1:0-1570 GCA_032121425.1 Ilumatobacteraceae bacterium | reverse complement strand
GGTCGGTGTTCATGGACTGCGACATGTTGATGACTGGTGATATCGCCGAACTGGTTGCCCTACAAGATGACCGCTTCGCAGTTATGTGCGTGCAACACGATTATGTGGCCAATGACGAAGTCAAGTTTCTTGGCGCCGTGCAGACCAAATACGAGAAGAAGAATTGGTCGAGTGTGGTGTTGTTCAACAACGCCAAGTGTGCAGCACTGACCCCCAGCATTGTGGAGCGCGAATCTGGCTTGTACCTGCACCAATTCAAGTGGCTCGCAGGTGATCATGAGATTGGTTCGTTGCCCACCACCTGGAACTATCTCGTGGGCGAGATGTCGATGCCAGGCGTACCCAAGCTCATTCACTACACGCTGGGTGGCCCGTATTTTGCGTCGTATCGCGAGTGTGAACACGCAGACCTCTGGTTTGCGGAGCATGCGTTAATGAGCCACGCCGCCAAGGAATAGGCGCTGATGGCCAACCGTCAGAGCACCATCGTGTTTGCGCTGGCTGGCAAGGCAGATGCAGACAATATTGCACCTGCGATTTGGTCCGTCGCCCGCGATGCAACACCAGTGGTGATGTATGTCGCTGATGACGAGGTGTACGAAGACCTGCAGACGGCATGGTGGCGATCGGAGTGTTCACACATTCGTGTGATTCGCATTCGCAACGAAGGCTCGTCGAAGATCATCAGTCGGCTGTATCGAGTGCGATGGAATCGCTGGTCAATGCGACGCCAACTTCGACATCACAATGTGGGGCTTGTCGTAATGGAGTGGAGCGAAGGAATTGCCCACCGCCAAGTTGCCAAGTGGCGAGAAATTGCAGAGATGATTTCCAGCAACTTCTTTGTCCAACTGCAGCTTGCCGCACGAGACGTGCAGGTACCTACGGCAGCGCTTCCCCATGGACACTCGACGAAGACGTCAATCATTCGTAGCAAACATGTGCAGGCAGTGATGGATGCAAATAGTGGCAAATTGCCGTTCGCTGACCGCGATTCACATGCGGCGTACGTATTTGCATCGGGGTACCACAGAGATGTGATCGTGAATCACTCAACGATGAGTGGCCACAACACGAAAGTGTGGGGCAGTGCGCGATTCAACGATGCATGGGTAGCACGGCTGTATGCGGCAACAACACCTGCACAATTACCGGCACTACGCAGCGAGCAATTACGCAGGGTGCTGCTATTCGTTCCCAAGTGGCACAATCTGGTCGACAAAGCCCAGACGCTGCAGTTGATTGCGGCACTCGGCGCAGAACGCCGGATTCAACTCGTCGTGCGAGGGCACCTACGTGCCGATGACACCACATTGTCTGCTCAGGACCAAGCGAAGTTTCAACAGTCAGAGAACATCGTGATGGTCAAAGACCACATCACCTCACCCAGCCTGATCAAAGCGTGTGACGTGTTGATTGATGTGGATTCCAGCATCGCCTTTGACGCAGTGCTGCTCGGTAAGGCCTATGTGCGTCCGCGGTATTTGCAGGATGCATCAGTCACCACTATTTGGGATGAGTTGGGTGGCGCGCATCAAACCGACAGCCTGCAAGCAACAGTTGAGTTGGT
>JAUMDU010000056.1:0-4684 GCA_032121425.1 Ilumatobacteraceae bacterium | reverse complement strand
ACGCTTCTACTATGACTGATCCTCAACGCGACCTTCCACCTGGCTATCAAGAACAACTTGATCTTGGGTATGTGTTTGGTGGATTGCAGACCTATGCGCAGCGTCCTTTCGTTCCCGATGCAACTCAACTTGCCGCGTGGCAGCCCGATGTTGCAATCATGGGTGCACCATTTGATTTAGGTACCACCAATCGTCCTGGTGCTCGTTTTGGTCCTCGCGGTGTGCGTTCGCATGCATATGAGCCAGGCACGTATCACTTAGATTTACGTCTTGAGATTTTTGAGAACTTAGAAGTTGTGGATGCTGGTGATGCGTTTTGTCCACACGGGCGAGTGGAGCAAAGTCTGCGCAATGTGCAAGACAAAGTGTCAGAGATTGTGCAACTTGGAATCATTCCCGTTGTGATTGGCGGAGATCACACCATTACATGGCCATCGGCTACAGCTGTTGCAGAAAAATATGGCTACGGCAAAGTGGGCATGGTGCACTTTGATGCACATGCAGATACCGCCCCAGATATCGACGGCAACTTGGCAAGCCATGGAACACCCATGCGTCGCCTCATTGAGAGCGGAGCAATACCAGCAACCAATTTTGTGCAGATTGGACTGCGTGGATATTGGCCAGGCGAAGAAGTGTGGAATTGGATGGCCGAACAAGGCATGAAGTGGCACATGATGGAAGAAGTGCATCAACGTGGTCTTGATGCAGTGATCACTGATGCAATTGCTGAAGCCATGAACGGTGTGGATTACCTATATGTCAGTGTTGATATTGACAGCCTCGACCCTGCCTATGCGCCAGGTACGGGGACGCCAGAGCCTGGTGGGTTATCGAGTGTGGAGATGTTGCGGGCCATTCGCCGGCTCGCCATGGAAACGCCATTGGTGGCCTTTGATGTGATGGAAGTTGCGCCTGTGTACGACCATGCAGATGCAACAGTCAACATGGCGCATCGCCTGATTTTTGAAACGCTTGCTGGTTTGGCGTGGAAGAAGAAAAACTCTTCTCACTAGAAACGCAATAGTGCACGAACCTGCGAAGGGTCAGACACCACTGTTTCGCATTCATACACTTCTGCGCCAGTATTAAGTGCACGACGAATCGCGGTGTTCATCATCGATTCTCCTATGTCATCAATAGTGGCGTGCACATTGCCAAGAAACAAGGTGTCAATACGCCCTTCAGTGGCCGCTTCGAGAACATCTGGTAAGGAATCTAAAGTCAAACCGCTTCCTTGCACATTGTGAAACTGTTCAATCTTTTTATGTAATGGTTCTTGAAACTGTGCGCGCACTACGTGCCATGCCGCTTCATGGAGTTCCTCGGCCGTGCGCTTTTCCACGCTTCCATCTACAAAACCATCACAGATGTGTCCATGGTGAGAGAGTTCCTTATACAAAGGGATGTAGTAGGGAACTCCGGCAAGCACGAGTGGGTCTGTGGAGTTTCGCAGTAGTTCACTAACTCCACGATCTACGTGTTGGAAATAACGGCTGATGGCTTCTTTTCGTAGTTCATCTCCAAGGCCTTGGCCGTGAAACAGAGTTATGCCGGGTGCACCACTTCTCTGATGAAGTTCGCTTTGCGGCATTTCATACCAAAGTGCTTCATCCATGGAGTCGGGCAGAAGCGATGATTTGATCTGTTGAACTCCGTATTGATCTGCTTGAAAGAGTTTCACAGAGTTCTGGCTGAGAGCCAAGATATGGAACGACCCATTGCCATGGAGAAACGGGGCAAGCTGGCGAAGATAAAAGATGTCGTTCACAACAAGTTGTTCGTGAATTGGCTGTGGAAGTGAATAGTGCACCCAAAATTGTGGTGACCCAAACATTGCCAAAGATTCTTTTTGATGTTGCCAGAAGGGTTCGTGTTCAGAGAGTGCACGAAAAGGATTCAGAATTGTTTCAGCTACTGATGCTGCAATGCCTCGCGTGCGTAATTGGTGGGTTGCATCCTTCAACACACTGTTGAGATGACTCGCATCTGATCGCGTTCCTGCGCCAAAGCGATGTGTTGGAAGATATATCGACACGCATGACGTATTGATTTTTGCGAGAGAAACAATGTCCTGCGGAGAGATCATGGGTGCGGTATTCCGTTCGTTGTGTACAGAAACCAACTTATGAAAAAGACCACGGAAAGATAGGGAACATTTTTACCGAAGTATGGGTATGAAAATACTCCTAGTGTCGTGTGAGTGAATGCCCAATGGTCACGGTGTCATGATCACGCGACCGAATGCCTTGCGGCTCTCGATGTGGCGGTGCGCTTCGGCTGCTTGGGCAAGTGGAAAAGTGGAGTCAATCACTACTGAGAGCTCTTTGCGTGCAACACGTGCGAGTAAATTGCCGATGAGCGGGTGAGTGCGCGATGAGTTCATTGCCATTTCAGCTCCTAAGAAAACACCCGTGATAGATGCGTTCTTTTGCATGATTGTCCACACCTCTGGTGGGTGTTCCTCGCGCCCTGCTCGGCCTACCCAGCTAATACGCCCGCGATAGGCGAGCGAGGCGATGCTGCCTTCCAATGTGGAACCGCCCACGGAATCAACAACAAGATTGACGCCCATTCCATTGGTGTACTTCATCACCTCTTGAGCAACATCAACCTTGGTGTAGTTGATTCCAAAGTCGAGACCATAATCACGAAGGCGCTCGAGGCGGTCATCACTTGATGCTGTAGCAAGAACTGTTGCACCAGCGGCTTTTGCTAGTTGAATTGCCGCCAAGCCCACGCCACTTGCGCCTGCCTGAATGAGAACCGTCTCACCCTTTTGAAGACGACCAAACTCAAACAAACAATCATCTGCAGTGCCAAACTCAATGGGAACACCTGCTGCTTCCTCAAGAGAGAGCCCCTCGGGAATTGCCCACACTGAACCGGCAGGAACACTGATGACTTCAGCATGTGAACCAAAACCCATGGTGGCAACAACGCTTTGACCCGGAACGAACCCAGTCACACCATCGCCCACTTCGCGCACAATTCCAGATGCTTGGTATCCCACAATGTGTGGAGTGGAAGCCATGAGTCCGCCTGTGCGATTCAACGTGTCGCCGCCTTGGATAGCGATAGCGGCAACATCAATGAGAACTCCACCTTTGCGTAGTTGTGGTTCGGGGACCTCTTCATAACGAAGAACGTCGGGTCCACCTGTCTCGTAATACACGGCTGCTTTCATGCTTTGACCCTAGTGCCGGCAACGGCCATCTTCGTTAGGCGGTGAGTGGCTTAGCAAGTCGCAAAGAGGGAAGTTGATCAGGGGCCGATAGCCCAGCCAATGCAAGTTCAAAATCGGGAATCTCGTACACGTCACCATCGTCGGTAATCATGATGAATCGATTGAACCGCGCAAGAAATGTGCGGTCATGGCTGACGGCAAGCACTGTGCCTTCGAATCCTTCGAGTGCATTCTCGAGAGCCTCTGATGATTCGATGTCTAAGTTGTCAGTTGGTTCGTCGAGCAACAACACATTGTGGCCGGCAAGTTCTAGACCAAGAATTTCAAGTCGCGCTTTTTGCCCACCAGAAAGTGTTTGAAACTCTTGCTTGGCATTGTTACGTAATCCATAACGCGCAAGTGCCCCCATAGATTTTTGCTCGTCAATTAATTTGTCGCGCACAATATCGACGCATGTGCGTCCCCGATACTCAGGGCGATCATTGATTTGATTGAACATGCCAACAGAGGTGCGAGGCCCAAACGTGATGTTTCCTATAAGACCACTGTGCGTGCCATGGAGTGCGTTGAGCAGATGTGTCTTTCCCGTGCCATTAGGACCAATGAGACCAACGCGCTCACCAAAATGAATCTCGTCTGAAAAAGGCTTGAACAACTCATCTACAGCAACATCTTCAAATTTCACGACACGTCGGGCCGAGTCTGCACCGGTAAATCGCACGTGTATCTGTTGGTCAGGCGCTGGTGGCGGCGGTGGGCCAGCCTTCACAAATTTTTCCCAACGCGATTCCGCACCGTTTGCTTTGGTGGCATTTTTAAAATTCTGAGCAGCGCGTTGTTTCATCATCTTCATGTGATGGAACAAGCGACGTTCTTCGTCATTCCATCGTTTGAGATCATCTCCAAGAAGTTCTTGGCGTTTTTGTCGCGCCTCTGGCCATGTGAGATACGAGCCTCCATGCACCCACGCCCCAGAACCTTCCACAGCAATAATCTTGGTGGCGCATCGCTCCAACAATGTGCGATCGTGGCTCACCATCAAAATTGTGCTCTTGCAGGTATTGATTTGTTCTTCTAGCCATGCACGTGTGGGAATGTCGAGATAGTTGTCGGGTTCGTCAAGAAACAACACATCGGCGCCAGAAGTTAACAACAGATCAAGAACGAGTCGTTTGCGTTCGCCGCCTGAGAGTTCACGAACGAGACGAGATGCAAAGTCGGTCACCGGTGACTTGACGCTGCGTTGTGCAGCTGCAGACCATTGAGTCTCGAGGTCGTAGCCGCCAAGATCACCCCAATCGCCAAGAGCTTCTGCGTATGCCATGCCATCGTCTTGGCCAACCATCATTGCTTTTTCTGCAGCGAACAAACGCTTTCCAGCTTCACGTAATGCAGGGGGAGCAACTTCAATCAACATGTCCCGCAAGGAATCATCAGGACTACTCATGCCTACGTCCTGGGTCATCTGCAAAAACGTGCCACCAATACTGAACTCGC
>JAUMDU010000055.1:0-4368 GCA_032121425.1 Ilumatobacteraceae bacterium | reverse complement strand
ATGTACAAGTCCGTGAGCATCAATAGTGCCAATGTCGCCCGTAGGCAACCATCCATCAGCGGTGAATGGGTGTGATCCATCTCTGAACTCTCGCATCATCATCGGCGCTTTGAGATGCACCATAGATGAGCGAATCTCGATCTCGACACTTGGGAGTGGCAGCGCGTTGTAGGCGATTCCACCACCAGTCTCTGTCATGCCATACGTGGTGATGCAATTGCTGGGTAGTGCCTCAGGGGCACGTGAGCCTCCCACCAAGATGGACCTATAGAGACTTGCATCAACGCGTTGTAGGGCGGTGGGCACTAGAGAGGTCAATGTGGCGCCTTGACGTGCAGCTTGTTCATAGGTCTCGGCCTGAAAGTTGGGAATGGCGATGACGGGTATGTCATTCAAGATGGCTCGTGCAAGAACTCCAAAACCGCCCACATGTGAAGGCGGAAGGCAACACAGCCATTTATCAGAGGAAGATACTTGGAGAAAGGAGTGGGTCCCTTGTGCACTCGCGTTGAGAGCGTCACGTGTCAACACGACACACTTTGCTGTTCCAGTGGTGCCGCTTGTTGCAATTACAAGAGCGTCACCATATTGAACTGGTTCACCATTCCATGAAATCTCGTCATGCTCGGTGGCGATACGTGTGGGAGAAGCATTCTCAATGAGTCGAGAACGCAGTGATTGTGGGGCTCGTTGGTCAAGAGGAAACACCGCATCACCTTGATCCCATGCTCTTTTAATTCGGTCCACCATCTGGGGGCCACATGGCATATCTAGTACCACTAACTCATTCACATCTTTAGCGTATTGGCATGCGACACTTGTGTTATGGAAAAAGTCGCCCTGAATTCCCGAAGTCTCATTTCTCTGTTGGCTTTGGGGGCCCGCCCACGAACGTTGCCAGCTGCGATTGTTCCTGTGTGTGTTGGGGTAGCAACCGTGGAGAACCTCCAGAGCTCAATGTGGTGGAAGATAGTGCTGGCAGCGGTTGTGAGTCTCTCTCTTCAGATTGCAGTGAACTATGCCAATGATTATTCAGATGGCATTAAAGGAACCGATGATGTACGCGTTGGGCCCGTGCGCCTCGTGGGTTCTGGACTTGTAGCGGCGAAGATTGTCAAGCGAGCAGCACTAGCAATGCTTGGCATTGCGGCTTGTGCCGGACTTGTCTTAGCGATTACGAGTTCTTTGTGGATTCTTTTGATTGGTGCAGGAGCGATGATTGCTGCTTGGACCTACACCGGTGGGCCACGCCCATATGGTTATGCAGGATTAGGTGAAATCTTTGTCTTTGTTTTCTTTGGAGTGGTGGCAACCGTGGGGTCGCAGTTTGTCGTATCTCAGTCGGCAACTGCGGTGTCACTGGTAGCAAGTATTGCTGTGGGTACTTTGTCATGCGCCCTGCTCGTGGTGAACAACTTAAGAGATATTGATGGTGATGCCTTGGTGGGAAAGCGAACGCTTGCAGTAAAAATGGGAGAAAAGGCAACGCGTTATTTCTTTGCTCTTTTATTTGTCATTGCATCAATCTCAGTGATAACGGTTGCTGTGATGACACAGGCGTGGGCATTGTTGGGACTTCTGGGTATTGCAGCTGGACTTCCGGCAGTGATGTCAGTACTGCGGGGGACAGAAAAGTCGGGATTGATTGTTGTGTTAGGGCAAGTGGGGCGCGCTCAATTGATTTTTGGCGTTGTTTTTTCACTAGGACTTTTTATAAGTATCTAGGAGCCAAGTATCTATTTCGTGAGCAACACTTTTGGGATTTTCGAGATGGACACTATGGCCAGCTTCAGAGATGATGCACAAAGTGGATTGCGGGATCAGCTCATGCATTTCCTGCGCCAAGTGAACAAATTTTGGGTCACGATCTCCAGCTATCAAGAGCACAGGAACGTGTATTTCAACCAGACGTTCCCACAATGGTTCTTGTGTACCCACTCCAGCGTTGCGCAGAGAATGAGATAAACCATCTTGGGTATTGCGGCAACGGTCTACGAAGTCTGATTGATCATGATGCAGACCTGCGAACATTGGTTTTTTCAGCCACTCTTCAAGAAATGCAGGCACTCCGATTTCGTGTATGTGATCTGCAAGGTGGTTATCGGCAATTTGCCTTTGCAAGCGTTCACTTGAGTCGCGAATTCCCGCAGTGCCACTAAGAAGTATGAGAGATTCTATTTTCGTAGACCCAAGCAATGCCGCATGCAGACACATTCGGGCCCCCATTGAATAACCCACCAACACACCGGTGTTCATCGTGTCAATAATGTCCTGACCAGATTCCCAAAGATTACGTTGACCGTCACTCGATAACCCATGGCCAGGGGCATCTATAAGTTGACTATGCAATGGAGTGCGAAAGCGGGAGATAAGGGGCTTCCAAGATTGAGATGTTTGTGTGAAGCCATGTACAAAAGCAATATCTTGCCCTTCACCGATGGATTCACAAGCAAGATTCATTGTTGCAACATTTTTGTCAAGATTCGCTCAAACAGTTCTACGTCTTGTGCGCCGGGAATCATGAACTGATCGTTAATGACATACGTAGGAACAGCCGTTATATCTCTCATCGCCGCACCCTCAAAATCGGCGAGCACTTCTTGAATACCGTGTCCTTCGTCCAACCATGTGTTCAGTGCAACAACATCTAGGTCAAGAGAGGCACAAATGCTGATGAGCTCATCAGCGCTGCCTATGTTGATGCCTTTGGTGAAATAGGCCTTTAGGAACTCTTCTTTCACTGTGCTCTGGATACTTGCACCGTAAGTAACTAATGCCCAGTGCAAGACCCGGTGCGACAAGATGGTGTTGGCCCGCAGGGCGCGGTCCATGTTGAACTCAAGTCCATCTCCGGCGGCCACGGATGTGAGGTGATCAAGAATCTGTTCGGCGCGTTCCCTTCCGCCAAATTTCTTGGCATATGCATCCACAACAGGGATTGTGCCTGTGACGGGAGCATTGGGGTCAAGTTGGTACGAGCGGTACGTCACCTCTATAGGCTCTGAATTACCACTACGTGCGATATTGGCGAGAGCGGTTTCGAATCGCCGTTTACCGATGTAGCACCAAGGGCACACAACATCAGACCAGATTTCAATCCTCACGAGACACACGATAGGTGACATGACAACAACAGGAGCCATTGCGGCCACATTTTGTAGCACGCTTGTTGATGAGTGGGTGAGGGCTGGTGTACGGCATGCCATTGTTGCCCCCGGTAGTCGAAGCACGCCGCTCGCCTTGGCTTGTATGCGAGAACCCAAAATGTCCGTTGAAGTATTCCATGACGAGCGAAGTGCTGGTTTTGCAGGGTTAGGAATTGGACTCAGTACGGGGATACCCGCAGTCGTCTTGTGTTCATCGGGAACGGCTGGAGCCCATTTTTATGCTTCAGTCATTGAGGCACACCTCAGCAACGTTCCTCTAATTATTTGTACGGCTGATCGTCCACCTCATTTGCGCGACATATCTTCTCCACAAACTATTGACCAGACAAAAATGTTTGGTGATTCGGTGCGTTGGTTTCATGATCCAGGTGTTCCGAATCTTGAACTGATGGAATCATGGAGACCACTCGCATCACAAGTGTTCACCAGAACACTTGGCTCACGACCAGGGCCAGTTCATCTGAATCTTCCATTCGATGAACCACTTTTTGGTGAACCTCTCAAGTTGCCCGCAGCACGGGAGTCGGCGTGGTCCACTCGATGGGTTGCTAATGGTTGGTCACGTGCGGATGTAGAGATGTTTGCCCAAATATGTACGGGGCGTTCCGGAGTGTTTGTTGCTGGGAAAGGGAGCCCACATGCATTGGTGAATCTTGCACGTGAATTGAAGTGGCCTGTTTTTGCAGATCCTCGAAGTGGTTTACGTGTGGAAGATGACAACGTTGTGATTGCATTCGATCCCATTTTGCGTTCTGAATATTTCTCTCAAGAACTGTCACCTGAGGTTGTGGTATTCGTAGGTGAACCACCTGCCTCTAAGGTGCTTTCGCAATGGGTACGAAGGTCTCTTGCAAAAATTGTGCATCTGGGACCATCTGAGGTTGTTGTGGATCCATTGCAGCGTGTGGAGATTTCTCTCATTGGCAATGTCGGTGAATTGTGTGAGAAGACGAGCTCTTTAGTGCACTGTAAAGATGGTCTTGCCTTAGATCGGTGGAAAAAGGCTGAAGCAATCGCCCGTAGTTCCATTCAAGATTGGGTCACACAGCATTGGTCGGAAATAGCAGTGGCGCATACTGTGTCGCGCTGTCTTTCTGAAGGCGCTCAATGTGTGGTGTCGTCCTCTATGCCTATTCGCGACTTTGAATGGTTTGGTGGCCCCATAGATGGGGCGGTGGTTCATGCAAACCGTGGTGCAAAT
>JAUMDU010000054.1:0-3761 GCA_032121425.1 Ilumatobacteraceae bacterium | reverse complement strand
TCACCATTAAGCAGCTCATCGGCAGTGCTTCCATTGTGCGTTTCGCACAGGTAGAGATCGGCTGATATGTCGTTACGGCCACGCTGGTCACGTGTAGTGCTCAAACTTTCGGGTGAAGCACTTGCCGAACCAAGTGGCTTTGGCTTAGACAGTGCAGTTCTTACTCAAGTTGCAAACGAAGTTCGTGAAGCACGCGAAGAACTGGGTACTGATATTGCCATTGTTGTGGGTGGCGGAAACTTTTGGCGCGGCCTCAAAGGTGCTGGTCAAGGTATGGATCAAGCCCAAGCCGACTTCATGGGAATGTTGGCCACGGTGATGAACGGTTTGGCTTTGCAAGATGCCCTTGAGCGTGCGGGACAAACATCGCGCGTGATGAGCGCTATTGAGATGCCCAAAGTGGCCGAGCCATACATTCGTCGTCGTGCTGAGCGCCATCTTGAAAAGGGCCGTGTAGTGATTTTGGCGGGTGGAACAGGAAACCCCTTTTTCACCACCGACACAGCAGCCGCCCTGCGTGCCGCGGAAATTGAAGCTCAGGCCATCTTGAAAGGGACGCACTCTGGAGTTGATGGGGTCTATACAGCAGACCCCAAAATCGACAAGACCGCGACCCGATATGACCAGATCTCCCATATGGATGTCATCACAAAGGGTCTCAAAGTCATGGATGCCACGGCAATTACCTTCTGTATGGACAAAAAATTACCCATTGTGGTGTTTGACCTCTTGGCTCAGGGCAACGTGAAGTCCATTCTCAAGGGTGAGCAAGTAGGTACGCTGGTCGGGTGATCGAAGAGACCCTGCTCGAAGCCGTCGAAAAGATGGAAAAGGCTGTGAGTCATGTGCAGGCCCAGTACTCCTCAGTACGTACTGGTCGAGCAAACCCCGCACTAGTGGAGAAACTTCCCGTGGAGTACTACGGATCCACAGTGCCACTTCAACAGTTAGCTGGCTTTCAGGTACCTGAGGCTCGCACTTTGGTGGTGAAGCCTCATGACCGTGGCTCCATGGCTGCAATTGAAAAGGCAATCAGAGATAGCGATCTTGGTTTACAGCCTTCCAATGATGGAATTGTGATTCGTTTGTCTTTCCCTGTTCTCACCGAACAACGCCGTAAAGAATATGTGAAGGTTGTGAAGAACATGACCGAAGATGGCCGAGTAGCGGTGCGTAATGTGCGACGTGATGCACGCAAACAACTTGAAGTTGCTGAGAAGAATTCAGAGATTTCCAAGGATGATCTTGAGCGTGCAGAGAAAGATCTCGACAAGTACACCCAAGAACATGTTGAAATAATCGAAAAAGCTTTTTCCCGCAAGGAACAAGAACTACTCGAGGTATAAGAATCTGGGGCAAGACCTTTTGCCCTCGGAACCCGAAAGGGGAGAAAAATGAGTGACGACATCTGGCGCCGTAGAGACGACGATACGGGCGACAATTCAAAGGGTTATGGAACTGACTTCGGGTCTGATTTTGGCACCGTGCAGTTCGCCGACGACCCAACATCTGAGCCTGCGATGAGCTTTGGTGACGCAGACACCGGAAATCTTCCGCATTGGACGGAGCCGCCCACCTCTGAAGTGCCAGCGCTTGATGATGACACAGATGTATGGGGCACCTTCCAACAACCCAGTGAGCCCACTCGCCGCCCTGAGCGTTTAGTCATTGGTACAGATCCCACCGATGAGCGTCGACGTCAAACGCGTGACACTCCATCTGATTTCCCTCGCGATCCATCGCGAGATGTCACGGGCGGAGCTCCACGTTCGCGGCCACAACCTGTGCGCCGCACTGGACCACGTGGCCCTCGTCCCGGTGGCCCAGGACGCGACATGCCTACAGCGGTGAGTACTGCACTAATTCTTCTTGCAGTTTTTATTGGCGCAATCATGTGGCGCCCAGCAGCTGTGATGTTGATTGTGTTGGCCGTCGTTGCGCTGGCCTCGGTGGAATTCTTTAGCAAAGTCACAGAAAAGGGATATCGGCCTGCAACCTTTGCTGGTTTGATTACTTGTGCTGCTGCTCCTCTTGCTGCGTACTGGATTGGCGATGCTGCGTTGCCGATGGTGTTGGCGTTCGGTTTCCTTGCCACATCTATTGGTTTCTTGGGTGCCACAAGTATTCAAAGTGGACCAATGCCCAACGTGGCAATCACCACCATGTCAATGATGTGGATTGGTCTTATGGGATCATTTGCTGCCTTGATTCTTCGTTATTCGGTGAATGGTGCGGGTGCCCATGTGGGTACCGACACGTTGTTCATGGTTGTCGTTGCAGTAATTGCCAATGATGTGGGTGGGCTCTTTGTGGGGTCTTCAGTGGGCCGTACACCACTTCGTGAGTGGGTCAGCCCTAACAAGACCGTTGAAGGTGTAGTGGGCGGTGGCATTGCCAGCATCGTTGCTCTCATCGTGTTTGGTTCACAAAACGGCACATGGAATTCGATGACTGAATGGATTGCTTTAGGCGTTGTTGTTGCAGTCATGGCTCCTTTGGGCGATCTTGTGGAGTCAATGTTTAAGCGCAACCTCGATGTGAAGGACTTTGGAAGTCTTATTGCTGGTCACGGCGGTGTTCTTGACCGCTTTGATGGTTTCTTGTTTGTACTTCCTGCCAGTTATTACTTGATGTTGGTCATGCAGCCTTGGTTGTAGGACACACCTTTTTGCCATCACTGTGAAGCATCCCACTGACAGACTGTGTCGGTGAACATGAAAAGAGTCGCAATCGCTGGTTCGTCTGGCTCTATTGGCACTCAAACAATCGATGTCGTTTTGTCTGAACCCGATGCCTACAAAGTGACTGCTCTAGCCGTGGCGTCGGCGGGTGATGTTGTGATCGAACAGGCACGTCGTTTGTCGCCCGATGTTGTGGTGGTGACGAACGAAGAAGTACGGCGTCGCGTCGAAGTTGCGTTACCGGGTGTGCAGGTGACCGACTCGTTGACCGATGTTGTCGATGTCGCTGACGTTGTGATCAATGGTGTTGTCGGTTTTGCTGGATTGTCTGTCACGTTGGAGACATTGCGCCAAGGTCGCACACTTGGTTTGGCCAACAAAGAAAGTTTGATTGCTGCTGGCCCCATTGTGCAACCTCTGCGCGCAACGCCTGGTGCACAATTAATTCCTGTTGACAGTGAACATTGCGCATTGCATCAGTGCTTGCGTTCATCCATGAATTCAGAAACTGAAGTGGCGCGTCTTGTCCTCACTGCAAGTGGCGGTCCCTTTCGGGGTCGTAGCGCTGAATCTCTCGCTGGTGTCACGCTGGAAGAAGCACTGGCCCATCCCACCTGGAAAATGGGCCCCAAGATCACTATTGATTCCTCCACGTTGATGAACAAAGGCCTCGAAGTGATTGAGGCACATGAGTTGTATGGAACTAGTTACGACAACATCGATGTCGTGGTGCATCCACAGTCGGTAGTGCACTCCATGGTGGAATTCACCGATGGGTCTACCATTGCCCAGTTATCGATGCCTGATATGCGTTTACCAATCGGTTATGCGCTGGGATATCCGCATCGCATTGCCACACCATTTGGGAAAATTGATTGGACCACACTTGCGCGCTTGGATTTCGAGGCGCCGAATCGCGAGGTGTTTCCTTGTTTAGATTTGGCCTATGAGGCAGGTCGACGCGGTGGTACAGCACCCGCAGCATTGTCGGGGGCTAACGAAGAAATTGTGGAAGCGTTTTTATCGGGAGTCATTATGTGGACAGATATCGCACAGCTTTTAACCCGAGTTCTTGACCGT
>JAUMDU010000053.1:0-2039 GCA_032121425.1 Ilumatobacteraceae bacterium | reverse complement strand
TTCTTGTGATGCCGTCATTCCCACCATACGTACACCATGCACTCTGATCCCCGCTGGCCCCTCGCCACCGCGTGCGCCAGGAAGGACTTCATGCTTGGTGGGGTCTTGTGCCCACTCTTGGCTCGCTGCCGCCATACGCTGCGCTGTTGCCATCGCAGTACCACTCGGCGCATCAGCTTTGGCGTTGTGATGGAACTCAATGATTTCGGCGGTTTCAAAATATGGCGCAGCTTGTTCGGCAAACTTCATCATCAACACTGCTCCAATTGCGAAGTTTGCCGCGATAAGACAGTTGCTCCCCGTAAACGATGCACCGAAAGCTGCGATGTCATCATCTGAAAAACCAGTGGTGCCCACCACTGCATGCATGCCATGCAGTGCAAGCCACGGCAAGGTGGTACGTGCAGCATCGGCCACGGTGAAGTCCACCACCACATCACATCGCGCATCGGCAAGAGCCTTCAAGTCGCTTTCAATAGTGAGGCCATGAACAAGACCGCCGCTGCGGACAATGTCCACAGCGGCGGCAAGTTCTAGTCCTTCTGCGGCTGCAACAGCGTCACACACTGTTGCACCCATCCGGCCAGCGGCCCCGACAACTCCCACACGAATCATGGGAGTAACGGTAGTCGTTGGAAGTCTCTAGCGACGGCGACGATTACGGTCGCCACCACGCTCATTGCGTGTGTCGGGACCAAGATCGCCTAGTTCAGAACGCAGTTCGCTCTCGAATTCATCTTCGAAAGAGACTTCAACAGGTCCGTCTTGACGTGGCTCACGTGGTTCACGCGGTTCACGTGGGCCACGGTCGCGGTCGCGGTCGCGGTCACGATTGCGTGGGCCGCGATCATCACGACCACCACGATCATCACGATCACGACGCTCGCGTGGGCCACGGTCTCCACCGCCGCCTCCGCCGCCACCTGGAATGTCATTTCCATCGGCATCAACTGGAGTCAAGCTGACCTTGCCCTTGTCGTCGACATCGTCAACACGTACACGAACAACATCTCCCAATGTCAAAACATCTTCCACATTGTTCACGCGCTGACCATTACCCAACTTGGAGATATGGATCAAACCATCACGTCCAGGCAAGATATTGACGAACGCGCCGAACTTGGTGGTGCTGACAACACGACCGTCATAGATCGCATTGAGCTCTGCTGTTGGAGGATCAACAATTGCAAGAATGCGTGCCTTGGCATCTTCCACGCGGAAGTTGTCAGGTGAACCCACAGTCACAATGCCCACTGCGCCGTCATCGCTGACTGCAATGTCTGCACCAGTTTCTTGAGAGATGGTGTTGATGACTTTGCCCTTTGGCCCAATCACTTCGCCAATCTTGTCCATAGGAATTGTGAACGACACAATCTTTGGTGCAGTCTCTGCCACTTCGGTGCGAGGTGCAGCCAATGCTGAATTCATTGACGCAAGAATTTCCATGCGTGCATCACGTGCCTGTTGCAACGCAGCAGCCAATACATCGGCGGGAATTCCATCAATCTTGGTATCAAGCTGCAATGCAGTCACTGCATCTTCAGTTCCTGCAACCTTGAAGTCCATGTCGCCAAAGGCGTCTTCGGCTCCAAGAATGTCGGTCAATGTGAGGTACTTGCCTTCGGCATAGATCAAACCCATTGCGATACCGGATACGGGAGCCTTAATGGGCACACCGGCATCCATCAGCGACAAGCTTGATGAACATACAGAAGCCATCGATGTTGAACCATTCGACGACAACACTTCGCTCACCAAACGAATTGCGTAGGCAAATTCTTCTTGGCTTGGCACAACAGGAAGCAATGCACGCTCTGCGAGTGCGCCGTGTCCGATTTCGCGACGCTTTGGTGTTCCTACACGACCAGTTTCACCATTGGCCCAAGGAGCCATGTTGTAGTGGTGGATGTAACGCTTTTCATTGTCGGGACCCAATGTGTCCAACATTTGGTTCATACGTGGCATCGCCAACGTACACACGTTCAACACTTGTGTTTCACCGCGCTGGAACAATCCCGTTCCGTGTGCTGCAGGCAATG
>JAUMDU010000052.1:0-4258 GCA_032121425.1 Ilumatobacteraceae bacterium | reverse complement strand
AATAGACAGTGCACCAATCACGCCTTCCACCACAGCGAATGCAACAAGCAGCCATGCTGATTGCAAAAGTCCATACACAAACACCAGAGGAACAGTGAGGAAGATTCCCACCACTGTCATACGCGCAGCACCGCGCGTATCTGCCAAGCGACCACCGGCAGCACCAAGAAGAACAAAAGGAATGGTGTAGAGCAGAAATGTAAGGCCCACCATAAAGTTTGTACCGCCGCTATCGGTGATGTAGCGATCCCATAATGAGTCATACACGCCGACTGGAATGAACAAAGTGAGCGAAGCAAGCACTGCGGCGCGCAGTGGCCGAATACGCAACAATCCAAAACTCAGTTTTTTGGGATCAAGGCTGGGTGGAAGATTGGGGAGTTGGCGGGGAAGAACAAGCAGAAATGCCGCAAGAGCGACGGCGCCAAAGATAAGAAAGGCACCTTTAAGACCGAATGGTTCAATCAGCAATGCGCCAATCAATGGCCCGCCAGTGAATCCTGCAAGTTCAATGCCGCGAAGTCGACCGAGTCGTTCTGCAGAACGATTTTTATCAATGCTTCCTGCAATGGCGCGAATAGTGGGGCCACTTGTGCCCAATGATGCACCGGTAATGGCGCGAGCAAGAACCAGTGTCCACAATGTGGTGCCAAAAGCAAACAGAACAGATCCGAGTGCGGCGAGAATCAAAGCCGCAAGCACGAACCGCTTTGGTTTGCCACGATCGGCATAGGGTGCCACAAACAACTGCACCACAAAAGAAGCCATGAATCCGGCTGCTGCAATAAAACCTAAGCCCGCATCGCTGAAGCCAAACTCATCTTGCAGATCAGATAATGCAGAAAAAATCATGCTGTTGGAGACTGTGACGGCGAATGCACAGAACAACAGTGGGCCGATTCCCATCGTGAATTTTGCGAGACCTCGAGGCGTAGTTGTGTCAGTCATAAGTTAAAAGAATCCATCCCACCGGTTAGCTCGATCGGCGCGAACTATCACCGTAGTGGGGCTATGGGTAGATCGAGTGGCTCTGACAATGTGGGTTGTGCCTGCAATATTGAATTCGGCAAGAACCCAGGTGTTGCCATCGGCGATTCCTGCGTTGTTGTCGCCAAGGGGAAACAATGCATCCACTTGAAGCCCAGCCAAGTTGGCTTCGGCGCGCCACATGGTGGAAAGTCCTGCACGTAAAGCATTGTCGGTGAGAAGATCTTCGCCGTTCAAATGCAATTCAATGGTGTCGTAGTCAATACGTTCTACTTCTGATGCATCGACAAGATCTCCGCCTGAGAGATCATCGAATAACACCGCAACAGGTCCATTGGTGCGGTTATCAGAGGCAACAGTTCCATAACGCACAATGGGAATGCCTTCGTCATCGACGGTGCGAATACAGATGCGTTCACCGCTGCGTAAATGCATCTCTATCGACCAACGGCAAGGAGAACTTCATCACTAAATGCAGGCCACAGCGATAGCCCCCATTCATCGAATTCACGTTCTGTCAACATCGCACATGCAACATCGGCTACGGGGTCCACCCACAAAAATGTTCCTATGCCACCAAAGTGGCCAAAAGTTGACGCAGAGTTTTTAGAGCCTGTCCAATGAGGTGTTTTGTGGCCCCGAATTTCACAACCTAACCCCCATGGGCACGGATCGAATGTGCCGACTGCAGGTACGACCCCAGAGAGGTGTTCAAACGCAGGCATCACTGCGGCAAGGTAAGTCTCTTGAGAGATGAGACGAGGGGAGCGAAGTTCGAGCAAGAACTTGGTGAGATCACTAATTGTGGACCACACATCTTTGGCAGCTGAACCCTGCAGTGCGGTGTTGTGCATCTCTAATGGGGCACACACTGCTTCATGGAAGTACTCCTCAAACGGCATTGATGTGCATTGCTCTACATGGTGGGCCAACATGTCATAACCCGTGTTGGAATACATGCGTTTGGTTCCTGGTCGCCCCACTGGCTGTGCTCCTTCAAAGGGATAACCGCCTGCATGTGCAAGTAGATGACGCACGGTGCATCCTGTCTGGCCTACGGGGTCATCCAAAGTGATGCTGCCTTCTTCGGCAGCAATGAGAACTGCATGTGCAGTCAACGGTTTGCTCACAGATGCAATCCTTTGGCGACGTTGAATGTCGCCATGGGTGAATGTTCCGTCACGCGTGACTACAACTATGGACGACTCTTCGACGGGCCAGGCATCTGCGCGTTGCCACGCCGCGTCAAGAAGAGACATTTCAGCTTTGTGTGCGAATTAATTCAGCAACACGAAACGCCAAGTCAAGTCCTTGTCGGCCGTTGAGGCGAGGATCACAAATGGTTTGGTAACGATCATCGAGGTCGTCATTAGTGAGATCATCGGCGCCACCTGTGCATTCGGTGACATCATCGCCAGTGAGCTCTACATGGATGCCACCGGGCCATGTTCCTTCTGCATTATGTGCGCGCACAAATCCTGCAATCTCATTCACGATGTCTTCAAAGTGGCGAGTCTTGCGACCATTAGGCGCAGTGGTGGTGTTGCCATGCATGGGGTCACATGCCCATACCACGGGATGACCAGCATCTTTCACGGCGCGCAAGAGCGGACGTAGCGAATCTTCTACTTTGTCTGCACCCATGCGGCTAATCAATGTGAGACGACCAGGAATGGCGGCCGGGTTCAGTACCTCGCACAACTCAAGAACAAACTCAGGAGTAGTGGTGGGGCCAATTTTGCAACCAAGCGGATTACCTACGCCACGCAGGAATTCAATATGTGCGCCATCGAGTTGACGTGTGCGCTCACCAATCCACAACATGTGCGCAGAGCAGTCATACCACTGACCAGTGAGTGAATCTTGACGAGTAAGTGCCTCTTCGTAACCAAGAATGAGTGCTTCATGACTTGTGTAGACATCTACTTCGTGAAGTGCAGAGTAATTCTCGGTGTCCACTCCACATGCACGCATGAATCGCAGTGCACGTTCAATCTCGTTAGAAAGCTCCACATAGCGCTGACCCTCTGGACTGCTGGCAACAAACTCTTGTGTCCAAGCATTCACACGATTGAGATCGGCAAAGCCACCTTTAGTGAATGCACGCAACAAGTTGAGCGTGCTGGCTGACTGATGGTAGGCCTGAACCAAACGCTCGGGGTTGGGAATGCGAGCTGCAGTGGTGGCCAGTTGGTCATTGACGATGTGTCCGCGGAACGACGGCAACTCGAGATCGCCAATGATCTCTGTCGCCGATGAACGAGGCTTAGCAAATTGACCCGCCATGCGTCCGACCTTGACCACAGGGACTCCCATGGAATAGGTGAGCACTACTGCCATCTGCAAGATGACACGAAGTTTTTCACGAATGTTGTTTGCGCTGAATTCCTCGAAGCTTTCGGCACAGTCGCCGGCTTGCAACAAGAATGCGTTGCCGGCTGCAACTTTTGCCAGAGAGTTCTGCAATGAACGTGCCTCGCCCGCGAACACCAAAGGGGGATATGAGCCAATGTGCTTGAGGGCAGCGTCGAGTGCTGCGGTGTCGGGCCAATCAGGTTGCTGCATGGCGGTAAATGCCTGCCATGAATCGGGAGTCCAACTACGTGCCATATTCCTTACAGCCTTGCGTGTCGAGGGGGTAAAACGCAACGCCTATTTCCTGAATCCAGGAAATAGGCGTTGAGAAGGGGGGAAAGGGGGAAATTAGACAGCCAAGATGCGCTCGGCGTCATCGCGCAGTCCTTCAACTGCGCGACTCACCAGGCGACGTGCAGCTTCTGCAGTCACGCCCAAATCTTCGCCTACTTCGCGGAAGCTCTTACGCTCACCATCGAGGAGTCCAAAACGAGCTTCCACTGCATAGCGGGCACGATCGTCGAGGGTTCCCAACAATTCATCGAGCAATTCAGTGTCAACAAGGGCCATCACTGCATCTTCAGGTGTGCCTTGGCCGTTATCCATCAAGTCACCCAAAGTGGCATCGCCGTCATCGCCCACTGTTTTGTCAAGTGACACTGGGGTGGTGAGGCGGTGTAATTCGGCATTTCCTGCATCGAGGGTCTCGCCATCGCCAGAGGCTTGACGCAAAGCTGCGCGCAAACTTGCTGACCGATCACCAGGAATACGAATCAAACTGGCTTTTTGGTCGAGTGCACGACCAATTGCCTGGCGGATCCAGAAAGTTGCGTAGGTGGAGAATTTAAATCCGCGGCGCCAGTCGAACTTGTCGACTGCGTGCTCGAGGCCCAAGTTGCCTTCTTGGATGAGGTCC
>JAUMDU010000051.1:0-10296 GCA_032121425.1 Ilumatobacteraceae bacterium | reverse complement strand
ACGCATCGCATCACGAATTTCTTCTGACGCATACCCCAATGCAGTCAACGCTTCGCGCACATCAGCAGCAGCTGATTGAACGCTGTCTCCTGTGTGGCCTAAACCGGAGTCATCAAGATCAAGTCGAGATTTCAGTTCCACCATTAAGCGCTCTGCTGTTTTTTTGCCTACTCCTGGCACAACAGTCAACGCAGCGATATCTCCCGATGCCACAATTCCCACCAATGCCTGTGGGGCGTAGGTGGAAAGTATCGACATAGCCATAGATGGCCCTATGCCATGGGTGGCAATAAGAATATGGAAGGTGTCGCGCTCTATTCGCGCGGTGAAACCAAACAAAGTTTGTGCATCTTCACGAATGTGATGATGCACATGAAGAAATGTCTCCACGGTGGGTTCAAGTTCAGCAAACGTAGATGATGTCACGGTGCACAAATACCCCACACCGGCAACTTCGAGAAGAATTGTCCCTGGAGTGAAACGTTCGACAACCACTCCTCGCAAACTGCCAATCATCGTCGACTCCTCGCGATTGCTTCTTGTTGTGAAGCCACAAAAGGCGCAATTGAGCAGTGGCACAATGCGATAGCTGCTGCGTCTGCTGCATCTGCTGGTTCAGGAACCGTGGCGAGCCCGAGTCGCTGTTGCACCATGCGTCCCACTTGATCCTTCGATGCGCCACCCCACCCAGCAACGGAATTCTTTACTTGCGAGGGCGTGTACTGTGCAACCACACACCCCGCCCGTGAGGCCAAGGCAAGCACGATTCCACTGGCTTGCCCCACCCCCATGGCTGTGCGCACATTGTTTTGAAAAAAGACCTGTTCAACTGCCACAGCATCAGGCTTGAACTCATTGATGAGACCCTCCACCTCCTGGTGAATCTCTGCAAGTCGATCCGCTAAATCATTGTTCGGAGAAGTACGCAGGACACCGATGGCGCGCGCAGTAATCTCTTGGGCCGATGTCATAGACAGCACGGCGTACCCACATCTGGTTAAACCAGGGTCAATTCCAAGAACAACATGACCGAACATATGTTTGATTGTACAGAACTTGATGGCCCCCACGGGGCAATGTCAGCGAGCAGCCTCCACGGCAGCCACCAACTCTTCTACAGGCCTAAAGGTCAACCCCGCAATGGCACGGTGGGCATAGCGCACCACCCCTTGACCATCGATAACAAACACACTTCGGCGTGGAAACCCCAAAGGCCCAACGGTGCCATAGAGCCCGGCTACCGCCTTGTCTGTGTCAGCCAGTAACGGAAACTGAAAACCGTGCTTGGATGCAAACTGTTCATGACTGGCAAGATCTTGTGCCGATATTGCCAACACTTGAGCACCTACGGATTCAAACGCGGAGAGTTCATTGTTATACGAGTTCAACTGTTTTGTACATACAGGAGTGTCATCACCTGGATAGAAAACGAGAACTACTGGTTGGCCTCTAAACGAGGACAACGAATACGACGTTGCGCCCGTTCCTTGAAGTGTGAACTCGGGAGCCACATCACCTACTGATAGCGACATCAGCCCACCTCCTGCATGATTGATTCGTCAATGTCGAAATTCGCATAGACATCTTGGACGTCGTCGTTATCTTCGAGCATGTCCATGATTCTAAGGATTTGGCGCGCCTCATCAGCATCTGTGACTTCAATCGTTGTGGAGGAAATCATTGTTGATTCCGCATTTTCCACAGTGATGCCACTATTTACAAGCGCTTCTTGGACGTCGTAGACCACAGCTGGCTCAGTCAAGACCCTCCATGAATCACCATCTCGTTCAATATCTTCCGCTCCAGCCTCAAGAGCTGCCGACATGACGTCATCCTCGGCGAACTTTCCAGGTATGACAATCACGCCGCGTCGAGAGAATTGCCAGCCAACCGCACCGGGCTCGGCCATCGACCCACCAAATTTCGAAAAAGCATTACGCACATCGGCAGCCGTGCGATTTCGATTGTCGGTAAGAACATCCACCAACATTGCTACGCCGCCTGGTGCATAACCTTCATAGGTGATGGATTCATAATTCGCTCCATCGTGATCACCAATGCCACGTTTGATTGCGCGATCAATTGCGTCTTTTGTCATTTGACCGGCTTTTGCTTTCTGCACCATGGTGCGCAATGTGGCGTTTGTATCAACATCTCCACCACCTGCACGTGCAGCTACTTCAATCTGGCGCGCCAACTTTGCAAAAAGTTTTCCACGAGCCTTATCAGCTGCACCTTTTTTGTGTTTGATAGTCGCCCATTTGGAATGACCAGACATCGTTATCCCTGCACTTTCATCATCATGTCTTCTACAAAAAACTTATGTAATCGCGTGTCATCGTTTAACTCCGGGTGAAAAGATGCTGCCAATACATTTCCCTGACGCACTAAAACTGGATCGCCTTGATGACGACCCAACACTTCCACTGCCTCGCCTATTCTTTCAATGCGCGGCGCACGAATAAACACTCCGTGAATCTGGCCAAAGGGAGTATCAATTTCCGACTCGAAAGAGTCCACCTGGCGGCCGTAGGCATTACGCCGAACCGAGATATCAAGAGCTGCGAAACTGCGCTGATCATCTCGGCCATCAATAATGTCGCTGGCAAGAAGAATCATTCCTGCACATGTTCCAAACGTGTGCATTCCTTCGGAAATTCTTTCCGCAAGCACATCAAAGAGCCCCGAAGTCACCAAGAGATGCGACATTGTGCTGGATTCCCCACCAGGCATCACCAACGCACTCACTTTGGACAGATCTTCAGTTGTGCGCACCTCGATGCAATCCACACCAAGTGTTGTCAGCTTTTCACAATGCGCTGCAAAAGCTCCTTGGAGTGCAAGTACTCCTACGACACCGTTCACCCGGAGGCCTCGCATTCATGAGACTGATTACCAGCCACGCTCAGCGAAACGCTGAGTGCCGTTTATTTCGTCCATCGCGATACCTGTCATTGGTGCACCAAGTCCGCGACTGACCTTTGCGAGAACATGTGCATCACGGAAGTGAGTGGTGGCCTCCACAATTGCACGCGCACGAGGAGCAGGATCGTCGCTCTTGAAGATTCCTGAACCCACGAATACGGCTTCGGCACCTAATTGCATCGCTAGCGCTGCGTCAGCGGGAGTGGCAATGCCTCCGGCGCAAAAAATAGGCACAGGCAATTTCCCTGTCTCTGCAATTTCCTGCACAAGTGGCAACGGTGCCTGCAAGGTCTTTGCCCACTGAAACAACTCTGCGCTATCAGCCTGAGTGATCTTTCGGATGTCTCCAAGAATGGAACGCAGGTGACGTACTGCTTCCACAATGTTTCCTGTTCCTGCTTCACCTTTTGAACGGATCATGCACGCGCCCTCTGAAATTCGACGTAATGCTTCACCTAAATTGGTAGCGCCACACACAAAAGGAACCGTAAAAGCAAATTTGTCGATGTGATGTGTTTCGTCTGCTGGCGTGAGAACTTCTGATTCATCAACAAAGTCCACTCCAAGAGCTTCGAGAATCTGCGCCTCTACAAAATGACCAATTCGCGCCTTTGCCATCACTGGAATACGCACGACAGCCTTAATGCCTTCGATCATTTCAGGATCACTCATACGTGCAACGCCACCATCGCGGCGAATATCTGCTGGTACTCGCTCAAGTGCCATAACCGCACACGCTCCTGCGTCTTCGGCAATCTTGGCTTGCTCTGCATTGACCACGTCCATAATGACGCCGCCCTTGAGCATCTCTGCCAATCCACGTTTTACTTTGAGAGTCCCCACCGACGAGTCTTTTCCAGAAGTCATGGACTAGAGGCTAGCGAGGCAAATGGTCTAGACAGTGATGAATTCACCGTCTGTGGATGTCACTTTTGACTCAGGAAACCGGCCATGCCACAGATGCTGGGTCGACCCCGATACCCACTGCGGCTAGTGAGTTACGTCGCGATACCTCAACCCAAGTGCGACCAGGTGTCAGCCTGATCACTGCCCCAGCGGTATCAGTGAAAGTAAAAGGCTTCTCAGCATTGGCTCGCTCCCATTTCATTTCAATGAGACCGCCATTAGTCAGGATAAATCCAGTGCCTTTACCCACCGTCACCGCATGTGGACTCTTGCTATCTGCGGCACTGCGCTCATAGGTTGCGTACAGCACAATCACATTCTTGGTGTTGACTTGCACATCATCAGAGACGTGTGGCTCTAACTGTCGGCGAGAGTTTTCGGTGAAACGTACGAAGTTTTTCTCGGCGCCATTCCACTTCCAAAAAACTTTGAGTCCGGTCATTGAGACCTTTGCTCCATCAAGAGGTGTCGACGTAGCGGGATTTGCATCGCTGTCACCACGGAAGGTGAATTGCACTGGTGGTGGACCTGAGCCCTCCGGAGCTAGCGACCAAAGATCTTTTGTTTGTGCATACAAGTTGTGCGGAGCTTTTCGGTCTTGCGACCTGAAATAACCGCCTTTCCCTTTCGATGCAGAGTGACCGACGTTCACTAGAGAACTGGAGTTAACGGCTCTAGTCACATTGGCATTACCGCCACTCCATGCAAACAATGGCTTGTTGAATGAGGACAACAAATCGATGTCCTGGGTTCGTCCACTTCGAATGGGTCCGACAGGGTCGCTGCCTTGACTATGAAATACAGCAATGAACCTGGTGATTCCTTCGACATTTTCTTCAAAAACAATGTCGGTTTTGTTCAGCCCTGTTTGTGGACGAGCATTCGGGTGATTGTCAATCTTTACCGCCAAAGCCATACGTCCAGCAGCAATGGGGTCGGTCGATACAAGCCCTGTTAACGGATATAAAACCCCCGGAACATTGTTCCCTGCAACTGTCGTCGTTGAAGATTGGGTAGATGGTGACGAATCGCCGCCACCACACGCAGCAAGAGTTGCCAACAGCGCTGCCGTTGTCACAACACCCATGAAAGTGCGTCCACGTGTCATTAAATCTCCTTCAAGACAGCAATGCGCTCTTCCACGCCAATTGCCAAGAACCCCACAATAGGAACTGGAGCACCACCCATGGTGTCATGTTGGGCTGTTTCTGGATCTGCGAAGAGCAAAGGGGTCAATAATGGGTCAATTTCAAGACCATGTGCCCGATTGCACTTCTGCAATGCAGAAATTAGTGCGGGCGGATAGCGAGTCGCCTGACATGCAGAAATGTCTGCCCACATCAAAATCTTGTCTTCATACAGTTTGCTGATGATCACATCTGCAATGCGACGAAGTCCAATTTTTGACAACTTCACCCTCAGCACCATGAGGTAACTCGTCAATGCAACATTTCCACTGCGCAAACGCCACAGCACATGAGCCATCACCGCTTCAATTTCCACTCGATCCATTTCAGCAAGAAGTCCATCGGAAACCACAACGATTCCCTGATGCTTGGGTGCTGCAATCGCAAGCGCTATCGGATATGAATCAGACACCACAAACAGTGGTGGACGCCGATCACCAGACACGACACATAAACCATCAACTACATTAATGAGCCGTGCATGGTCAGATTCCGAGACCGGCATGAGATTGAGTCGGTCAAGTAGTGAAGATTCAACCTTGCGGTTCATGCCATTAACCCACACCGTTGATACCAAGAGCACAACTATTCCAAGCACTGCGACTTGTCCCACAAGAAAGCCAACTACCAAGGCCAAAAAAGTAGGCACGAGAACTAGTGCGATGTTGACTCGCGTGACGCGTTGAAGCGCAGTTGCAGTGACTTCAGATGTGGGGGTCCACTGTTGTTGATTCATAAGTCCTTTCAAATCCAGACAGACATGATCTAACCCAGACGCGAGCGCCGAAGGAAACGACCCTCGAATCTTTTCAGCATACGGGGTACCTGAATGGTGGTGATGTTGGTTGCCTCCATATGTAAGGCACGCTGATACATCTCTACATAATGGTCAGCGAGAGTATCCATCGAAAACTCCCGAGCTCGCACAAGACCTTTTTCACGAAACTGCTGAGCCATTGGCTTATCCGTAAGAACTCGAGCCAACGCAGCAGCAAGAACTTGCGGATTTCCAGGCTCAACAAGCAGAGCATTCTCTCCATGGGTTGCCACGTTGCGATATCCGTCAATATCTGTAGACACCACAGGTACGCCCGAGGCCATTGCCTCAATAAGCACTATCCCAAATGATTCACCACGAAGCGATGGAGCACAAAACGCAGACGCTCTAGAGAGTCGATCTATTTTTTCTTCGTCCGAGATACGCCCCAACCACTGGATTCGTGGATCACCTTCGGTGCGGGATCGTAACGACTCTGTTTCTGGTCCGTCGGAGGCAACCCACAATGTGACATCACTTGGCAATAACGCCATCGCATCAATCAAGACACTGAGACCTTTACGCGGTTCATGTCGTCCCAAAAAGAAAATGACATTTTCTCGAGTGCGCACGGGAGCAGAGTCATACATAGCCAAATCAATACCATTGAAAAGAACTTCGTACTCTCCGCCGATATAACGCTGTGCTAGTTCCACAGCATCATGTGACACTCCCACTCGAATATCAATGCGAGATGCAATCCATTTCAGCTGCCGCGCAAACACTCGATACGGCGCCGATTCCCCTGCCGAATGAAACGTCGCCACAACCGGGGCCATCTTGACGAGCAAAGAAGTCAAGGTAGGTCCAGGAACAAGTGGTTCATGAATATGGAGCACATCAAAAGCTTCGTCATTCAGCGCCCGAATAGTGCGCAAGGCAGCAGAAGCATCCGGAGCCAAAGGAGCAACCGAACCATTGACTGCTGTGGGCAAACTATTGCCTAGTGGAGTCACGAAAGGATCTGGTGGAGGACCATCACATGGTCCAAGTACCCGAACCTCGTGCCCTTTTTCTCGCAATGCGCGAGCTAGACCCAAGACCTGCTGTTGCACTCCCCCTGGAATTGTGAGGCTGTAGGGACTCACCATTCCAATGCGCAACATGGAGACTACGGTACTGGAATGACCTCAGTACCTGACTCCTTTCGTCCTGCTCTCTCAATTGTTGCCACACCTAGCAAGCGGCGAGCAATTATCGACCTTGCGTTGGAAGCCGAGAGTCGTGGCTTCTCGGGATTGGCATGTCCGAGCCTTGGAGGAACAATGGGGTTGTGTGTCTCACTTGCACACGCCACCCACACCATTCCCTACTGGACATCAATTCAGCCGATCTACTACAGCCATCCAGTTGAGGCGGCCAACACTGTGGCCCATATCAATGAAGTCTCCGACGGTCGCTTTCGTTTTGGAATTGGTGTAAGTCACGGGCCTGTCACCAAACGACTAGGAGTATCTACCGGTAAACCCCTTTCCGATGTTTCTGAGTATGTCTCCGCTATGCGCACCCAAGAGAGATTCTCTGGACCATTGCCAGATATTTACCTCGCAACCCTGCGCAACAAAATGCTTCAAGTAGCCAGCGAGATCTCCGAAGGGGCAATCTGGGCAAATGCCTCTTTGAGTCACATGGAGACACAGTTGTCCCAAGTTCCGAGTGCACGCCGTGATGGGTTCTTTTTGTCCAACATGATCCCCACCGTGATTGACAATGACATTGAAGCTGCGCGTGCGGTCAACAGAAAAACATTGACGGGGTACGTCTCGCTTCCCAATTATCGCAACTACTGGCGCACAGCTGGTTATGCCGAGGAAATGGATGCCATCGAAACTGCATTAGATGCAGGGCAAAAGGATGCAGTCACTGACCTCATGTCCGACAAATGGCTCGACGACTGCACCATCAGCGGCCCGAAAGAACGAGTGCGCGAACAACTGGCGGCATGGGCTGCAACCGGGGTGCAACCCATTGCAGTGATGTCGTCCACCTCTGGTGGTCAAGCCAAGGCAATTAACGAACTCTTCGACCTTTACGCGTAACGGATCAATTCAGTGACAAGATCTTCAACTCGTTGCTGAATATCATCGCGAATCGAACGAACTACTTCGATCGGTTGACCTTTGGGATCGCGTAATGACCAGTCCCGATAGGTCTTGCCCGAGATAACGGGACACACATCTCCACACCCCATTGTCACCACGACATCAACTTTGTGCAGCATCTCCTCAGAGAATTTCACAGGGACATAGGCACTGATGTCAATATCCAACTCACTCATAGCTTCTACGGCAATGGGATTAACTTGTTCACCAGGCTCTGATCCACCCGAAAACACTTCAATGCCTTTGTGAGCAAATTGACGTGCAAATCCTGCAGCCATCTGCGAACGACCAGCATTGTGGATACAAAGAAAAAGAATCCCAGGCATGCATCTTTTCTATCTTTTCCCAACCGAGTTCGCTGTGAACTCAAGGTGAACATTTAATAGCCGGGATCCGAAGGCCAGTTAGGTTGAAACATGTGCCACTGTTCAGGTGCACGCCGAATGAGTACTTCCAACTCTCGCGCAACGGCTTGTGTTCCCACTGCAACCGATTCACGAAGTGAGCCAACTTTTTCGAGATGTACTGGTGGCCGAACCACTGCATGGTGACCGTCGATGGAGTCTGTGAAATAAATAGCCACCGGCAATACCGGCGTATTGCCACGAATCCCCAACATGGCGGGCCCAGCAGGAAGCGTGGTCTTTTCTCCGAAAAACTCCACTTCAACTCCAGTGCGCTGAATATCTCGGTCAGAAAGCAAACAGACCAATCCATTCCTCTTCAAAGTGGCAAGAATCGTCGGAGCGGCATCGGGACCCAACGGAACCACATTCATTCCCAAGTCACTACGAAGTTTAACAAACCATTCGAAGAGTTCTGGAGGCTGAAGAGGCTCCACAATGACTGTCATCGGAAGGCCTCGCTCCGCCATCCATCTTCCTGCCCATTCCCAACCACCTAGATGTGGAATTGCAAAGATGACACCATTGCCTTTTTCTAAAGCCTGTTCTAGATGCTGATAACCATCGACAGTAAAACATCTATTGACGTGTTCAGCGGAAAGTGACGGCAAACGAAAACTTTCTGTGTAGTAACGCATATACGAATCAAATGCACGTTGCGACGCTCGACGTAAAGCCAAACCCTTCAAAGAAGGATCAACTCGTTGCAGGTTTCTTTCAATGACCGCTCGTTTGTTGCGAAGAGAAAGCGCAATCCCTGGCGCAAGCAAAGAGACAGTCCCTTGGGCAACGAATCCAGGAGTTGCACGCGCAATCAAGGAGCCAAGTTTGTATCCGCCAACCGTGAACGAATCTGTGAAAGAGCGCGGATTTTCAGCCATGTCTGTTGCGACGTCGCTGGCGCGACACAACTGATAACTGACGACGCGAAGCGCGAGCACTATGACGAGTCATGCGACGTACTTGACGCACTTCACGCTTAGCCATTGTTGTGGACGAAACCTCTGCCTGTTTCCACACTTGCACAAAACGCTGAATTGCAGTTGCAACAGTAAGTGCCAACATGACCCACAGCACTGGTATGAGCAATGAATCGAACAACAATCCGAAGCACAAAACGATGATGCGCTCAGCACGCTCCATCAGACCGCCTTTTGCATACAGGCCAAGAGATTCAGCCTTTGCTCGCTCATAGGAAATAAGTGACGACACTCCCATGATTGCCATGGGTAGCAATGCGATATGAGTGCCTTCGTTGGATGCGAAATACCAGGCGACGCCACCAAAGAGAACTGCGTCGGTTACTCGATCAACTACTGAGTCAAAAAAAGCCCCTCTTTGACTTGCAGTATTTGATGCCTTTGCCAGTGCGCCATCCAAAAGATCGGGCAGTGCAGCCGCTATCACCAAAATCAATCCACCACGCAGAGCCCCTTGGGCAATAGCAAAGGCGGCAGCAATCGCAAACAAGATCCCCAAAATCGTTAGATGATCAGGCGACATTCCCGTTCGACGAAGAAGAAGCCCTACAGGGCGAATAGCGCGCTCGATTGGGGTCCTAAATCGTCCATCGAACATTAGGCAAAGTTATCCCATATCCGATTGCGTACTTGGAATAGTCGCATCGGGATTGTCTTCAACTAGCCGTTCAACTATTGAGCCATCCACTGCATCCACTAGCACGAGGGCCCTGCGTACAGGGGGCTCTTCAATGCTGTAGCAAAAAATTCTCCATGTGGGACGACTACGAATTCCTCGCCATACCTGTTGAGCCGATGCATGTCCCACGGGAAATCCTGCCTCTCTAGTTGCACGCACTAGAGCCTCTGACTCATTGATTGACATTTTCCAGCCGCTAGTTGTACTGATTATTGATGTCACCGCGAGCAACACTGCTGCAAACAGTAAACCTTTGTTCACAATTTCGGATTCACGCGAATCTGCTACGTACCAAA
>JAUMDU010000050.1:0-7070 GCA_032121425.1 Ilumatobacteraceae bacterium | reverse complement strand
AATGTGATGCGCGAGGATGTGGAACTACCCACATTGGATACAGATGAAGTTCTTGCGGCTGCACCTGCTGCCGAGGAGCGCCGTTTCCGTGTACCACCAATTATTGGTTTGGACGGCTGATCATGGTGACCACATCAGCACATGACATCGCAGCAGGAGTTGCTGCAGGGAAACTATCTGCACGCACAGTTGTCGATGAACATCTCGCTCGCATCGATGCACGAGAAAGCGACATTCATGCATTCAACTTGGTAACAGCAGATGCTGCGCGCGCACACGCAGACCGCATTGATGCCGACGTGAAAGCCGGACGCCCCGTTGGACCATTAGCGGGTGTTCCTATTGCGTTGAAAGACAACTTGTGCACTCATGGTGTTGAGACCACATGCTCATCGCGCATCTTGCAAGGTTGGAAGCCCCCCTATGACGCCACTGTTGTGTCGCGTCTTCGTGCAGCAGGTGCAGTAGTGGTGGGCAAAACAAACTTGGATGAATTTGCCATGGGTTCATCTACGGAGAACTCCGCATTTGGTCCCACACGTAATCCCTTAGATATTTCTCGCGTACCAGGCGGATCAAGTGGTGGAAGCGCAGCAGCTGTTGCTGCAGGTTTTAGTTCTGTGAGTTTGGGAAGCGACACTGGCGGAAGTATTCGTCAACCTGCGGCATTGTGTGGTGTGGTGGGTGTGAAACCCACATATGGAATGGTGAGTCGTTATGGCTTGGTGGCCTATGCAAGTTCGCTAGATCAAATTGGCCCGTTTGCCACAAACGTTGCCGATGCTGCGTTGGTCACCGAAATCATCGCAGGCCATGACCCGATGGATTCCACTTCGATTCCTCAATCGGCACCATCACTAGTCGGTGCTGTTACACAAGGTGTGGCGGGGATGCGCATTGGTCGCGTGACTGATTTGCCCAGTGGTGCAGAACCAGAAGTAGTGGCACAACTCGACGCCGCTTTTGCTGCGCTTGCAGCTGCGGGCGCCACCATTGTGGATGTCACATTGCCGTCGCTGTCTTATGCACTCACCGCCTATTACATCATCGCTCCTGCTGAGGCCAGCAGTAACTTGGCCCGATTTGATGGTGTGCGTTACGGCTTGCGTGTGCCTGCGGTGGATACCAACGCAATGTATGGCGCAACTCGTGCTGCTGGTTTTGGTGATGAAGTAAAGCGCCGCATCATGTTGGGCACTTATGCATTGTCTGCCGGCTATTACGACGCGTACTACGGCAAGGCACTCAAAGTGCGTCGGTTAATCGCAAATGATTTCAACAAAGCCTACGAGAGTGTGGACACAATCTTGATGCCCACATCTCCCATGGTGGCGTTTCCTTTTGGTGACAAATCAGATGATCCAATGTCGATGTATTTGTGCGACATCTACACAATCCCCACCAACTTGGCCGGTCACGCAGCTATGAGCGTTCCTTTTGGTACTGGTGCCCATGGTTTGCCTGTGGGCATTCAAGTGTTGGCACCCACGCTTGGCGAGGTGGCCATGTTCCGCGTGGGTGGAGCACTCGAGATCGCAGCGGGGAGCCAGTCATGAGCGATAGCCCATTGAGTTCGATTGTGGCCACCGAAGAGCAAATGTTGCCCGGCGGTTGGGAAATGATTGTTGGCCTTGAAGTACACGTGGAACTAGCCACACGCACCAAATTGTTTAGTGGTTCACCAAACCGTTTTGGTGACGAGCCCAACGTCAACATTGACCCTGTCACTTTGGGTTTGCCTGGCGCTTTGCCGGTGTTGAACAAACAAGCAGTTGAATTAGCAATGCGCATTGGTCTCGCATTGAACTGTCGTATTCAGCGTTGTATTTTCCATCGCAAGAACTATTTCTATCCCGATATGCCTAAGGCCTATCAAATTAGTCAATACGATTTGCCGTTAAATGCTGATGGTTTCTTGGAATTGCCCAGTGGAACTGTTGTAGGTGTGGAGCGTGCACACTTAGAAGAAGACACAGGAAAGAGCACACACGTAGGTGGTGCAACTGGGCGTATTCACGGCAGTGATTATTCACTTATTGACTTCAACCGTGCAGGTGTGCCGCTGGTTGAGATTGTGTCGCGCCCAGATATTCGCACCAGTGAACAAGCACGTGAATACGTCTCAGAGTTGCGTGCAATCCTGGAAGTGATTGGCGCATCGGATGCGAAAATGGAAGAGGGTTCCATGCGCGTTGATGCAAACGTATCGGTGCACAAACCTGGCACACCGTTTGGTACACGATGTGAAATCAAAAACGTGAACTCCATTCGCGCTCTTGGACGTGCAATTGATTACGAAGCACGCCGTCAAATTGACATCTTGGATGAAGGCGGCACCATCGTGCAGCAAACCCGCCACTGGGATGATGCAGAAGGCCGCACACATACATTGCGTTCCAAAGAAGACGCCGATGATTATCGCTATTTTCCCGAACCTGACTTAGTCACCGTTGATCCATCACAAGAATGGATCGAAGCAGTGCGTGCAGCGTTGCCTGCATTGCCGGCAGCTCGTCGACAGATGTTGAGTGAACTGACTGGATACGACATACAAAGTGAAGCCGTCATTGTGGTGGTGGAACGTGGTCAACATGAATATGTGCGCGATGTTGTAGATGCAGGCGGAGATGCGGTGCGTGCGCTCATTTATGTGCAACAAGCATTCGCTGAAGAAGGTGCACAGCCTTCTGTGCCGGCGAAAGATCTTGCAGCACTCACATTGTTAGAACGCGATGGCAAGTTGTCGGCCACACAAGCTAAGACTGTGCTTGCAGAATTGGTCGCCAACAAAGGCGGTGACCCCGCAGCTATTGCCGCAGCAAAAGGCTTTGAAGCTTTGGATACCTCGTTGGTGGATGGCTTTGTGGATGAGGCAATTGCCGCTGACCCTGATGCCTGGGCCAAATATGTAGCTGGAGATGAAAAAGCCGGCGGCTCGCTCATTGGCCGCGTGATGAAGGCCAGCAAAGGCAAGGCGGACGGCAAGATTGTCACCGCCATCATGCAGCAACGCCGCGGCTCGTAAAGGTCATTATCTTCGGCGTACTGTTCGCTCATGGACTTTGCCGTACCCCAAGAGATTCAACACACGCTCGATGAACTAGATGCCTTCATCGAGGCCCAGATTAAGCCTCTGCAGGCACAAGATGACAACGAACGTTTCTTTGATCATCGGCGTGAATGGGCACGCACAGATTTCGATAATGATGGTGTACCGCGCGCCGACTGGGAAGCATTGTTACGCGAGATGCGTCATCGTGCAGATGCAGCGGGCTGGTTACGTCTTGCATTGCCAGAAGAATTCGGTGGCAAGAGTGCAAGCAATCTCACGATGGCAATCATTCGTGAACATCTCGCCACAAAAGGACTCGGGTTACACAACGATTTACAAAACGAATCAAGCATTGTGGGAAATTTTCCCACGGTGTTGATGATGCGTGACTTTGGCACCGAGGAACAAAAGAAGACATGGATGCCTGGATTTCTAGATGGCACGAAACGTCTCGCATTCGGTCTCACTGAACCCAACCATGGAAGCGATGCCACATATTTGGAAACAACCGCATATCGCGATGGTGATGAGTGGGTCATCAACGGCATGAAGCGTTGGAATAGTGGTTTGCACCATGCAACACACGACATCATTTTTGCTCGCACCTCTGGGGAGGCGGGCGACCCCAAAGGAATCACGGCATTCTTAGTGCCCACCGATGCCCCCGGTTTCGCTGTGGATTTTTTCTGGTGGACATTCAACATGCCTACTGATCATGCTGAGGTGAGCTTGAAAGATGTGCGCGTAGGAGCCGATGCGGTGTTTGGCCCACCAGAGGAAGGTCTTGCGCTTGCTCAACATTTCGTGCATGAGAACCGCATTCGCCAAGCGGCAAGTTCGCTGGGTGCTGCACAGTATTGCATCAATGAGGCAGTGCACTATTCAAATAGTCGCATCACATGGGGCAAGAAGCTCAGTGTGAATCAAGGCATTCAGTTTCCATTAGTAGAACTACACACAGAGGCTGCGATGTTGCGTCAGTTGATTCGCTACACCGCATGGATGTTGGATCACTCTCATCACATGGAAGTGACGCATTTGGTTTCTATGTGCAATTACCGAGCCAATCGTTTGGCCTGTGATGCAGCAGATAGAGCGATGCAAACCTGTGGTGGCGTGGGTTATAGCCGTCATATGCCTTTTGAACACATCTATCGACATCACCGTCGTTATCGCATCACTGAAGGATCAGAAGAAATTCAGATGCGCAAAGTAGCGAGCAACTTGTTCGGCTTTGGCTCATCAAAAGAGCGCAAGTAGCGACTAAAAAGCGAGCACTTTTCCGTTCACCACAACACCCACGGTGCTTCCCACTTCGGGAAGCAAACGTGCGTGTAAGCGCACGGTGGCAATCGTGCCATCAGCAACTCGCACCTCCACGGTGCCGTCGTGGCCAAAGTATCGGGTATTCAACACTTCGCCGACTGATCGCGCCAACGGATCGGAGGCCGTGGTTATTTCAAATTGTTCAGGGCGAATCACCACAGTGGTGGCACCTATTTCATGTGGACGCAATAACTCAAGAGTGCCAAAGACACAATTCACTGTTGCGCCACCGTCGAGTACTGCGCCACTAAACGAGACCGCTTCGCCCACAAAGTCTGCAACCTCGGTGGTATCGGGCAAGCGATACACACTCACGGGGTCTGCGACTTGAGCAATCTTGTGACCTAAAAGAATTGCCACAGTGTCTGCTGTGGACAACGCTTCGTCTTGATCGTGTGTGACCCACAAAGCCGTTGCCCCTGCTGTGCGCAAAATGTCCACCACGTGTTCACGCAAACTCTCACGCAATCCGGCATCTAGGGCCGAAAACGGTTCATCCAACAACACCACCGCGGGGTTGGTGGCAAGTGCACGTGCGAGTGCGACGCGTTGTTGCATTCCGCCAGATAACTCCGAGGGGCGTTTGTCGTAAGAATCAGGCAAGCCCACAAGATCCAACATCTCATTCACTCGAGTACGTGCTGTTGTTGAGCGGCGTTTCTTGAGACCGAATGCAACGTTTTCGCCCACGGAAAGATGAGGAAACAATGCACCTTCTTGGGGAACGATGGAAATGCCACGTTCGTGTGGGGGCACCCAAGTGTGTGCATCGGCAACTACTCGTCCGCCAATCAATACTGATCCTTGAGTGGGGCGTTCAAACCCGGCAACAATGCGCAACACAGTTGTTTTACCCACACCAGATGGGCCAAGGAGTGCGGTGATACTGCCGTGGGCAACAGAGAGATTCACGTCTTCAAGCACGCGTGTTGTGCCAAAGGTGTGCGTAATGCCGCGCAGTTCTAATGCAACATCGGTGCTGTTCATTGTGCGTGTTCCTTCACTATCGACAGTGTGCCAAGAAGAGCGGTGGGAACGGCTGCGAGAAGCAAAATTGCCACCGCATACGGACCCATTGCTGCATAATCAGACACGGTGCTGTAATCCCAAATACGAGTCGACAAAGTATCCATTCCCGTAGGGCGCAATAACAAGGTGACGGGCAGTTCTTTTACTGCTGCCAACATGGTGAGTGCGGTCCCTGCAAGAAGACCGGGCAATGCAATGGGCAACGTGACACGCAACAGTGTGGCTGCATTGGTCACGCCCAAGCTGCGGGAAACATCCTCGAGAGCTGGGGGAGTTTTCTCTAATGCTGCGCGCAACGAGGTCACCATCACGGGAACAAAGATGATTACTTGTCCAAAGATCAACATCGGGAACTCTTGATAGAACGGCCGTGCGGCACGAATACCTACATAGACAACCGAGATTGCTACCACGATGCCGGGCAGTGAATGCGTGAGATAAGTGGTGAATTCTGGAATGCGTGCGATACGTGTTTTGATGCGCACGGCAGCCCACGCCACGGGAAACGCGAGCAACAGTGTGACGACAGCGGTCACGATGCCGTTGAGAAATGATTGACCGCTTGCTTGCCACACTGAGGCCCAATCGGTGGCGCGACTTGTTTCGCGTTGCATCCACGAAACAACACTGATCACTGGCACACCAATTGCGGGAAGCAACACTGCAAAAATGCCGGACACAGTTGCGATCATTGCCAATGGAGACAACTGCGTGCGACGTAGTCGTGCGCTCACACCTGCACGTGACACATCGTGGCGTCCGCGAATATGTGATTCAAAGTAGGTGAGTGCTAGTGCAGCTGCAATAAGAATGAGCGACAAGGTTGCGGCACGTGTGGGGTTAAATCCTGCGCGGTATGCGCCAAAAATTACCCAAGTGAAGACTTCATGGCGCATTGCAGCCACAGCGCCAAAATCACTCAACGCATACAAGGCTACGAGTAATCCCCCAGAGGCAATAGGGCGACGTAGTTGTGGCAACACAATTTCCCAAAGAATTGCAAACGGGCTACGTCCCATTGCGCGTGCCACATCTTCATGCACGGGATCAAGGCGAGACATTGCAGCCATCACCGGCAACATCACATAGGGGTAACTGACTAATGACAACACAATGAATGCGCCAGTGAACCCAGCCGTGTTGGGTAACCATGACACCCAAGCAAATGCTGCCAAATATGAAGGAATTGCTAGGGGAAGTGAAAAAGCAATGGTGAGGCCCACGCGACCCCACAAGTTGGTCATAGTGATGACCCAGGCAGCAAAAGTTCCTATCACCACACTGGCAATCGTGACTGCGACGGTGAGTACGAGGCTGCGGGTAATCAATGTGAGTGTGCGCGATTGAAACAGTTCATCGACAACGGGCTGTAGTCCTTTAGAGAAGGACTGAATGAGTAAGTAAAAAAGAGGAACGATGGTGATGGCTGCGGTTACGAACGCGAAGCTCAAGGTTGCTAGTGAGCCTCGCGTTCGCACCATTACATGTTCAGCTCACTTATTTAGTGAGCAATCCCACTTTCTGGAGTAGTTCTTGAGTTGCCTCGAGTGTCTTGAGATCAGAAAGATCAAGAGCGGGAACATTGAGTTCATCAAGAGTGGGTTGGCCCTCTGCTTGGATTGCGCCAGTGGTGAGAACGTATTCCCATGTCTTTGTGCGGAAG
>JAUMDU010000049.1:2066-37255 GCA_032121425.1 Ilumatobacteraceae bacterium | reverse complement strand
ATTGGGCGATCCGATTCCAGCACAACAACCTCGGCAGAGCAATGCTGCAACAGTTTTTCCCACTCGGTGAAACCATAAGGGGGGTCCGCCAGCACCAGATCAACTTCCTCCATCGAGGCCAATGCCCCCATGGCATCGGTCTCTAACACCGCAGCTCGATCTGTGAGTCCAAGGTGTTGCAGATTTTTTCGCAACACCAAAAGAGCATCTTTGTTGTTCTCCACAAACACACAGTGCTTTGCCCCACGCGACAACGCCTCAATACCAAGAGCACCCGAGCCGGCATATACATCAACCACGCGGGCACCATCAACGACATCCAAACTCGTGAGTGCATTGAAAATAGCTTCACGTGCTTTGTCTGTGGTGGGACGAGTCGCCTCCGTGAGGGGCCCTTCAATCTTTCGACCACGTAATTGGCCCGCAACGACTCTCATATAAGGCAGACTACGGCAGTGATCGTTCCAAAAGAATCAATTATCTGCGTGGACTGCGGCGGACCCTGTTCGCTCATTACCCCTGCTCGTGAAGATGGCATGTGGTTCGAGGGCGATGTCGTTGCCTATCGATGCCGCGACTGTCGTGACAGATGGGACATTGAACTATGCGAAGACGACAACGACGACATTTCTGACTATTAACCACTAGCGACCTTTAGGCACTGCGAAATTTATTTGTCACCTGCATCAAGTGGGTCAAACTTGATTCCCCACGAAGCCAGGTTGGCTATTCGCGTAGGAGCATGATTCAACCAAAAGTTAATGCCGAGCCTCTTGGGATCGCGCACAAATGGCTTGTTCTTTTCCACCGCATTGACCGTTCGGCGAGCAATCTTGACGGGATCTGCAATCGGGATGAGCTGCAGGCGCTTATACCTCTTCACAATCTTTTGTATGGAAGATTGGCGACCCTCAATCTCTTGCCACATATCTGTTGCAACTGGCCCTGGTGACAACGTGGTGATGTGCACATCTGTGGATTTCAGTTCACGCGACAGTCCGTTGACGAAATTCAAGATTCCTGCTTTGGTTGCGCCGTACACCGACATTCCCGGAAATCCTGCAGTTCCTGCAAGTGACGATACAAACACAATGTGGCCCTTATTGCGAGCAAGCATCTGAGGCAGGACATGTCGTGTCAACAACATGGGAACTTCTAGATTCACTCGCGCCACCACACGAATTTCTCGCTCATCTTCCACAGCAAACGGAGTTGAAGTTTCAAGACCGGCATTGTTGACAAGAACATCAATCGGGCCGAACTGTGTCTCAATCTTTTCAATGAGGCCATCGACAACTGCATCATCGCTGAGATCTGCGACAAAAATATTTCCAGAGATAGAACTAGCCACTCTTGCCAATGCGTCCTGATTGCGCGCAACAAGCGTGACCTTGGCTCCTCGTGCTGCACATTGGCGAGCAATCTGTTCACCAATACCTCGAGATCCGCCCGTGACCACAACGTGTGTTCCTTGCAATTTCATGCTGCCCTCATCTCCCCTGCGTGGTGAGTCCACTGCAGTCAGATTAGTACCACCACCACTAGGACTTGAACAAGAACTCTTCGTCCTCATCGGAGAACAACAAATCAAGTTCATCTCTCAACGTTGGTAGTGATTCAAGCATCGGGTCTGCCTCGATGATGCGCACAGCATCTTGTCTAGCCCACGCAATGAGATCAAGATCGCGCTGCAACGAGGCCAAGGTGAGATCTGTCTGGCCTTTTTGACGCGCACCCATGATGGTTCCTTCACCTCGAAGACGAAGGTCCTCTTCAGCTAACTCAAAACCATCAGTGGATGCCACAAGTGCCTCCACTCTTGGCGAAGCATCACTGTGTTGGGTCACTAAATAACACTGTGAGGCCAATGCGCCACGACCCACTCGACCACGCAATTGGTGTAGCTGTGCGATGCCAAAACGATCGGCGTCCAAGATAATCATTGAGGTGGAATTAGGAACATCTACTCCCACCTCAATCACGGTCGTTGCTACTAAGACATCAAGATCACCGCGACGAAACGAAGCCATCACTGCTTCTTTTTCTTTCGATGACATTCGTCCATGTAGTAATCCGACCGAATAACTCGATAACTCACCCGCCGAAAGGGTCTCATAGGTTTCTTGAGCAGAAGCAACTTCGAGTTTTTCACTTTCTTCTACAAGCGGACACACCACGTATGCCTGTTGGCCTTGAGACAGTGTGTCTCGAACAAAACCCCACATCATTTCCATTTCAAGTGGCCCAGAGATACGACGGGTGACGATGGGCGTACGACCTGGTGGAAGTTCGTCCAAGACACTGACATCGAGATCCCCATACACGGTCATTGCTGCTGTACGCGGAATAGGTGTTGCCGTCATCACTAAGACATCTGGTACTAAACCATGTTCAGATTGCAGTGCTTTGTCACGCAAACGTGAACGTTGTTCGACACCAAAGCGATGTTGTTCATCCACGACCACGACACCCAAACTTGAGAACGACACTTTGTCTTGAATGAGAGCGTGAGTTCCAATGGCAATGTCCACACTGCCATCTGCGATTCCGGCAAGAATGGACTTGCGCTCCTCACCCGTCACTTTATTAGTGAGCAACTCCACTCTCAATGAACGATCACCGAAAAGATTTCCTTCATCTGCAATTTTTAATGAAGCCAACAGCGCACGAATACCTAGCGCATGTTGGTCGGCAAGAACTTCAGTGGGGGCCATGATTGCTGCTTGATGGCCGCCTTGCACTGCAGCAAGCATTGTTGCAACTGCCACCAATGTTTTTCCCGAACCTACATCACCTTGTAAAAGTCTATGCATAGGACGCGAAGACCCGAGGTCTTGGTAGATCTCGTCAATAGTGCGCCGCTGGGCACCGGTAAGCGGAAATGGAAGAGCAGCAAACAAGCCATCAATGAGATGACCTTTTGTTGCATGAGCAAAACCAGCCGACTCGCGTTCCCATTGTGATTTCTTGCCCACCAACATCAACTGCACGCGCAACACTTCGTCGAATGCCAATCGGCGACGTGCCTGCACATGATCATCTACTGCATCGGGACGATGAATTTTGCGAAGTGCCTCATGGCGCGACATCAAACCTCGCGACGAGACCACATCTCCAGGAATTGGGTCTGCGATACCTCGTGGTTCACACTTCGCCAATGCATCAGTAATCCAGCGTGCAAGATCCCATGAAGAAATGCGTACCTTTTCACTTTGTGGATACATCGGAACCACGCGACCAGTTTGATCACCGATTCGATCCACAACAGGATTCGTCATCTGGCGATAACCGCGGTAGAGCTCGGCTTTGCCAAACACTGCAACTTCCATTCCAGGTTGAAGCTGCTTCTCTCGCCAGGCTTGATTAAAGAAAGTCAGCGACAATTTCCCTGTGTCGTCCTCGACAGTCACTGTCACCATGGTCTTGCCGCGCTGTGTTCGCATCGACCGTGACGACACAACTTTGACCATCACCAAAGTGTCCACACCCATTTGCATCTGACTCAGAGTTGCCATGTTCGAACGATCGATGTATCGACGCGGATATGTTTCAATCAGGTCCAGCACACTGTGAATGCCAAAAGATTCCAGTGCGGTGAGCGATTTCTCACCAATTCCCTTGATGCGTTCAAGACCAAGTTGGTCTAAGTCGCGGTATGTAAGCGGTGAATTACTCAACGCCGAACAAATACGGATACAACGGTTGTCCACCGAAATGAACTTCAACGGCCAAATCTGGACGATGAGAGGCAACCCATGCGGTGATTTGCTCAGTGTCAGCCGTGGCTGCGTCAGCACCAGTAATCAAAGTGAGAAGTTCACGTGAATCATCGATGAGTGATTCCAATAATTGCTGTGCCGCACCCACAACTGTTCCCGAGATGGACACAATTCCATCTCCGCGTACCAAGCCAATCCAATCACCTTCGGTGACTTGCCCTGCGTCGGTCTTGGTATCGCGTACTGCTTGAGTCACTTCGCCGGTGGCAACTGCTTGTGCTGCGTCTGTCATAGTGCGTGCATTGGTTTCTGCTGATGCATCTGGATCGTAGAACACCAATGACGCCAAAGCCTCTGGCATCGAACACGTTGGCACCACACGCACATCTTTCGTAGTGAGGGCGTCTAGTTGTTGTGCAACAGGAATGATGTTTTTGTTATTCGGCAAGATGATGACTTGGCGCGCATTCATTCGCTCTACTGCTGCAAGTAATTCTGCAGTGGATGGATTCAATGTTTGCCCACCAGAGATCACTCCGTGCACTCCAAGTTGTCCGAAAAGCTCGGCAATTCCATCACCACTTGCCACAGCAACCACCGCACACGTCACTGGTGGAAGCGACGAGGTATGTGAACGATTGAGCACCGGAGCACCCAACTGTGCTTCGCGTGCAGCATGTTCTTCGGCAACTTCTTCAAACAAGTCTGTGACGCGAATGTTTTTAGGTGTACCACCAAGAAGAAGTGGAGCTTCAATTGTTGCGCCAATGTCGTTGGTGTGAATGTGGCAGTTATACAAACCATCTCCACCCACAACAACAATCGAGTCGCCCAATGAACCCCATGCTGATTTGAAATCAGGGGCACGTGAATCATCAAGGTTCAACAAAAACATCACTTCATAACGAAGCTCACTGACATCAACTGTGCCGTCTTCATGATGACGTTGTGCAACTGCATCAAGTTGTTCCGGAGTGGGCCCAGCACTTTCGTCGGGCTCGGGCATGGATTCCCCCGTCACCACATGAACGAATGCGTCCATCAACAACAAAAATCCCGCACCGCCAGCATCTACAACGCCAGCCTCTTTCAATACAGGCAATAACTCAGGTGTGTGTGCAAGAGCAGTGCGTCCTGTCTCGCGCGCAGCAATGAGTACTTCTGCCAAAGTTGCTCCATGACGCGCTGCACTTGCGCCACCTTCGGCAGTTTCTCGCACCACTGTGAGAATTGTTCCTTCAATGGGTTTCAACACTGCTTCATACGCTGCAGCTGCTGCACGTGTGAAGGCTTCCGACACCACCGCTGCGCTAATGCCAGCAGATGATTCATCTCGACCCATCGTGGAAGCAAGTCCACGCAAAATCTGGCTCAAGATCACACCGCTGTTGCCACGAGCGCCCATTAACGATCCGTGACTTATCGCGGCACAACTTGCAGCAAGGTCTTCATCAGCGCCACTAAGTTCGGCCACTACCGCTTCAAGTGTGCGGAACATATTGGTACCGGTGTCCCCATCGGGAACCGGATACACATTGAGTCTGTTAATGGAAGGCGCATGCACTTTCATCGCATCACGGAATACCGAGATGATTTGGCGGAGTTCGGTTGCCCCTAAAGTCTGAAGCCCAGTCACGGGCGAAAGGCTAGTGAGCCAGAGGCCCTAGGTGGGAAATATCCGAATTTAGGTGTTTTCAGGGCTTTGCGGTTGGGGTCCGTTTGGTCTCGCTGGTAGTTTTAATCTCTGCGTCCGATAGGCCCGATGCCTGTCGCCGATACAAAGAGGTTTCCAAAATGGCTGCTGTTTGCGAAGTATGTGGCAAAGGTCCATCCTGGGGCATGTCTGTGTCTCACTCCCACGTGCGCACCAAGCGCCGCTGGAGCCCCAATATCCAGCGTGTTCGTGCCATTGTCAAGGGTTCACCTCGTCGCGTGTACGCATGCACCGCTTGTATTAAGTCGGGCAAAGTCGTCAAGGCCGGCCGCTAAGGCAACTCATGCAGGGCGTCGTCAAGGCATATGACCCCGTCAGCGGTGATGGTGTCATCATCTGCGATACAGACCTTCGCGACTACAACTTGGCCTCCAACGCCCTTGAAGGGTCAATTTTTCGCATGCTGCGCCAAGGCCAGCGCGTGGTATTCACCTTGGATGAAAGTGGTCGTGCCACTTGTCTCACCTTGGGTTCAGAGTCGGACATGGAGACCCCTGGGGTTTAGCCTTAGTTCATATTGCTCGAACCCAACCGGATAGGGCAATATCTACTTCAATAACTTTGACCTTTGAATAGAGGTACCGCAATGGCTGCAACCACGAGCAACACACGTCTGAAACAGTGGGTCAATGATTGGGCCGAGATTCTTCAGCCTGAATCCATTTACTGGTGTGACGGAACTGGTGAAGAGTATGACTCGCTGTGCCAATCACTCGTTGATGCAGGCACCTTTACCAAATTGGATGAAGCAAAGCGCCCCAACAGTTACTGGGCACACTCTGATCCAGGCGACGTAGCTCGCGTGGAAGATCGCACCTTTATTTGTTCCACAGATAAAGACGATGCAGGCCCGAACAACAACTGGCGCGAACCATCCGAGATGCGCGCCGAGATGAATTCTTTGTACGCAGGCGCCATGAAAGGTCGCACCATGTATGTGGTGCCCTTTTCCATGGGGCCTCTTGGCTCTCCCATCGCCCACATTGGCGTGCAACTCACCGACAGTGCCTATGTTGCTGTCAGTATGCGCATCATGACCCGCATGGGTCAAAAAGCGCTCGACGTATTGGGCGACAACGATTGGGTGCCATGTGTGCATTCAGTGGGCGATCCCCTCGCACCTGGCCAATCAAGCTCGCCATGGCCATGCAATCCCGATAACAAGTACATAGTGCACTTCCCTGAGACTCGCGAGATCTGGTCGTTTGGTTCGGGCTACGGCGGCAATGCACTTCTTGGAAAGAAGTGTTTTGCGCTACGCATCGCATCTGTCATGGCGCGCGACGCTGGTTGGCTCGCAGAACACATGTTGATTTTGAAGCTCACCAATCCAGAGGGTGCTCACAAATACATCGCCGCTGCTTTCCCTTCGGCATGTGGCAAAACAAACCTTGCAATGCTTGTTCCCACCATCCCAGGCTGGAAAGCAGAAACAATTGGTGATGACATTTGCTGGATGAAGTTCGGTGAAGACGGTCGCCTCTATGCCATTAACCCAGAAGCTGGTTTCTTTGGTGTGGCGCCAGGAACTGGATACGACACCAACGCCAACGCAATGGAAACACTGTGGGGCAACTGTTTGTTCACCAACACCGCTCTCACTTCCGAAGGCGATGTGTGGTGGGAAGGCATGAGCGATACCGCGCCTGCTCGCGCCACTGACTGGAAGGGCAACGCATGGACACCAGAGAGCGATTCAGTCTCGGCTCACCCAAATGCACGCTTTACTGCACCTGCATCACAGTGCCCATCAATGGCTCCCGAGTGGGAAAACCCAGCTGGTGTTCCCATCTCGGCAATCATGTTTGGTGGACGTCGTCGCACAACAGTGCCATTGGTGACCGAAGCATTCGACTGGGACCATGGCGTGTTCTTGGGAAGCATCATGGCTTCTGAGACCACCGCCGCACAGCAAGGTGCCGTGGGCAACCTTCGCTTTGACCCGATGGCAATGCTCCCCTTCTGTGGCTACAACATGGCTGACTACTTCGGTCACTGGCTCAAGATGGGTGCTGCCACCAAATCAGAGAACCTGCCAAAGATTTTCTTTGTCAACTGGTTCCGTCGCGATGAGGATGGTCGTTTCTTGTGGCCAGGATTTGGCGAGAACAGCCGCGTTCTCAAGTGGATCTTTGACCGCATCGATGGAAAAGCATCTGCAGAAAAAACTGCAATTGGCTATTTGCCTAATGCAGGCGATTTAGACACCAAGGGCCTCGACATCGACAACAGCGATCTAGAAAAACTGTTGTCGGTTGATGCTGCCGGATGGAAAGAAGCGATTCCACAGATTCGTGACCACTTCGCACAGTTCGGACCCAAGTTGCCATCGGCATTGGTGGACAAGTTGAACGAGTTGGACAAGTCGCTGGTGTAAATCAGTTTCTTTTTCAAGAACTAAAAAATCCCCTACCGAATCTCGGTAGGGGATTTTTTTATTGTCTACTTCTCTTCTTCTTCTTTTCGGCGACGGCGAATGATTGCAGGAATGATTAACGCCGCGATCACTGCCAACCCCAGCGGAATGCCTACTAACAACGCAAGCGCAGAAGGCCCAGCGGACTCAGCGCCAATAAACACCGCGAGTGCAAACGTCAATTCTTCACCTTGCTGAGATTCACCCAACAAGACCACAGTATGACGTCCATCATCCACCGACTCTGGCACTTCATAGGACGCCGCAAGGCTTCCTAACGCCGACACTGTGCTACGACCCAACAACACTGGATCTGAATACATCCGCACTTCAACTTGTGATTCGGTGCCAAACCCCGTTACTTCAATTTCTATTGAGTCACCTTGATCCATGCGAATGCGACCCTGTGAGTCGAGCGGTGCACGACCACCTTCACGTTGCACAGCAGAAATACGTGCACGCAGCACACCTGCTGCAATCACAAGCTGATTGTTCTCTCGCGTAATAGTGGCCTCGATACGCTGGCCATTGACCACAAGCGCACCACCACCATCGGCCACCTCTGGCACATCAACAGAAGGCAAAGTTGTCGTGGTCGTACTCGGCGACGGCAAAGTTGTGGTTGGAGCAATAGTTGTTCCCGATGATGGAATAGTCGACTGTGTGGGTGCAACTGTTCCTGAGGGAGCAGTCGTTGGAGTTGTGGGAGTTGTCGTGTTAATCGTGACCGAAGATGCCAGAACAGCAGACGTCGGTCCCGTGTTGAGTGCTGCGTCCGTCACACTGTTAGGTGCCAAACGCATGATGACTGTGCCGTCTGTTGTGCACGTAGCAGTCACAGAAAAAGACGTTCCCGATGAAGTAGGAACTGCAAAGGTGCAACTTGCAGTGCCCACGTTCGAAAAATCAGCGCTGGTTAGTCCGTTAATGGCTTCATCAAAGACCACTGCATACACGAGCGTTCGAGAACTTGCAGGTGAAGCGGGCGACGAGATGATTGCAGAAGGGCTAGTCACATCAGCTCCAGCTGTGGTGAAAACTACTCGGTCAGTAGATAGCAGCGTCATGGCCGGCGCATTGTTGCCTGCAGTATCTATAAATGCTCCCCCGGGGTAGGTCACACAATGACGCACTGAGGTTGCCAAACTCGCAGCAGGGTTGAACGTAACTACTGAACCCGACGTCGTGATGCCCGATGAACCCACTGCAATAGTTTCAGCCGTACCTGCAGCCCTCACAATCTCAGAGGTGAAACTACCTGCCCGTACAGACAAGCCCACCAACACCGAACAGTTCGAACCGGTAAGAAGAGAAATAGTTCCCGTACCTTTTGCAATTGTTTCACTAAACGTCACTCTTATGTTGCTTGAGAATGAAACACCCGTTGCATCAGTCGTGGGACTCACCGACGAAAGAGTTGGAGCTGCTGTATCAATTGTGATTGATCGCGCTGCAGATCGGGATGAGGTGTTTCCTATTGCGTCAGCATGCACTGTTGTTATCAGCCACACCCCATCTGCAAGTGACGGCAAAGTACACGTTGCACCTGAAGTGCTTCCTGACATTTGGCATGTATGAAACACACCTGCCTTTTCTGCACGAACAGTGACAGTCCCTCCATTTTCTGCCGCTGTCACAGAGATAGTTGGAGTGCTGTCGTTGGTGATGTTGTCCGTGCTTAATGATCCGGTATCTGAACCGGCCACCAAGTCGGCTGTATCCGTTGCATCTGGCGCCACCGTGTCAGATATTGAGGCAGTGGTGAATGTGAAGAGAGTAGTGCTTTGTGCGCCCCAAAAATCATTTCCGCTTATGTCTTCAACAAATCCTGAATTGATTGCGTTTAAGGAAATCTGAGAGTTTGCGGGGAGATCCAATGTTGGATCGATGATGAGCATATTGCCAGAGACAGTAACTCTATTTGTATCGTTCGTTGAGAATATCTCAATATTTGTACTGGTGGTCATATTTCGAATCACGAGTTGTTTCCCGTATTGCATCTGTACGGTCTCGTCAAATTCCAAAACAATATTCGCGTTCCTTAACACGTCTGTTGCCGCCAGTGCCGGCACAGTAGCGGTCATCAATGGACCAGTGCAATCACTTGTTGAACTTGCGTCAACTGAACCCAGACTAATGGCCCTATTGTAATTTGTGTCCTGAATACCACCAGAAGTGGCGTGTCGAGTGTAAGAAATCTCAGGCGAGGACCCAATCGCCATAGCCCCAGCCATCTGAATCGTCACATGAGCAGAGTGTTCAGGAATAACAACACTTTGAATTGATTGAGCAACACCGGAAATCGTGACGCCAAACTGGCCGCTTATCAATGTTCCAGCAACAAGTTGCTCGTCGTACAACAGATGCAGTGTTGTTCTGTCGACGGACATACATGCACGCCTAAAAGCGGGCGCAGTTCCATCCACAGCCAAGGTATACACGCCAATAGCTGTCAAGGACCAATCATTGCGATCGATGTCTATTCCCGCAAAGTCATTCCCACTGAAATCTTCGAAGGCCCCCGCTTCAACCCTGACGAAATACGTGGCATTTACTCCTAGTTCCATCTCAGGGTTAATAACTACCGTGGCTCCAGTGACTGTGACCCGAGAGCTATCAGTGACTGCAATGCGCTCACTGCTTTCTGAGCATGTAGTGCCTGATGGAAAGCACACGCGAAGAAACTTCCCGGCAACAGCGCGCACATTCTCGTTGAACGTTATGGAAATATTTGCAGTTGTGGTGACTCTGTCTGACGTGCTCGTTGGGTACTTCGACACAATTGTGGGAGCAACATTGTCGGTGCTTGACGTAGTAAATCTGACCTGCTGGTTTGTGCTGTCCCACTCATTACCGTGATCATCGGTCACAGTTCCAGAGTCGGTATCAACATAATACGAAGTAGCGAGCGCCAAAGTTCCTTGCGGATTAATTGTGATGCGCCCAACAGTGGAATAATAATCTACTCGCGCATCGCCTACTGGAATTGTTTCAAAGATGGAGTTATCAGAAGTTCTCCGAATGTAGAAGTTCTTTCCTGTTCCGAGCACCAGTTTGTTGTTGAAGTTCAAGACAATGTTTGCGTCATTGAGTACGCCTACTGCACCATCAGCAGGAATTGATGAAGAGATATCAAGCGATAGTGACGATGTATAGAAATTGGTCGACGTGCCAGCACCCATGTGCTTGCCAGATGATGACATGGACACCGATTTCCAGTTGCGTACAAGGTCTTCCTCCGTCCATGTTCCACCGCCATTTGTGGATCGAAGCAACTTTCCACCGTCAAGGGCTATCAATACCTTGCTACCGTCAGCAGATGTTGCGATGTCTGCAATGGGCGCATTCCCAGTATTGGGAATTGATATTGACGCCCAGTTAGCTCCAGTATCAACTGACTTGCGCAGGACGCCATTATCATCTGCGGCGAACACAATCGATCCATCGCTCGAAAGAGTCACTGAATTGATACTGATTGCGCCCACCGACAACACTTGCGTGAAGTTGACTCCTGAATCGGTTGATTTCAGAATTTGTCCATCGGAAGTTGTGGCAAACACTACTGACCCCAACGAATCTGTAGCCACATCAGTCCACGACTCGGTCCGTGATCGCTGGGAAAAGCTCGGCGATGCGGTTGTTGAAGCAAAAAAAGCTCCTGTTGATGTTGTAGCAAACATTCTCTGCCCATTGTCAGATATTGCAACAGAGTTAACAGAACCAGTTGTGGCGGCTACGAGCGTTGCCTGCGTCCACGAAGCACAACTGTTCGACGAATAACGAAGAGTGATAGCTGCCCCGCTCTCGCCGGCCACACAATGAGTTCCGCTGCTATTTGTGGCAACCGACACCGCTGACCAAGATTGACTAAAAACAGTTGGACTTGAGTTAGTGGTGACAAAACTTCCCCAATTCATCGGCCCCCACAGAGCCGTACCCCGTGCCACCATGTACTTTTCACCATCGGCCCGGATGGCAATTCCTAGTGCTGCAGAAGGCGACCTGCTGACCCATGTACCAACCGCTGAAGTTGGAGAAGGAGACACGTCTGTCATGGCTAGTGGCAGTGCAAGAGTGACTGCCAAAGCAAGTCGCCATAGATTCTTCATGGAGAAAAACTACATCATTGTGTAGTATTTTTCCACTTTTAGGCGGACTGCCCCACCAACATTGCACGAATGCCTAATCCCATCAAGAAGAGGCCGCCAAAGCCATAGAGCAAGTAGGTCTTGCCCTTGAGTTGGTGACGGTACGAGTAAATAATGGCGACGGCCATGATGGAAACGAATCCGTAGAACGCGTGGAATGCGGGAAATTCCATTTTCTCTTTGTTCACAATCGCGACACCTAGGGCCACCTGCACAAACACAGTGAATTGTGCAGCCCCTGTGTACCACCACAATGCCCGGGTACGAAGAGGTTGAATCTTGTGGGCAGCCAAGGCCCACACACCAGCAAACCCATTGGCGATAATGGTGATCCACGCCCAAGACAAATGGGAGTCGTACAACGTGGACGACGTATCAAGTACCGCAGAGGAAATCACACACTAAATCTAGTCGCCCACGGCCACAGACGACTAACGGATGAGCGTGTCGGCTTCTCCACCCATCTCTACAAGAGATAGACCTTTGTCACCTGTTTCAAAAACAGACACTGAACAATTATCAAGTTGCCCGATGACTACCCGATCATCACCAGTGGCCGCCCCAATGACTGCGTTAATGGCGATGTAGTGACTAAAAATTACGGTGTCCCCTTGAAGGGCACGCACAAAATTGGCCACATTGTCGCGATAGGTGCGATAGTGCGCCCCTGAACTTGCTGCTACTTGTTCCCATGTTCCCGCCATCGCTTCACGTAGCCACTCGACGCGGTTTTCTAATTCATATCCCTTTGGCGAGGGAATCTCGCCTACCAAAGATTCAACATGTACTTCTTGTTTCCATGCTGTAGCTAAAGGAAAAGCAGTTTGTTGACATCGCAACAGTGGACTCGACACCACAGGCAATGGTCCTAATGATGACAAACGTGTTGCCACTTTCAGTGCTTGTGTGCGTCCTAATTCATCGAGACCAGGATCTGGATCTACATTCCAACCCGCAGCTGCACGCCCGTGACGCACCATATAGATCCGTGTCATGACAACAACCAACCGTTCTGAATTGGTTCTGGGTTGCCTGGCTCGATGAACCATTCGTGACCAAACATCATGGCGAACTGTTCATCACCCATTGCAAGGAACAAACTGGAATCTGATAACTGACTGGCATGACAACGCATGGCAGCACGTTTTTTATCAGCCCACTGCACAACATCAACGCGCCAATTAATTTCAGATTCCGGCGTACCAATGGGGTTGCCATCGTCTGCTGGGCCATCGGGATCAAAGCCTTCACCTTCAGGTATTAATCCTGCTGCACGTGCGCCTTCAATACTGCGTCGCATGAGATCGCGATTCATAGTGCCTTCATACACTTTCACCGATGGCACTAGTTCTGCTGCGCGGTGACCCACCTTGTGCACCATGATGTGGTCGGGGTGGCCGTACCCACCATGCCAGTCGTATGTAGTGAGCACAGTTGCGTTTTCTTCGCGCAAGACATCGGCCAACTTGTGTGCTGCTTCGTCTAATGATGCATTACAGAATGCTTCAGTGTTGGTGTTTTGCTCCCAACCAGTCATTCCACTGTCTTGGTATCCCAACCAGACAACTCTGTGAATGCCGAGCGTTTCTGCTGACTGCGTGGTTTCGTAGCGACGCCTGTCCACCAAAGTTTCCCCGGGGCCAAGATCTGATGGCACTTCGCCATGATCACCATTAGTGGCCACAACAAGAACTACTCGATGGCCTTCTTGGGCAGCACGCGCAATGGTTCCGCCAGTTCCAATGCATTCATCGTCGGGATGAGCATGAAAACAGACGAGCGTTCCCACTTACTGAGCCTGCTTGACGGCGCCAGATGACAACAGTGAATCTGCGTCTGCAATGCCCCAGTCACGAAGAATGTCTGCACTGTGTTGGCCAGGATGAGCCGATGGGCGCTCCACCGTCGGAGTTGTCCGAGAGAAGCGTGGTGCAGGTGCGGGTTGCATATGTCCGTTTATGTTTATGAATGTCTTGCGATCCACATTATGCGGATGCGCCGCTGCCTCGCTCATCGTCAACACAGGAGCAAAACACACATCTGTTGCTTCCATAATTGCGCACCATTCATCGCGTGATTTCTTTTTCATGACTTCGCGAAGTCGTTCTTTGAGATGTGGCCACATCGATTGGTCCATTTGTCGTGCAAACTCTGCATCACCTTCAAGGCCAGTCAGTTTCAATAGCTCGGCATAGAACTGCGGCTCAATCGAACCAAGTGAGACATACTTTCCATCGCTGCACTCAAACACATCATAAAAATGTGCGCCGGTGTCCAAAAGATTTGTTCCCGGAGCGTTCTCATCAAAGATTCCCATTGACTTAAAGGACCAAAACATCGACATCAAAGTTGCCGCACCATCAACCATCGCAGTATCAACAACTTGTCCAGCGCCACTCTTTTGTGCTTCCAATAGACCACAGACAACGCCATATGCCAAGAACATTCCGCCACCACCAAAATCGCCCACCATGTTCAATGGAGGAAGTGGCATTTCATCCTTGCGGGCAAAATGTGCCAAAGAGCCAGCTAGTGAGATGTAGTTAATGTCGTGACCAGCAGCTTGGGCATACATGCCTTCTTGGCCCCACCCCGTCATGCGACCAAATACCAATTTGGGATTGCGTGCCAAACACACATCTGGTCCCACACCTAACCGCTCCATCACACCCGGGCGAAAACCTTCAATGAGTGCATCAGCTTTTTCCACTAACTGCAGTAACGCCTCCACCCCATCGGGGTTTTTCAGGTCAAGAGCAATGTTGCGACGACCGCGAAGCATCAGGTCTCCGGCTGGCTTGTCACCCACTGGCCCACGCACAGCTTGTGCACGATCCACGCGAATGACTTCTGCACCCATGTCAGCCAACATCATTGCTGCAAATGGGCCAGGTCCGATGCCTGCAATTTCTATGACCTTGTAACCGCTCAGTGGACCAGCCATGGCTTATCTCCTTGTGTATGGACGAACTTTGTTGTACTCGCAACAATTACAAATGAAATCTTTGTGCATGCGACGACATAGCGTCAACAAACAACGACCACAACGGACGTGGTAGGTCATGACCCATATCGGCAATCATCATCAGAACTGATCCTGGAATAAGTTCTGCAGTGCGCTCGCCACCCGAAGGTGTCAACAAAGTGTCGTCGCGACCATGAATCACCAGTGTGGGCACCGACAGTGTTTGAAGTTTTTCACTGCGATCACCCGAGGCATAAATCGCAGCCATTTGTCGATGCGTGCCTTCTGGATAAAAGCTGCGGTCGAATTCACGCCCGGCACGCGCACGAGCATCATCAAGATCAAAATATTTCTTTGAGCACCACACTGCCCAATTTTTTGCACCTTCTACGTAGGCATCGCGATCACTTGGCGGTGGTGCCACCAAAGTCTCTAGTGCTTCTGGTGTTGGAGTTCCATACGCAAGGTCACCGGGAACAGACATGATGCTTGTCAAACTGTGCACTCGGTGAGGAAATTCAATCGCAAGTGTTTGAGCGATCATGCCACCCATTGATGCGCCCACGATGTGTGCTTTGTCGATACCTAAATCATCAAGTACGCCGACTGCATCTGCGGCCATGTCAGACAACGTGTAAGGAACTGGAGGTGGAGGGTCACCCATTAATGCAGCGGCTGTGACTGCACCCACATCAACCATCACCCCGTCGTGTTTAAACGACAGTCCGCAGTCACGGTTATCAAATCGCACCACATGAAACCCTGCGTCCACATACATCTGCAAAAACTCATCGGGCCATGCAGTCATTTGGGCTCCAAAGCCCATGATCCACAACAGCGTGGGATTCGAAGGATTTCCCATCGATTCGTATTCCAAGAAGACTCCCGAAGGAAGGGTTACCTGTGCCATATACCCATTCTCACAGGTTCACAGCTGTGAGATGAAAGCGAGAGAAGCCTTAATCGATAAGGCGGCGCTTTTGTTCCTCAAATTCCTCATCGGTGAGTACTCCCCGATCACGTAGACCCTCAAGTCGCTCCAGTTCATGGGCAATTCCTGCCAACGAAGGTGCGCCGTCGGAACGCTGATGCTTCTCACGCTGAATGGTGGAATGGATAATGTTTTGCACCTCTTCAGGTCGTGCGATGTCCGAGAAAACTTGTTGGCCCTCTTGGCCGCCAGATTCCACCAGCAAATCCCCCACCTGGAGAAGACGTTCGAAAATAGTCTGTGCAAAGTTCACATTGTTCACACGTTCAAGTGGTATTTCCACACCATTGCGCGCCACTACTCCTTGGCGATAAATCAAGCGATGCGAGGTCACCACAAAATATGTGGTGCGCCACTTAATGAGCGCCACGCACAGCCATGAAACCGACACGATGATTGCGGCAAGGCCAAGATATGTCACCGTAGTCTCCAGCCAACCCGACACTTTTGAGCGCAAATAGATAGTGGCAAACATTGAAGCCAGCAAAGAAATGGTCTCGGGCCCAAAAAACCACCAGTGCGGATGAAGGTCCAACACCAGTGTTTCGTCATCATTGAGGTGGCGAGGAGAAAAGGGCATGTCAAAAGGGTAGCAACCGCCTAGTTTCAAGGGGTGCGATTCAACGAACCAAGTAGCTCATTTACGGCCCTGAGCCCAGAATCTGTACTTATCGGTCTTGACGCAGATCAAAGAACTGCGGTCACTGCACCAACGGGAATCATTGTTGTACGCGCTGGAGCAGGCTCTGGGAAAACAACTGTTCTCACTCGCCGCATTGCTTGGCGAGCTTTGTCTGACACTGCCGACATCAATCGCACTCTCGCAATTACCTTTACCCGCCAAGCCGCAACCGAGATGCGTGCGAGACTGTCACAGTTCGATCTTGATGGACGACCCACAATTGGCACATTTCATGCAATAGCACGACGTCTCATGATGCAGTACTTCCAAGACAAAGGAAAAACTGCGCCCCTTATTATCAACAATCGCACTTCAGTGCTCTCAGTCAGCATGGGCGCCGATGCACGTAAAGGTGGGCTACAAGACATTCTCGCTGCGATTGATTGGGCCCACGGGCACATGTGTTCGCCACAACAATCAGTGGAAAAAATGACTCGCGCAGGATTGACAATCCCATTAGGACCAGATCGATTTGTTGAAGTCTTCGAAGCATATGAAAAGACAAAAAAGAAACGTGGCGTCGTTGACCTCAATGATTTTTTGACATTTGTTGTGCACGAGGCTCGGCGCGATCAGCGATATATCGAATCTGTGAACTTTCAATACAAACATCTTTCCGTTGATGAAGCCCAAGATATGAACCCACTCCAGTTTGAGTTTTTGAAGGTGCTGTCTGGAACTAGCCCTGATTTGTTTCTCGTGGGTGACCCGAATCAAGCGATCTACGGATTCAATGGCGCCGACAAAACATTGTTCGACGAACTGCCAGGCATTGGATCCCCTGCGCAAGTGATATCTCTTCCTTCCAACTACAGATGTTCTCCCGAGATTGTGGCTTTTGCAGTTGACACCTTGGCTGGGCAAGGCCAACCCACTGAAGCTTTTTCGCGTCGCCCATCGGGCACACCAGTTGACCTACGCCGCTTCCCTACCGAAGTGCAGGAACTACAACACATTGTGCGCACGGTCTCTGTGGAACAATCCTCTGAGTCGCTGAATGCAATAGCGGTGCTCTGCCGCACAAATGTTGTGGCAGAAAAGATCCGTACCGCACTGATTGATGCAGGACTGCCTGTTCGCTCTGCACGCCGCGGTGGCGAATGGGCGCGCGCCGTTGCCATTGCTACTGATCTCACCGGACGTGATTCTCTCTCGACATGGGCTGCAGATGTGTTGGATCTTGGTGAATACACCGAACAAGAAAGCGACTATCAAGTTGCACTACTAGTGCGTCAGTTCTTAGACGACAACCGAACAGGTTCGGTAGACGGTCGGGCTTTTGGTTCATGGCTTGCCACATCAGCCGACGTCACCGAGTCAGATGGCGTAGAAGTACTGACCTTCCATGCAGCCAAGGGTCGCGAATGGCCACACGTGATTGTTGCTGCATGTGAAAAAGGCTTACTCCCACATCGCAGTGCGCGCGGCGCATCTGCTCGTGCGGAAGAAGCGCGCCTTGCCTATGTCGCATTTACTCGCGCCGCTCATCGCCTCACTGTCACATGGACCGATCACCGAGAAAGTCGTTCGTCGGGCCCATCTCCATTTTTGCCATCATTAACGACTGCAACACCCACCTTTGATCCACCCACTCCTGAATTTCGCGAGCGTCGTACAAGCATCACTGCAAAGAATCCCATTGAAGAAGCCATACGGGCGTGGCGCACGTCAAAGGCTCGCAACATGCGTGTTGACCCCGATGCCGTTTTGTCGCAACGTCAAATGGTTGCACTCATTCGTTCAATGCCACAGAGCCATGCTGAGATTGAAGAGATCACAGATCCTGTCTTTGCCCATAGATATGGACAAGAGATCTTGTCGATCATTCGCCCGCAGTAGAACCTTTCAAGTCGCGCCCTTTGCGAAGCCGCTCCATTAACTCAACTGGCATCGACAAAAACAATCCCTCTGATTCAGCACAAAGCGTGTCTCCGTTATGTGCGGTGCCTTTGGTGAAGATCTTGCGCCCTTCTACCTTTTCCACCCATCCCACAAAATGAATTGGCGTGTTCAGCGGCGTCGGGGCCCGGTAAGAAATGCTGAGTTTTCCCGTCATGCCAGGTCGGCCTGTCAACGATTGCGCCATGCCCAGCACTTCATCGAATGCGGCTGCAATAAAACCCCCGTGGCAATGTCCAGGTGGTCCTTCATAAAGTTCGGTGAATACCGCCTCACCTGTGACCGAACCAAATTCGCCACCACCGTCAGTGAGACCCATTTTCATGGGCATCGACAGCGGATTCATTGCTCCATAGATAGGACTGCGATCTGAAAAATGTGATTCGCTTGCAGCGCTACCTTGAATCACTGGCGCCTTTTGCAACACTGCGAGTTGTTGCTCCATCTCAGTAGCCACAGCATCAATCCGGGACCCTGATGCATGTGAGACAAATGCCTCTCGCATCAATTGGCGCATGACATCTGCAAGTCGCACCCGTGCAATGTCAGAATCTGAGAGTTCGCCATCTCGTTGATGAAACGTGGGAAATGTTCCAAAGGGTGATTCAGGCTCTGAACTCACTGAGGTTCAACTTTCAACAACACAGGTGCATGATCACTGGGTGATTCACCCTTTCGTGCATTTCGATCAACGGTTGTCCATGTGGAGCGCGCAGCAACAGGCCCGGTCGCCAGCAACAGATCTATGCGCATGCCGTGACCTTTGTAGAAACTTCCACCGCGATAGTCCCACCATGAAAACAGACCCGCATCATCATGAAAGCGCCTGAAGGTGTCTTCCATACCAAACTCACATACGTGACGTAACGCATCGCGTTCTGGGGCACTCACATGAGTGGCATCTGCAAATTGTGTGACGTCCCACACGTCGCGGTCATCGGGTGCAATATTGAAATCACCTGCAACGATGACATCATCACTTGGTGCACACGTGGCATCTAGGTGTTGACGTAATCGTTGCATCCACGAAAGCTTGTACTGATAGTGATCATGGTCGAGAGAACGTCCATTCGGGACGTACACCGAACTCACTCGCACTCCACCGCATGTTGCCGAGATGATGCGTGCTTCGTGGTCTTGTTCCACCGATGGAGCAAAATTCATCATCACATCATCGAGTCCAACTTTGGACACAATTGCCACACCATTCCATTGCCCCTGGCCAAAATGTGCACTTTCATAACCCAGAGCAGACAATGCCTCGGCAGGGAACTTCTCTTGAGCCAATTTGGTCTCTTGGATACACACCACATCGGGTTGCACCTCTTCGAGCCAGGATTCCACGCGAGGTAATCGCGCTTTCAAAGAATTCACGTTCCACGTCACAAACAGCACTCCCAAACGGTAGCGGGCGCGGGCAAGACCGTGAGAACCCGAGACGCAGAACTATTTCTTTTTGGGCAAAGATTTCTTCACTGGAGCTACTTTTTTTGTAGCTGGGCGTGCCGTTTTCTTCACTAGTGGCGCGGCAGATTTCTTTACGACCACTTTTTTGGCAACTGCTTTTTTCGTAACTGCCTTTTTCGCAACTACCTTTTTCGACAGCACTTTTTCCGCAATTACCTTGCGTGCAGGCACTGCCGTCTTCTTTACTGCAGTTTTTGCTGATGCAGACTTCTTCGTCTTTTTCTTTGTGTCCTGCTGAAGTGACTCTGCCACCTTTACAGCAACGACATCGGGAACACCCAAATCAACACTGCGACGTGACGGCGAATACCCCGCGACCATCAAAGAGACTTGATCTCCCAACTTAAAGACATCACGTGCACTGCGTGGAATAGGAGTCGCCATGTATTTCAGTGGCACATATCCCGCAATACTTCCAATGCGCACCGACACACCATTGGCCGCATAGGTCTCCACCACTGCCTTAACTTTTGCTCCTACTGGATGCTTTTCCACGAACTCCAAAAATGAAACGAGATCGTTCACCATTGTTGTCGATGACTTGTTGGTACTGGCTGGAGTCTTTGAGGAATTCGCAGTCTGTTGTTTGGCTGCCACTGGTGCAGACTTTGCAAGACGCACATTCGGCGGTGGTGTTTTGGGCACAGGCATTGGCTTGCTTGCCTCGGGACTTGCTGCAGGTAGCGCTTTTGCAACAACACCGCCGTGTTTTACTGATCGACGACTTGTCGGCCCTCGAACAGGTAAACGCTCAACTAACACCCAACCCACAAGTGGCACGGGCTTGCCGCCAATGAGACGACCCTCGTCAAAGAGCCATTTATATTTTCCGTGGAATTCTTGAAAACTGTCATTAGAAAAAATCGCAGCATTCACTTTGTCGGCGATTGCAAGGATAAATGCATCTCCACGACCCACAGCGCCCGCTGGTGGAGTGACTAGTTCGTTATTTGCCAAGGCCTTTTCAAACTCGGCGCGCTCTTTTTTCGCGATGCGATGCCCAAAAGTGGCATCCACAATGACGGTCACCTTGGCGTTTTTGTATTCGGCCATCAATGCACTCACAGCCTCATCCAACTGAGCCAAACTGGGCTCGGCTCGACCTTCGGTGGCGATATTTGACCCGTCAACGATGATGTGCTTGCTCACCTAGTTAGTCAAGCACTCCCAAGCCCTCAATCTGGGGCAATCCGACCACGCCCGCCATATCGGCACCCCGTAGCCTCGAATAGATGACACAGCACGCAATTCGAGCCGTCTTATGGGACTTTGGTGGAGTGATTTTGTCCAGTCCATTCGAGGCATTCAACGCCTACGAGACTCGTCATGGCCTCCCCCAAGACTTCATTCGGGGGGTCAATTCCCGAGACCCCCATTCCAATGCCTGGGCCCAATTGGAACGCAACGACATCACCCCACAACAGTTTGATGAGTTGTTTGCAACAGAGAGTGAACGGCTCGGACATCGGATTGCCGGGGCGGAGATTTTGGCATTGCTCTCAGGAGAAGTACGCCCCGCAATGGTCGCTGCTCTTGATGCCGTTATTGCGGCGGGCTATCTCACCGCATGTCTGACCAACAATGTGGTCACCCAATCTCCAGAGCCCACACCTAGACAGCGCGAGGTTGCCCTCATCATGGACAAGTTTCACCATGTGGTAGAGAGCAGCAAAGTGGGATGCCGCAAACCCGAGCCACGGTTTTATGAAATCGCTTGCGAGCTCCTTCAAGTGGAGCCCGTTGAATGCGTGTTCCTTGATGATCTTGGCATCAACCTCAAACCAGCAGCAGCAATGGGCATGCGCACCATCAAAGTGGTTCACCCCACCGATGCACTCAACGAATTATCTGGGCACCTTGATCTTGTGTTGATGTAATTCTGCAGATGACTACAGACCAAGGAACGTGTCGTCCATAAGGTCTGCGTGCTCTTGATCGTGAATTGCCTTTGATCCAGTAGCTGGACTTCCCGATGCAACGCGTGCTGCATGGCGGAGGTCATATCCACGATCTTTCACGCGCCAAATGAGATGCTCCACGAAATTCCAAGGACCCATGTTCTCTGGTTCTTCTTGTAGCCACACAATTTCGCGAGCATTGGGATAACTGGTGAGCAATTCGTTGATCTGTTCAAGTGGGAATGGATACAACTGTTCCACCCGTACGACCGCCACAGGCGCATTGCGCTTAACTCGCTCATTCATCGCATCCCATGCAACTTTTCCACTACACATCACAATGCGCTTCACAGCAGACTTATCAGTCACAAATGGGTCATCAAGAACTTCTTGGAACGATCCAGTTGTGAATTCATTAATGTGTGAACGACTTTCCTTCATACGCAATGGTTGCTTTGGCGTAAAAATCACCAAGGGTTTACGTACATCACGAATTAACTGACGACGCAAGACATGGAAATACTGCGCAGCAGTGGTGGCATTCACCACTTGAATGTTGTCTTCGGCACACATTTGTAAGAAACGCTCAATACGTGCACTTGAATGCTCGGGGCCCTGACCTTCAAAACCATGCGGCAACAACATCACAAGACCATTGGCTTGTTTCCATTTGTCTTCAGCAGCCACGATGTATTGGTCGATCACAATCTGTGCACCGTTCACAAAGTCGCCGAATTGACCTTCCCACATCACCAAAGCATTGCGATTGCAGTGTGCATAGCCGTATTCAAAACCCAGCGCAGCATATTCACTCAACAAAGAGTCATACACCCAGAAATTTCCGCTAATTCCTGGAACACCGCGCAAAGGAAGGAATGTCTCTTCCGTCTCTACATCTACTAACGACGCATGACGATGGCTAAATGTCCCGCGACGAGAATCTTCTCCCGCAAGGCGAACGTCAAAACCTTCAATCAACAATGAACCAAATGCGAGCGCTTCACCTACTCCCCATTCAAAGTCGCCATCTGTTTCGTATGCCTTTTGGCGGGCTTCAAACTGACGTACCAATTTGGGATGAGGATGAAAACCCTCTGGGTAATTGGTGAGTTGATAGAAGATGCGTTCGATTGTTTCTTTATTGACGCTGGTGTCAACATGTGGCAACACACCAATCGGGGCTGGTGGCTTTGCAGCCTTTATGTTTCCCGGTGCATTTTGACGCGTGTCATCGAGAGCGACCTGCAGTTTGCCTTGGTAATCAAGAAGTGCTTGCTCGGCTACTTCCAAGCTGATGTCTCCGCGCTTCACCAATTGCTCAACGTACAGTTTGCGCACACTGCGCTTCTCGGCAATTGCCTTGTACATCAAAGGCTGGGTGTAGCTGGGATCGTCACCTTCGTTGTGGCCGTGCAATCGGTAGCACACCATATCGATGACTACGTCTTTGTGGAATTTTTGGCGATACTCATATGCCAATTGCGCCACACGTGCACACGCCTCAGGGTCATCACCATTGACATGGAAGATGGGTGCTTGCACTGTCTTTGCAACATCTGTTGCATACAGCGAGGAACGGGCAAACTGCGGTGAGGTAGTGAACCCAATTTGGTTATTGACAACAAGGTGAATAGTTCCACCCACGCGGTACCCACTGGTGTCACTCATTGCAAGACCTTCATAGACAATTCCTTGTCCAGCAAATGCCGCATCACCATGCATCAGCACTGGAATCACGCTGTAAAGCATGGGCGGCTGAATGGCGTCTTGCTTTGCACGAACCATTCCAAGAACAACACCGTTGACAGTTTCAAGATGACTTGGGTTTGCTGCCAGTTCAACGTCGATACTTGCGCCAGATGCTGAGTGGTATACACCCTTGGCACCAAGGTGATATTTCACGTCGCCGCTTCCTTGTACTGAATCAGGGCTGACGTGTCCTTCAAATTCTTTAAACAATTGGGCGTAATCCTTGCCCATCACATTGACCAACACGTTCAAGCGGCCACGGTGTGGCATGCCAAACACAATTCCGTGCATGCCGTCATCTGCCGCCGAACTGACAATACGGTCAATGATGGGAATCATTGATTCAGCACCTTCAAGACCAAAACGCTTGGTGCCTACATACTTTGTTGCAAGAAACTTCTCAAAAGCTTCGGCTGCATTCACGCGTTCCAAAATGCGCAACTTCTCATCCAGTGTTGGCGTGAATGTTGCACCTTCCATTTTTGACTGAATCCACCGTTGTTCATCGGTGTCCTGGATGTGCATGTACTCCACGCCAATTGTGCGACAGTACGCATCGCGCAATACACCCAAAAGGTCATCCAATTTCATTTTGGTGCTTCCGGCAACACCCCCAGTGAGAAACTCGCGCTCTAAGTCCCAAATTGTGAGGCCGTAGTTAGCCGGATCGAGCTCGCGTGGCAAACGCGGTTCTTTCCAACGAAGCGGGTCAATATCGGCAATGAGATGTCCGCGCACGCGATGTGAACGCACAAGCAAACTCACTTGCATCTGCTTGTGCATCATTGTCTCTTCACGATTCAACGGGGCTACGTCAGATGCCCATTGCACAGCCTGATATGGAATCTCTAGTCCACGGAATAATGAATCGTAGAAACCATGATTACCAAGCAAGAGTTCATGGACCCGCTTGAGGAACAAGCCACTTTCTGCACCTTGAATAATGCGGTGGTCATACGTGCTTGTAATTGTCACAACTTTTGATACACCCAATGTGTTCAAGTTGGTTTCATCTGTGCCTTGAAACTCGGCGGGATAATCAATAGAGCCCACGCCCACAATCACGCCTTGACCAGGCATTAATCGAGGCACAGACTGCACAGTGCCGATGGTGCCAGGGTTTGTAATCGACACATTCGCACCTTGGAAATCTGCGATTGTGAGTTTGTTGGCTTTTACCTTCCGAATGATTTCGTCATAGGCAACCAAGAACCCAGAAAAGTCCAAGGTATCGGCATCTCGCAATACTGGAACGACAAGATTGCGTGATCCATCACCTTTGTCCACGTCTACAGCAAGTCCCACATTCACATTCGGGTTACGCACAAGCAACGGCTTACCAGCACTATCTGTTGCATAACCGTTCTTCATGTTGGGAACCGCATCTGCGATTGCACGCACAATTGCATAGGCAATGATGTGAGTGAATGACACTTTGCTCATGCCATGACGTGAACGGTAATCATTGATTTGCTTGCGGTTAACTTCCAATAAACGCGCAGGAACATTACGGAAAGACGTTGCAGTAGGAACCGACAGGCTCTTTTCCATGTTGGTGACAATTGCAGCACCTACTCCACGGATGGGTTCTCCATCGATGGCTACAGGAGCACTTGCCGCAGGGGTCGACGGTGCAGTAGCTGGGGTTACACCATTTGCAGGCGCAGATGGCGCTGCTGCTGGGGCGGGATTGTGTTCGGCAACTGGTGCAGAAGGCGCGGCAAGATTCGGATTCTGGGAGCGGTAATCACTGAAGAACTCTCTCCATGCCTCACTGACCGACTGTGGATCAGTGCGAAATTGCTCGTACATCTCTTCGACCAACCACGAGTTGGCGCCGAAGTCTTGCGTGCGGTCCGCTAAGTCAGCCATGTTCTTGCCTTAGATTCTTGCCCCGGGGAGCTATGGGGTGCTGTGAAGCACCGCGGACGACGTTGTCCGCGTGACAAATGGTACTTCCCCACATCGTTGAGCCGAGACTCTTTCCTCCCAATTGGGGAGTAAATTCAGTCTCATGAAGCGCACTCTCCCCCTCCTGGCCGTTGTCGGTCTCGCCCTGTCTGCCTGCGGCGGATCAAGCACTGATGCACCTGCGGCAACATTGCCCACTGATGCATTCGTGGTCAAGGCTGTAGCTGGTTTGAAGTTTGACGCCGAGACGTACGGTCCCATTGCTGCAGGCGACGTGCAGTTCGGCTACCTGAATGAGGATTCGGTACGTCACACATTGATTTTGGCCAAAGATGGCGTCAAGGTTCCCAACTTCAAATTAGATGTCTCCAAAAAAGGAAGCGTCGATTCTGCGGTGGTCAACCTCGAGGCTGGCACCTACCAAGTGATTTGCGATGTTCCCGGACACAACAACATGCGAGCAGTTCTCACTGTCGAATAAACAATCTCGACATAAAAAATGGGCCACCCCGTAAAGGGTGGCCCATTTTTTATATCTCTGAAACGAGGCGTGTGTTACACGAGACCCAATGTGAGGGTAGATGCCACAAACAACACCACAAACAACACCACTGAGGTGATGATTGCATTTTTGTGCGACTCGTATGGCCAGAGCATTTTATTGCCGGCCTTAATGCCACCAAAGAGGCCCAATGCGTTCATTTGCAACAACGCACCAATCACGACAGCAATCAGCAACAAGGTGTATGCCTCGCCGCGAGTTGCCACGAAGTACGAATCGTAATAGTGGGCTGCACCCACCATGAAGAACAACATTGATACCGAAAAGATCATGTTCTGACGTGATGCAAGCAATGCACGACGACCAGATGTTGCAGCATTGGGATCGGCTTCTTGACCGTTCAACACATTGGTGGCATTAGCGATAACAACCTTCTGGTTTTTCCAGATGATCATCCACACATTTGCTGCCATGGTGATTCCCAAGATCATACCGATGGTAATTGCAGCGTTCTTGGCGTTTGCGCCCACTTGGCCTTCATGATTCATGAAATTTTCCATGTACTCGGGAAGAACACCAATGATGAGGAGTCCGGTTGCCAATGTGGCAATGGACGCCCAGCGGAACCACCACAAAGCGCGAGTTGCGATCTGAGTAATGGTGATGTTTCGAGCTTTGCCTTCATCGCCATAGGCGGCAAGACCTGGAACTTGCACGAAGTTGAAGTAGTACAGCAAGCCAATCCAGGCAATACCGGCAAGGACGTGAAGGTACCTAAACCAGAAGTTATGTAGAGCAGCTTGGTCAAATAGTGCTGACAGCATGAGATGTTCCCCTTGTGTGAGCGCCCGATGGGACGACAAGGTCAAGTTACCCGCCCGCAGCACGGGAAGGGTGGAATATGGCTCGCCGAACTAACCTCAAGGGCATCATGGCTCACGAGTTCATCTACACCTGTTACAAACTGGCCCGCTTTTATCCTCCGGATCGCACCATTTTGGAGAACATTTCGCTCTCTTTTTACCCTGGGGCAAAAATTGGCGTTATTGGCTCCAATGGCAGCGGCAAGTCCAGCTTGCTGCGCATCATGGCCGGCCTCGACGACGGCTACACCGGCGAGGCACGCCTCACGCCGGGCTTTTCAGTGGGACTGCTGGAGCAAGAGCCTCAACTAGACCCCACAAAAGATGTGTTGGGCAATGTGATGGACGGCGTAGCCCCCATTAGAGATGTCCTCACCCGTTATGACGAAGTAATGGCCATGTGGGGCGACCCCGATGCCGATTACGAAAAAGTGGGAGCACTTCAAGCAGAGCTTGAAGACAAAATCGCAGCGATGGATGCATGGAGTTTGGATCGCAACGTGGAGATTGCCATGGATGCATTGCGTTGCCCACCCAACGATGCAGACGTCACCACATTGTCTGGCGGTGAACGCCGTCGTGTTGCCTTGTGTCGACTACTGCTGTCGCGCCCAGACTTGTTGCTATTGGACGAACCCACTAACCACTTAGACGCCGAGAGCGTTGACTGGCTGGAAAGATTCCTCTCTGAGTACCCCGGCACTGTTGTAGCCATTACCCACGACCGTTATTTCTTAGACAACGTTGCCAAATGGATTTTGGAACTTGACCGAGGACGCGGATTCCCCTTCGAAGGCAACTATTCGTCGTGGTTGGAACAAAAACAAACTCGTCTCGCTGCAGAAGAAAAACAGAGCGACAATCGTGCACGCACATTGCAACGCGAACTTGAATGGGTCAAGATGTCGCCGAAGGCGCGACAAGCAAAAGGTAAAGCGCGCTTGTCTGCCTATGACAAGTTGCATGCAGAAGCACTTGCCGCAGAGCGCGGACCGGACAAGTTGGAAATCAACATTCCAGCGGGCCCTCGACTCGGCGACAATGTCATCAACGTAGAAAATCTTTCAAAAGGATTCGGAGATCGTTTACTGATTGAAAACTTGTCCTTTGCGCTTCCACCTGCGGGAATTGTGGGCATCATTGGTCCAAACGGTGCAGGTAAGTCGACTTTGTTTGCAATGCTCACTGGTCAACAAGCTCCTGATTCTGGAACTGTCACCGTGGGAGACACTGTGCAGTTGAGTTACGTGGATCAAAATCGTGACTCACTAGATGCCACAAAGACTGTGTACGAAGAAATTACCGAAGGTGTAGAACATATGAAGGTGGGCAACCGCGAGATTCACGGTCGCGCATATGTGGCAAGTTTTAACTTCAAAGGCGCAGATCAACAAAAACTTGTCGGCGATCTTTCTGGTGGTGAACGCAACCGAGTGCACCTTGCCAAAGTTCTCAAGCGTGGAGGCAACGTATTGCTTCTCGACGAACCCACAAACGACTTGGATGTAGACACTCTTCGCGCACTAGAGGACGCATTGGAATCGTTTCCTGGATGTGCCGTAGTGATTAGCCACGACCGTTGGTTCCTTGACCGGATTGCAACCCATGTGTTGGCCTTTGAGGGCGACAGTCAGGTGCGATGGTTTGAAGGCAACTTCACAGAATACGAATCATGGCGGCGCAAGGAATTGGGATCGGCTGCAGAACAGCCACATCGCATTAAGTACAAGCCGTTGTCGAGGTAACCCGTGGCTCTCAAAATCATCAAGGTCCTCTGTTTCATCATTTTCCTCGGCGGAATTCCCGCACTCATTGTCTCGTCTATTGCAGGCAATAACGAAGGGTGGGTCGTCACTTTTGGCATGGTGACCACCATCGCCGCTTTGATTTTGATTGCCGTTTCTGCCGTGACAGCCCGAACGCGAATTGACACCTTTGATGAAGTCATTGCCGAGCGCATCGAACAGCGAGTACGCACACTTGTTGAATCGGGTGCTCACGAACCTGACGTGCGGGCACTGATTCGAGATGCGCTCGATTTATCACGCGGACAACAGTGAGCAACGACGAACTATTTGAAACACTGCGCGGATTCTCCGATGCTGAACTTGCCACTGCATTAGCCCTGCACGCCGGTCGCATTCTTGACGAACACCGCAATACACAAGTAGAACGCGGCATCAGTATCTGGCAATTGAAGGATTCGGGAGATCTCCTCGCCCATCACTTTCTTCTTGATGCCTTCACCGCCTTGCGGCCCAACGATGCAGTTCTGTCCGAAGAGGGACGCGACTCACACAATCGACTCGGCAATGATCGCGTATGGATTATCGACCCCCTAGATGGCACTAATGAATACGGCGAAGGTCGCGCCGACTGGGCTGTTCACATTGCATTGTGGGAAAACGAAGCACTCACTGCAGGTGCAGTTTCCCTACCAAGTATTGACACTGTGTTCTCCACCGACCCTCCTGCAGTGGTGCCACCTAAGACACCAGACACAAAGCCTCGTCTCGTTACCTCACGCAACCGAGCCCCGTATGCGGCGGTTCTTGTTGCAGAAGGTTTGGGTTGTGATGCATTTCGCTTAGGTAGTGCAGGAGCAAAGACAATGTCGATCTTGATGGGTGAAGCAGATATCTACATCCATGATGGCGGTATGCATCAATGGGATTCAGCTGCGCCTGCTGCAGTAGCAATGGCAGCGGGTCTTCACGCCAGCCGTATTGATGGCTCACCGCTTATCTACAACAAGCCAGATACATGGTTGCCAGATTTTTTCGTGTGTCGCCCTGAATACACCACAGATATTCTTCATGCACTGTGGGGCCGTGACCCACGTGAATAATTAATTCTTAATTTTTCGAAACGTGAGATTGATGCGTGGTGAGGTCACTCGCTTTTGCTGTGGCACTTCATGCACCCAGCATTTTTGCGACAAACCACTCATCACCACCAACGAACCAGTAGGTAGTTCGCACTGCACTACTTCTTTTGTGGTGCGATGACGAAAACGAAACTTTCGTGTGACACCAAGACTCAATGAAGCAATGACAGGTTCGCTTCCCAGTTCGGGCTCGTTATCTGCATGCCAACCCATTTTGTCGTTGCCATCGCGATACAAATTCAGCAACACCGAGTTAAACGAACTGGCACTGCGTTCTTCACAGATACTGCGCAATGACTCGAGCAATGGCGTCCACGCACGCGGGGTCATCGTGATACCTGAGTATGTGTAACTTGCGCCATCATCACCAAACCACGCGGTGCGACGAGGTTCTTCATACTGTTTTCCAAACATGGTGATGGTCTGTGATGCCCATGGAACAGACTCGAGAAGTTCTTGCATCACCAGTGTCGGGTCAAGATCCCCTAACACCCATTCATACAGTTTTGCACTGCCATCAGTGGGTAACAGTTCGTGGCCGTTCACTGCGAACAATGACATCGCTAGAACCTCACCATTGTGGGTCGTGTTCTCCAAGTGCTGGAACAAGACCATACGTGGGTGCATACCCGCTGAAGTCCACTGGTGAATTCACTGCACGATATGGCGCTTCACCTGCGCGTGGCGTCATATCCACAATTGCACCCGATGCCAGCACTTGTTCATCAACAACAGCTTCGGCAATGGAGTTCAACGGCGCCCACCACACATCATGTGCATCAAATCGTGTTGTCCAATACTCGTACGACTGTGTTGCAAAATGTGCATCAAGAACAGCAGTGAACTCGCCGGCATTGACCGAGCGTGCGCGAGCATTCTTGAAGTTTTCTACCTCGGCTAACTCTGGACGCTCCATCGCTGCGAGCAATCCAGGAAAATGTCGATCGGCTTCTAAGCCAAGGAGCCAGAACGCTCTGCCATCAGCTGTGCGATAACAGTTCATCATGGGGGCTGGATTTTCTCGATTCGGTTTTGTGCTCTGACGCTTTCCATAACGCAAGAACACACCAATATCCCACCCCAACGTGTACATACCCGTGCGCAACAAACTCGTTGACACCACTCGACCTTTACCACTGCGTTCACGATCAAACAATGCAGCCATGACTCCCGACACCAAGGAAAGAGCTGTGGTGTGATCGCCTTGACCACTACGTATCGCAGGTGGCAATTCATCCGGTGCCACCGTGGTGTGTGCCAATCCTGATCGTGCCCAGAACGCACCGATGTCGTATCCCGCTCGATCTACATCTGGGCCTTCTGTGCCATAGCCCGTAATCACGCCATAAATCAGACGGGGAAACTTTTGGGTGAGAGATTCAGGATCAAGACCCAATCGTGCAAGTCCAGCCGGACGCACATTGGTGACAAACACATCGGCATCAGCCAACAAAGACATCAATCTCTCCATGTCTTGAGGTTCGCGAAGATCTGCAATGACCGAACGTTTGCCACGGTTATCAATTTCAAAAGGTGGCACACCGTTTTGATCAGCAACACCCAAGGCGCCAAAGACTGCGCGCTGAGGATCGCCGGTGGGTGGTTCCACTTTCACAACATCGGCACCCCAGTCGGCCATGATGCCCGTCGCTGCAGGCCCCGCAACCCACACACCTAACTCCACCACTTTCACGCCGTGCAAAGGTCCTTGAGTCATCGGTGCTGCCTTTCGGTTTATTCCCTTCCCTATTGTGTCCTATGTCGCCCGTCTTTCAGGCAGGCAAACGGCAGACTTGTGTCGTGACAACTTCCCACTCAGACCTCTCATGGGGGAACTTTTCCGACTCTGGCCCCTGGAACCTTGATCGCGAAACAATCGTCTGGTCTCAAGTTGCTGTGGTGTTACGAGATGCTGCTCGAAAAGAAGTTCCTACGCTCATCCGAACACGGCGTTTCCCACCAATTGGTCGACTGATTGTCGTGGTCTGGCACCTTGGTATGGCTTTGTTGCCTTGGTTCATTAACAAAAAAAGAAAACGCTTCGCAACCCCAGAGGAGTCACGCACCTATGTCTCGCGTCGTCTTCGTGTGGCGATTGAAAAATTAGGTGCCACCTACATCAAACTTGCCCAGATCATCTCGAGTGGAGAGGGCTTATTCCCCACCGAACTTGTCGATGAATTCAAACGCTGTCGCGACCAAGTACCCCCTGAGCCGTGGGACAGTGTGCGCACAACTATCGAACAAGACCTCGGTGCACGACTCGACGATGTATTCATCAACGTTGAAAAAACTGCTCTCGCTGCTGCATCGATTGCACAGGTACACCGCGCACAACTACGCACAGGCGAAGATGTCGTCATTAAGGTGCAACGTCCACGCGTGAGCACCTTGGTGCGCAAAGACTTACAAGTGATGGCCTGGATTGCGCCATTCATGATTGGACGCATCAAAGTTGCAGCCCTTGCTAACCCACCCGCATTGGTGGAACTTTTCGCAGAGACCATCGTGGAAGAACTCGACTTCCGCATGGAGGCCGACAACATGGTTGATGTTGCAGCCATGATGCACGAGTTACGCCAAGAGGCCTACATCGTGCCGCGCCCTCACCCACAACTTGTGACACGTCGCATTCTTGTGATGGAACGTTTGCAAGGTTTCAATTTCGATGATGTGGAAGGCATGCAAGCAGCCGGTATCGACACCGAAGCAGTTGTACGCGCAGGAATGATCGCCTTTATGGAAGGCGCACTCGTGCATGGAGTGTTCCACGGAGACCTCCACGGCGGCAATCTTTTCGTTCTCAACGATGGTCGTACCGCACTTCTTGATTTCGGCATCGTGGGTCGCCTCAGCGATAAACGACGCATGGCCTTTATGCGCCTGATGCTTGGAGCTACAACGAATGATTTACGTGGACAAGTTGCAGCGCTACGTGATCTTGGGGCTCTTCCCCAAGACACAGACATCGACGCAGTCATTGTGGACTTGAAACTTGATCAACCTGTTGACCCCACCACGCTCAATGGTGAAGAACTTGTCCAAGAAGTGCAGCGCATCGTGAAATCACTGTTGGCATATGGTGCCAAGTTGCCCAAGGAACTGATGCTGTACGTGAAAAACATGGTGTTTCTCGATGGAGCAATCGCCCGGCTCGCCCCAGATCTCGACATCATTGCCGAGTTAACCAACATCACCATGGTCTTCACTCAACGACATGGGGAGCGAATCTTCCGTGAACTTGGCGTTGACCAAAACACCTTCCAGATTGACCTGGGAAGTGTGAAAGCAAGTTTGGGTGTGGATGAATCCACCGACACCTTGACCTATCGGGAATTGCAACGCCGTCGAGAACTCATCCAAAAACGCATGAAAGACCACATCGTCGGCTGACATTTTGGTACTCGCCCACCACAATGAGCGAGAATAGAAACCGTGAGATTGATTGTTGCTCGTTGCACGGTGGATTATGCCGGACGGCTCGAGACGCGTTTGCCAGAGGCTCTGCGACTCGTCATGATCAAAGCAGATGGTTGTGTTGCAATTCATTCCGATGGCGGCGCATACAAGCCATTGAATTGGATGAACTCACCCAACACCATTGAAGAGTTGAGTGATTCATGGATTGTGCGCAATCCCAAGGGCGAAACCATGACAATTCTTTTTCATGAAATTTTTTATGAATCTTCACACGAATTAGGAACCGATCCAGGTTTGGAAAAAGACGGTGTCGAAAAACAACTCCAAGAACTTCTTGCAGCATCACCCGATGTCATGGAGCCAGGGCTTGTCCTGCTGCGTCGTGAGCATTACACCGCCCTTGGCCCCGTGGACATTTTGTGCAAAGACCCTGATGGCAACACCGTGGTGATTGAAGTAAAACGACGTGGAGAGATTGACGGCGTAGAACAACTCACTCGATATCTTGCCGATCTCGCCAATGATCCCACCTTGGGCACGCTGCGAGGCATGTTTGTTGCACAAAGCATTAAGCCTCAAGCACGCACACTTGCAGAGTCACGCGGAATTAAATGTGTCGAAGTCAACTATGACGAATTGCGTGGCAAAAAGTCCGATGACTGGACACTGTTTAACTAAAGCGCACTAATCCTTGGTCGATGACTTTGCGGTCACCTACATAGGTCTCAAATAACGCTTCTCCAGCGCCACTGTTCCAGATCTTGATCGTGAGCGCATCTCCAGGAAACACAGGAGAAGCAAAACGTCCTTCAATGTGCTTGAAGCGATCGGCATCGCCACCACACAATGCGTTCAACAGTCCGCGGCCAGTGAATCCGTATGTGCACAATCCGTGAAGGATGGGCTTAGGAAATACTCCGGCTGCAACAGCTGGATGATTGGGATCTGAGTGCAAAGGATTGCGATCGCCATTCAAGCGATACAACAGTGCTTGGTCAGGGGTTGTCTGAAAGGTGACTTCATGGTCGGGTGCGGTGGCTGGTGGTTCGTTCACTGCACCACTTGGCCCGCGCTCCCCACCAAAGCCACCTGCCTCTCGGATAAACACAGATGAACGTGTGGAGTACAGCGGCTTGCCAGCGGCATCGGTGGCTTCTGCTTCCGTCACGATGACTGCAGCCTTTACCTTGTCATACATCGCCACAAGCTTGCTTTGCACGGTGGCCGTTCCTTCCACAGGAAGAGGCTGATGCAAAGTGATTGCTTGTGATGCATGTACAAGGTTTGCAAAGTTGAATTCACCCACATTGCGCATCGGGTTCGACGCTGCTGTTGCTTGACCAGAACCCAACACCACAGGCATGGTAGGTAGAGCTTTTTGCACGACACCGGTTGAGTTTTCAGTGACGTATTGCAATTGATCAGAACCCACATTCAAACTCACTGCATACAACAGAGAGTCTTTCGAGGACCAAGAAATTTGATACGGCTCACCTACTGAACCGACTGCTTCTGGATTCAAAGCCATGATGCTGACCTACTTCTTTCCGATGGTGTTTTGTGGCCATGAGCCATCTTTGCCGTCCATGCCGGCATTTGGTCGTGCAGTCTTGAGCATCTCTGACACAGCAGCACCAATCTTGGTGGGGTCATCGATAGGTGACACGCTTGGTCCACGATGCCATCCTTCGGCAATTGCCAATGTCTGACCACTTGCCTCAAATATGCGACCAGTAACGTCGCCTGCTTCGCTTCCTGCCAACCAAGTAACAATCGGTGCAATCCAGCGTGGTGAACGCATCTCGCGCTCTTCATCGGTCTCTGGTGCGTTGCCCAGGCCTTCAGTCATACGAGTGAGAGCAACTGGTGCAACAGCATTTACAGTCACACCAAAACGTGCCAACTCAAGGGCCGCAATCACAGTGAACGATGCAATACCTGCTTTTGCTGCTCCGTAG
>JAUMDU010000049.1:0-2056 GCA_032121425.1 Ilumatobacteraceae bacterium | reverse complement strand
CCGTAGTTTGTCTGACCCACGTTGCCGTAGATTCCCGACACAGATGTGGTGTTGATGATGCGGCCGTATACCTCTTTGCCTGCTTTGGCTTGTTCACGCCAATATGCAGCAGCCCAACGGCTAGGACCAAATGTGCCCTTCATGTGCACCTTGATAACTGCATCCCATTCTTCTTCGGTCATGTTGGTCAACATGCGGTCGCGCAAAATTCCTGCGTTATTCACCACAATGTTGATGTCACCAAATGTCTCCACTGCAGTGTTGATGAGACGCTGTGCACCTTCCCAGGAAGAGATGTCATCACCATTTGCAACAGCTTCGCCGCCCATTGCCTTGATCTCATCAACAACAGATTGTGCGGGGCTCACATCGCCACCACTGCCGTCAATGTTGCCACCAAGATCGTTCACTACAACTTTGGCGCCTTGGCTTGCCAAACTCAATGCATGTTCGCGACCAATTCCGCGACCTGCTCCTGTAACTACGGCAACACGGCCTTCACACAACTTCGCCACGACGGCTCTCCTCTTTGTAAATGGGACAACACCTCATGGTGTCCGCCTTTGATACTACGAACTGGTGTCACAGCCGACATAGCCCAAGGCCCCCTAGCCTCGAAAGCGTGGCAAAAAAGGTCCTCATTATTGGTGCTGGCCCCTCTGGCACCGCGTGTGCCCTCACATTGCATCGCCTTGGCCACAGTGTCACCGTGGTGGATAAAGCCACTTTCCCAAGAGATAAATGTTGCGGCGATGGTCTCACCACCAATGCATTACGCATATTGGAACGTCTCAACTTCTCCCCCGAGACCGTGCCTGACTGGAAACAGACACACAGAGTGATTGTGCGATCACCTAACGGGAGCACACTCGACATGGATCTTCCAAAGGGTCAGGGAATGTTCGCAGCTGTTGCTCCTCGTCGACAACTTGACAATGCGTTAGTAGACCAATGCATTCAACTTGGAATCCCTGTGCACCAAGGGCACAGTTTCCGCAGTGTTGTGCGCAATGACACCGATGCGATCACCGTTGATATTGATGGATTGGGCATGGTTGAGGCCGACTACGTGATTGCCGCAGACGGCATGTGGTCACCGATACGTAAATCGTTAGAGATGTCCACTCCTGGTTATCTCGGTGAGTGGCATGCATTTCGCCAGTACCTCAGCAATGTAGAGGGACCAGCAACAGAAGACTTGTACGTGTGGTTTGATGATGATCTTCTCCCTGGGTACGCATGGTCATTTCCATTGCCCAACAATCGAGTGAATTTTGGTTTCTGCATGATGCGCAGTGATGCAACAAGCATGCAATTTATGAAAGACACGTGGAAAAATCTTTTCGAGAGACCCCACATACGTGCTGCACTTGGCAACCACTTTGTTCCCGAAGATCGTCACACTGCTTGGCCTATTCCTGCACGCATTGACCACGCCGTCAGGTCAACTGGGCGCATTCTTTTTGTGGGTGATGCAGTGTGCGCTACCGACATCATGACTGGCGAAGGAATCGCACAAGCTTTAGAGACAGGTATCGCTGCGGCACATGCGATTGCACACAATGAGACTCCAAGCGATGTGCGTCATCACTACTCAACGACACTCGACAAAACTTTGCTTGCGGATCATCGCATGTCAAAGTTTTTGGGCAATCTACTTTCGTCTCCGCGAACAACACAGCGTGTTCTCGCCCTTGTGAACAGCACAGCGTGGACAAAGCGCTATTTCGTGCGCTGGATGTTTGAAGATGAACCTCGAGCCGCACTTTTCACCCCACGGCGCTGGCACCGTGGGTTTCTGCGCCGACCTGGGGCATATCGCACACTCTCCTGATTAGGCCACCACACACCACCGAGTTGTACGGTAAGTATCTATGAAAACGCGCCTCACTGAAATGTTTGATATCGAGTTACCCATCATGCTCGCCGGTATGGGTGGTGTCTCGTATAGCGATTTAGTTGCGGCGGTTTCTGACGCAGGTGGTATTGGAACTTTTGGTGCGGCCCCGATGACCACTGAATTGCTCATCTCGGAGATGGCACGTGTGCGCACACT
>JAUMDU010000048.1:0-1964 GCA_032121425.1 Ilumatobacteraceae bacterium | reverse complement strand
ACAGAGATGGGGCCAACATGAGTGGGAATCCATGCAGTGACGCTGACAGGTTTCCATGCGGCTCGGGGAATCCAAAACCAGGTACCGATGGTGACCACCATTTTGTCGCTCGGTGGCGCGGTGCGTAGCAGTAAAGAATTCACTAGCCGCGACACTTTGCTGTGGGCAGAAGTGGCAATGCGTTGTGGGGTGGAGTCACGGATCCAGTGATACGACATAATGCGGTCGTCGCATGCGCGGTAGTACAAGGATTCGTATTGAGTGGGTTGTGTGCCCGCAATTGGGAGAGTGGTCGATCCTCTCACCGGTTCCCATACACAGGCGCTATCGCGTGGAGGCGCGTCGTATCTCACTTCGGCAGAGATGGTCTCGTTGTCCACAGAACCTGATCCCGTTCCTGACGCACGTGCAGTTAAGGGCAGGGGGACATTAAGGCCGACGCTTGCAAGTGTTGCAATGCCTATAAGAAAGGACACGGTGTGTCGTACAGAAATAACCACGTTGCAAATTCCTTTCGGTGGGACAGATGTGTACCCCGATAGCATTAATCAACCCCGAATTCGGGAGGCATTAGCCGAAAGCGGATTGGTGTCCATGGCCCCACAGCACCCTGAACTGGCACAAGAGCAGGAATACATCCTGTTTGCCTATGAGTGCCTGGAAGCAAGCCGTACCGGCGCGATGAAAATCCGCGAGCTCACGTCATCTGGACCTGGTGGAACTTTTCAAGCGCGCCTAGAGCGCAACGTCTTCGACGAGAATTTGGTGCATCGTCTTGAACAACTCGATCTTGGAAATGCCGCTTTGGTCTTTGGTCGCATTGATCGCAACAGTGACGATGAGAATATTGACGGAATTGAAACATTCCACATCGGACGTTTAGCAGTAGCTGATGCTGAACGTGAGCCAGTTGTTGTGGATTGGCGGGCACCGGTGGCCGAACCTTTTTATCGGGCGACGGGTCGCGAGCCGATGGGTCTTGTGCGTCGTCGACATTTTGTTGTTGAAGGTGCACAACTTCTGGCTCTCGAAGACGAACTCTTTGGTGAAGGTCATCTTGGCATCGGTCAAGATGATGGATTAGCAGACAACGACGCATCACATGGCTTGCGTGGTTATTCCACTTTGCTCACCGCACTTGGTCGTAGCCGTACAGGTCAATTGGGTGACATTGTTGCCACCATTCAGTCGGAACAAGATCAAATCATTCGCTCACCACAAGGTGGAGTTTTGGTTGTTCAAGGTGGCCCTGGAACAGGGAAAACGGTAGTTGCGTTGCACCGTGCTGCGTATCTTTTGTACACGCATCGTTTTCCATTAGAGGACCAAGGCGTGTTGGTCATTGGCCCCAACAGAGTGTTCTTGCGCTACATCGAACGGGTGTTGCCTTCTCTTGGTGAAGCTGGTGTGAATCAAGTGATGCTTCAAGACCTTATTCCCGAGGCAACTTTTGGTGGGAAGGAATCCTCCGAGGTTGCACGCATTAAGGGTCAAAAGAAAATTGCTCGCGTGATCGACAAGGCAATTTCTGATCGTGAACGCCCCTTGCGTGAAGATGTAGTGATGCCATATGGCACCAGTTACGCGCGTTTGACCGTGGAAGAGTCGATGTACATCGTCAAAGCTGCGCGTCGTCGTTATCACCGACATAATCAGGCACGTCGTTTTGTGGAAAATGAAGTGTGGTCAGTAATGGCTGCCACGGTGCGCGGAGAAGCAGATCCCGATGAATTGCGCGATGCGCTACGAGACACGCTCGAGATGCGCGCAGTATTTGAACGCATGTGGCCTGTTCTTACCCCAGCGCAACTATTGCATGATCTTTTTGGTTCACAAGCGTTGTTGAAGTTGGCTGGGCAGGGAGTCATTCCGGAGTCTGAATATCTCGCTTTGTATCGTCAACGTTCCGAATCAGTTCAAGACGTGCGCTGGAGTGCTGCTGATGCAGCACTATTAGATGAAGC
>JAUMDU010000047.1:0-35878 GCA_032121425.1 Ilumatobacteraceae bacterium | reverse complement strand
GGGCTTCCGCGTTACCCATAGTGTCCATTGCTTTTGCAGCACGTAACACCATCAAGCGACACGCTTCAATTTCGATACGAGCTTTGGCGATGACTTCTGGGTTCTTCCCCAAACGCACAATCGGACGACCAAAAGCCTCCCGGGTAAGTCCACGACGAATCATCAATTCGAGTGCGCGCTCTGCAGCACCAATGGAACGCATGCAATGGTGAATACGTCCTGGTCCGAGACGAAGTTGTGAAATTTCAAAACCACGCCCTTCGCCCAACAAAATGTTCTCTTTAGGAACTCGTACGTTGTTGAAGCGCAAGTGCATGTGACCATGTGGTGCATCGTCTTCACCGAACACTTCCATTGGCCCCACAATTTGCACGCCAGGCGTATCCATGGGAACCAAAATCTGCGAGTGCTTACGGCTCGGTGGTCCATCGGGACTTGTCAACAACATGACAATCAAAATTTTGCAACGAGGATCTCCTGCACCTGACGCGTAGTACTTGTCTCCATTGATGACCCACTCGTCACCATCGAGGTATGCACGACACTGCAAGTTCTTTGCATCAGAAGATGCAACATCTGGTTCAGTCATCACATAAGCAGAACGAATCTCGCCATTCATTAATGGAGTGAGCCACTTTTCCTTTTGCTCACGTGTTCCCACGCGCTCCAACACTTCCATGTTGCCGGTGTCGGGTGCTGAACAGTTCAAGGATTCAGATGCGAGTGGATTCTTTCCCAACTCCACTGCGATGTATGCGTAATCCAAGTTGGAAAGGCCCTCGCCTGTTTCCGAGTTTGGCAAAAAGAAGTTCCACAGGCCTTGAGATTTTGCTTTTGACTTCACCGCTTCAAGAAGTTCCAACTGACCTGGTGCATAGTCCCAACGGTTCGCCCGGTTTTCGCCAAGTTCGTAGAATTTCTCCGACATTGGCTCTACTTCTTCAGCGATGAATTTCTTCACCGCGTTGAAAAGTGGAATTACCTTTTCGGACATCGCAAGATTCATTGCGTCATCGGTCTCAGACCCTGAGTGCATTCCCGGCTTTGGCATCGCCTCTCCCCTGTCTTGTGAGGGCCCTTCGGCCCTGGCGTCTTCACCCTAGTTCTCGCAGTGTTGAAACAACAGAGGCGGACCCAGGATGCCAAAAATTCACCTATCTAGCGATTCTGACTAGGGTCATTTATCCAGTTCTGATTCGGGAGGCACCCATGTCCGCAACACAGGCACACAAGCCCGCAACTACCCATACCCAGCAGCGCAATCAGGCCTGCACGGTCCCGCATGATCCGGGCGATTTCGAACGCGCAGGACGTGGCTTTATTGCATCTCATCCCACCGGACGCATTGAGGAGGACGGGCGCAAAGTCAGCGATGTCAATGACTACACATTCCTTGCTGTGGGAAATCCCGCCCCGGACACTGTGAACCCCAGTTTGTGGCGCCATGCACAGTTGAACAATCACCATGGTTTGTTCGAAGTGCGACCTGGTGTGTGGCAAGTGCGCGGATACGACATTTCCAACATCACCTTTATTGAAGGTGCAACTGGTTGGATTGTGATTGATCCACTCACCGTGGAGGCAACTGCTCGCGCGGGATACGAACTCATCACTGCACACATTGGTCACAAGCCCGTGGTGGCGGTGATTTACACCCATTCCCATACAGATCATTTCGGTGGGGTTTTGGGAGTCACTACTCAAGAAGAGGTCGATGCAGGTAAGTGCATGGTGATTGCACCAGAAGGCTTCTTGCACGAAACGGTCGGCGAAAATGTGATTGCTGGGCCCGCAATGGCGCGACGTGCCACCTATCAATTTGGTCCGCTATTGCCAGCTGCTCCCACCGGACATATCGACTGTGGACTTGGTGGAGTGATTCCGATGGGCGCCCCAGGTCTGATTGCCCCAACCCACGACATCACACAAACCGGTCAAGAAATGGTGGTGGACGGTGTGCGCATCGTGTTTCAACTCACACCAGAAACCGAAGCACCCGCTGAGATGAACTTTTTCTTTCCCGACTTAGGTGCGTTGTGCATGGCTGAAAACTGTAGCCACACGATGCACAACCTTGTTCCTATTCGTGGTGCTCTCGTGCGCAACTCATTGAAGTGGTCAAAGTACATCAATGAAGCCATTGATCTTTTTGGTGCAGATATTGATGTGTTGTTTACTTCACACAACTGGCCTCGTTGGGGTAACGAGGACGCAAATGAATTTCTGCGCAATCAGCGCGACATGTACAAATGGATGCATGACCAATCGATGCGCTTGGCTAACAAGGGCTACGTGGCTACCGAAATCGCAGAAGCCCTCACTTTGCCCGATGAGTTTCTTGCTAATGATCACACTCGTGGGTATTACGGCGATCTAATTCATAACTCCAAAGCGGTGTACCAGAGATACCTCAGTTGGTACGACGGCAACCCTGCAAATCTCAACAAGTACTCACCGATTGAAGCTGGAAAGCGATACGTGCAACTAGCTGGTGGTGCCGACGCATTGCTGAAGTCTGCACGAGTGGCATTTGAACAAGGCGATTATCGCTGGGTTGTAGAAATTGTGAACCATCTTGTGTTTGCAGATCCCACAAATACAAGTGCTAGAGAACTACAAGCCGACGCTCTTGAACAACTGGGGTACCAAAGCGAATCTTCCACATTCCGCAATGCCTATCTCATGGGAGCCCAAGAACTACGCCAAGGACCGCCACGGCCAACCACGGGCGCACTTCGTGCACGAGGGTTACTTCGCGCAATGACTATCGAGCAAGTGTTTGACTCCATTTCGGTACGCATCAAGCAAGAAGAGCTTGGTGGTATTCGCATGTCGGTGAACTGGACATTTGAAGATGTCGGTGAAACATGGGCGCTCGGTGTCTCTAACCGCACGTTGTGGTATTCCCCCGGACGCCACGATCCAGATGCCGTGGTGTCGATCACCATGCGACGCACCACATTTATTGACATCATCACCCAACAGACAACTTTTATGGACCAGATACAAGCTGGTCAGATCGTCCTTGAAGGTGATGCTGCAGCGCTGTTAACCATCTTTGGCAACATGGATGAAGTCTCTACCGGATTCCCCATAGTTGAGCCATAAGGAGTCTTTGACATGGCACATCGTGTAACCGCCCCGGCGATGCAACGCGCGCAACGCTTATTTGATCAACGCATTAATCCCCGAATTTTGGGAGACGGTCTGAACTTCGACGTGGTGGCCACTGAAGAATTTTTCACATCTCCCAATTATCACGACGCAATTTCATCACCTGTAAAGAAATTTGCATTGGGCACAAAATGGGGTCGTCCGTGGCACACACGTTGGTTCCACCTCACCGCCACAGTTCCTAGCGAACTTGCAGGTAAGCCGCTTGTGGCACATCTCGATGTGGGATTCATCGGCGGTGGCGATGGTTTTCAAGTTGAAGCTATGGCCTGGCGCGATGGTTCGCGTCTTCAAGCCATTCAACCCGATCGTCGCATCGTGCATCTCGGAACACCATCAAAAGGTGATGTCATTGATTTGTGGATTGAAGCTGCAGCAACCCCTATCATCGCGGGACACGAACACGGCTATGGCCCCACACCTTTTGGTGATCCAGCCACGGCTCCTACTAATCCTTTATATACATTTCGCACTGCACGCTTGTGCGTGTTTCATGCAGATGTACAAGAGATGGCCATTGCGCTGCACACAGTCATCAACTTGTGCCTAGACCTAGATACACATGCCCCGGCACGGGCACGTATTTTTGCTGCTCTCGAAAAATGCGATCAAGCTCTCAATACCAATGATTTCTTTGCCACCTTGCCTCGCGCGCGCAAAGAACTCGACGTTGTTCTAGGAATTGGTAATGGGCCCGCAGCTCACCGCATTACAGCAACTGGGCACGCTCATCTCGATACTGCGTGGCTATGGCCTATTCGTGAGACACGGCGCAAAGTGGTGCGCACTTTTGCAAATGCTCTTTCACTTCTTAAGGCCAACCCCGATTATGTGTTTTGCCACAGCCAAGCACAGCACTATGCATGGGTGGCCCAAGATGCACCTGAAGTATTCGAAGAAGTACAACGATTCGTTGCACTAGGACGATGGGAAATAGTCGGCGGCATGTGGGTAGAAACCGATCTCAACTTGCCCTGTGGTGAGAGCTTGCTACGACAACTCGTACAAGGTCAACGATCATTTCAAGATTGGTTCAACACAACATGCCGTGGAGCATTTTTGCCCGATGACTTCGGCTATCCCGCAGGGCTTCCCCAAATCGTTGCACATGCAGGATGTGAATGGTTTTTCACACAAAAACTGAGCTGGAACGAAACCAACAAGATGCCGCACCATAGTTTTTGGTGGGAAGGACTTGATGGAACGAAAGTATTTGCCCACTTCAGCCCCATAGATACCTACAACGCACTTTTATTGCCCTCACAGTTACGTTTCGCTGAACACAACTACAGAGATCATGTTGGTTCTTCGCATTCACTAGTTCTTTACGGGCACGGCGATGGTGGCGGCGGCCCAACTCAAACCATGATTGAACGTGGACGTCTTGCTCAAGATCTAGACCAAGTACCACGTGTCACTTTTGACAAGGTGGAACACTTCTTCACCCAGTTAATGGATGAGTACCAAGACAGTGCTCCCGTGTGGAACGGTGAGATGTATTTTGAAAAACACCGTGGTACATATTCCACGCAACTAGGCACAAAACAAGGCAACCGTTGGAGTGAGCGATTGCTCCATGAACTTGAGCTGTGGTCTGCCGCGGTGGGATTTCGTCCCGCCACTATTGACGAGTTGTGGCAAAGAGTTTTGACGCAACAGTTCCATGACATCATTCCTGGTTCGTCTATTGCCTGGGTACATCAAGATGCCGAAGCGGAATTTGCCGCTGTCGCAGAAGAAATTGAAATCATTCTTGCGAGTTTGATTCCTGTGGAACAAGGCCCAACACACGTGTTGAACCCTGCACCCGTTGCACTACAACAAGTCATCGATGTAGATGGTTCGCCTGCATGGGTTGATGTTGCTGCATTCAGCACAGCAGTTCCAGAACCACTCCTTCCTGAATGGTTCTCCGACATTGTGCAAGTGACGCAAAGCCAGAATGCTTGGCACATTCACAACGGCCATCTTAATGTGTCCATTGCTCACGACGGAACCATCACATCACTGAGCAATGGTGCGCGAAATGTCCTACCCGAGGGGCAATCCCCTGCATTCACATTGCGTAACGATCGCCCAGCTGAATACGACGCGTGGGACATTGATATGGCAGATGCCAATGCTGTTCCAACTATGACCTTGCATAACGGTGTCGCTGCCCTTGTAGAACACTCACCGATGCGGGCAATTGTGGAGTGTTCATATGCAACAGAGGCATCACAATTCACTGTGCGCTACACCATCTCTGCTGGTTCACCTCGCATGGACATCGCCCTAGATGCCAACTGGCAAGAGCACGAACAGCGATTGCAATGGTGTTTGCCAACCGATATCCATTCACGCGATGCAGTATTTGGCACCCAGTTTGGCCATGTACGCCGACCTCGACATGCCAACACAAGTTGGGATGTTGCCCAATTTGAAGTGTGTGGCCAGCGCTACGCAGCAGTGCATGAACCGCGCTTCGGTGTAGCACTATTGGCCGATGGCCCACGTGGCTACGACGCACGGGGCGAAGAATTACGTCTCACTATCCTGCGTGCACCTTGCTTTCCTGATCCGTTTGCTGACCGAGGCCGACAGAAAATTGAATGGTCTGTGATGTTGACCCAAGGTGACCCCATTGTCCATGGAATCGAGCAAGAAGCAGCACGTGTTGCACATCCTTTACGCATTGTGGATGGAACGCCAGCGATTTCACCTCTTCAGATCAATCTAGATATTGAAGGCGTGATGATCAGTGCAGTGAAGCCAGCCGATGATGACAATGGAGACATCATTATTCGACTGTGGGAAACAACTGGTGGTCGTGCACAAGGCACCTTAACTGTGCCCGGTTATGCGGTGGTTTCTGAATGTGACGCGTTAGAAGTGCCCAATGGTGATGCCTGGCGCACCACCGATGGAACAGTTCAACTCACACTTGAAGCATTTCAGATTCGCACACTTCGGCTTGCGAAATAGCAATTACCGAATAGCAATGCGTTCGCAGGTCACGCGGCGAGATGAATCACTCACTAAAACCGTATAAAACCCAGACCGAGATGAACAGTTGCCAGAAAATGGCATGAGCAAGTGTCTTGATTCCAATTCTCCGGTGACTCGATTGAGTGGCCAATCCCCTGTCATGTCTGCAGGGGTGAGTTTGCGCGACAACTGATTCGGATTGATTGCTCCGGAATAGACACCGAAGTCATTCAGTTTTGATGTACGAAGTTCAATTGCGCGGAATCGACTTGAGACATCGCGAGCAATTCGACGAGCTTCCCCTGCGTCTGTCGCTGCATCGTCGGCGATGGATTTCACCTGGCCCGCTTCCGATGCGGCGTCACGTGCCACAACTTCTACATTGGAGACATCGGTTTGAAGAGTGGAAATTACTTCTGTGAGTGTTTCCACCTGACTTGTGAGATCGACCACCATTTGGCGCAATTCATCTATCTCGTCACCTGGCTCGATGTCTGGTAGATCGCCGTCGCCACCATCTTCTTCCTCGTCTGGCGCAGTGCCAACTACCTGCGAGGACCCTCCATTAGAGATTTGAAGTGCCGTAGAACTTGCCCACACCAGACCAACCACAAAAATGGAGATGGCAATAGCCAAAAATGAGGAACTCAACAGACGGGAACTGAATTTACGCATGCCCTCACTCTATGGAGAGGATGTGTCGCCTTGTTCCTAAGGCGCTGGGGCGCACTACTGTACTTGTGTTGTTGAATGCAACGAATACAAAAGGGGTCTCCATGTCGCAACGTTTTTCCAATGGTTATGCAGGTCTTGTCGCAGTAGTTACCGGTGGCGGAACCGGAATGGGACGCGAATTAGTTCGTCAACTCACACAGCAGGGATGCCATGTCGCAACATGCGACGTCATCGCTGAGAATCTTGAAGAGACCGCGCAAATGTGCGTCAACGACGCACACCCAGGTGAAGTGTTGACTTTTGTTGCCGATGTCTCCAACGAGACACAAGTACTTGCCTTCCGAGATGCGGTTGCTTCCTGGCAGCCACATGTGCATGTTCTTTTCAACAATGCTGGCATTGGTGGCGGGGGAAGCTTGATCGACAATACGCGGGAAGAATGGGAAAAGACATTCAACGTGTGCTGGGGCGGTGTGTACTTAAACACTCGCGCATTCTTGCCGCTTTTGTTAAAGGCACCATTTGGTCACATTGTGAATACAAGTTCTGTCAATGGATTTTGGGCATCACTTGGGCCCAGCGTGTCACACTCGGCCTACAGTGCAGCAAAGTTTGCAGTTAAAGGATTTAGCGAGGCATTGATTACTGACTTCCGACTTACGGCTCCCACTCTTGGAGTTTCGGTTGTCATGCCAGGCCATATCGGCACAAGCATCATGATTAACTCGGGCAAGTTGCATGGCAATGACCCCAAAGAGATGACCGTGGATCAAATTGCACAAATTCGTGAGCGCTACGAGAAATCTGGCATAGATACATCGTCTGCTAGCGATGAAGACATTCGTGTGTTGTTGCAAATGGGTGCAGAAGGATTCCGCGATGCAGCACCCATGTCTGCAACAGATGCATCGGCACACATTCTTTCCGAAGTTGCAAAAGGAAAATGGCGCATCTTGGTGGGTGATGATGCTGTGGTTCTCGATGAAGAAGTGCGCAAAGATCCCTCTATTGCATACGAGCCAGAGTTTCTTGAGCGCATTCACACTCGCGGAGCATTGAACCAAATCACCGGCTAGCGGCAAAAACCTGCCAAACTGAGCAGATGTTCACGCCACCGGAGTACTTGTCGCCATCTGCCATTCGCACCTTTCAGGATTGCCCACAAAAATACAAATTCGGTCGCTTCGACAACATCAAAGAACCTTCCACATGGCAGATGCACATTGGAACCTTCGTACATGAAGTTCTTGAACACCTGTACCAGTTACCACACGAAGAGCGCAATGTAGATTCGTTGCGTACCTTGGCTGGCGAACTTTGGATTTCGAGTGATTGGGAGAATAAAGTCACCACACTTGCTGAGCCGCTGGGAAACACAAAAGATTTCAAAATCGCTGCATTCAAGAACATGACCAATTTGTGGAATCTTGAAGATCCTGCTCACACCGATCTTGACGACATGGAACTGGCCGTAGAGGCAGAAGTTGAAGGTGTTCGTCTAAAAGGCATCATCGATCGAGTGACCGTCAACGATGATCAATTCGCCATCATCTCCGATTACAAAACAGGCAAAGTCCCTAACCCAAAGTTTGATTCTGAAGATAAGACATTTTTTCAATTGCTTGCCTATGCACTGATGCTTGAATCATCAGATGATCTTCCGACATCACAACTAGAGCTTTTGTATTTGGCCCATTCCACAAAGCTGGAACTTGAGGTCACTCCTGTGAAGTTATCCATTGCCAAAGGAACAATTGTGGAGACAAAAGAAAATCTAGATAAAGCATGTGAGACCGGTGAATTCGTCTGCAATGTGACAAACCTTTGCAACTGGTGCCATTACAAAAAGATTGGCATCTGTCCCGCTCATCAGAGCTAGCAATCACTCAAATCGAAGACAACCATCTTCTAAATCGGCGTGAGGAAGAATGTCTTTTTCTAGCCAGTAATCCTGGTTATGCATCCATTCATCTTTCTTGCCTGATTTTGGCATCAGGTGCTGTGCGCGCATCAGATAGTTCGGGTTGAAGTTCTCGGGATCCATCCATGGACCAATCTCCATGTCCGCATCTTGCGGACGCAATTGCGGAGTTACTTTGTGCGCACCTTTTTTGTCCATAAGTGCAAACAAGCGCATTACAAAGTCGGCCATGATGTCCACACGCAAAGTCCAACTTGCTCGGAAGTAACCAAAGACCCAGGCAAGGTTTGGAACATCGGTAAACATCATTCCTCGATAGGTCACTGTCTGGCTCCACTCCAAAGGTTTGCCATCTACAACAAAGGGAATATCACCAAGTACGGAGAGATGAAAACCTGTGGCAGTCACGATGATGTCTGCATCTAGTTGTACACCGCCCTTTGTCAGAATGCCGTTTTCATTAAATGTGTCAATTTCATCAGTCACTACGCTTGCCTTACCAGATTTAATACCGGCGAAAAGATCGCCATCGGGAACAAATGCAAGGCGCTGTTGCCATGGGCGATAATTCGGCGTGAAGTGCTTCATGTCGAAGTCCTCAGGAAGTAACGGTTTGATGCCCTCCAACAATTGCTCTTTCAAAAAGTCGGGTTGTTGGAAACCAAGATCAGCAATAACTTTTTGATCGAACAGCACTTTACGACGAACAATTTCATGAATCCACATCTCGTCAATCTCTAATTGACGAAGAGTGTCTGCCAGTTCATTCGCATTGCGGCCTGGAACAAAATAAGTAGGCGAACGCTGCAACATGGTGATGTGTGCAACATCTTTTGCCATTGCGGGTATCAGGGTTGCCGATGTCGCACCAGAGCCGATGACCACGACGCGCTTGTCTGTGTAATCAAGATCGTCGGGCCACGTTTGGGGATGCACAATCTGGCCTTTGAACGAAGACATATTGGGCCACTCGGGTGTATAGCCCTGTGCGTGTTTGTAATAGCCCTGACACATCCAAAGAAAGTTTGCGCTCATCTGGAACTTTTCGTCGGTGGCCAAGTTGGTGACGTCCACAGTCCAACGGTTGTCCGTGCTTGACCAGGATGCGCCGGTAATGCGATGGCGATAACGAATGTGTTCGTCGAGGTTGTTGTCCTCAATCACTTCGCCCATGTACTTCTTTATTTCTGCAGAAGATGCAATAGGTGTGCCCGTCCACGGCTTAAAGCGATATCCAAACGTGTACAAGTCTGAGTCCGAACGCACACCGGGGTACTTGTGCATATGCCAGGTGCCGCCGAAAGTTTCATAGGCCTCAAGAACTACAAAACTTTTGTCTGGCGCTTGGTCTTGCATGTGGTACGCCGTGCCTACCCCAGAAATTCCTGCGCCCACGATCAAGACATCAAAATGCTCAATTCCCTGGCGGATTCCTGGTGTCGCTGTCTCTGTCAGAGCCATAGTGCCCCCTTGTCTGCCTTGTCGATACTAGGAAGCAACGCCCAAAATCAAAGAGTCGAACTTGGCGTTCTTCCGGGAGAAATCAACTCCACAGCGGCGGCTACCATGCCCACAGGGGGTACGTCATGTTTGACATCATTATTCGCAACGGCACCATTGTGGATGGCACTGGCTCACCGCGTTGGGTCGGAGACATTGCCATCCACAATGGCCACATCGCACAAATGGATGTGCGCATTGACGCTGATGCGCACGAAGAGATTGATGCCCACGGTTTACTCGTCACTCCGGGCTTTATTGACATCCATACCCACTATGACGGTCAAGTTAGTTGGGATACTTTGCTTGAGCCATCAAGTGCACACGGCGTCACCACCGTTGTAGTGGGTAACTGTGGAGTGGGATTTGCGCCCGTGCGACCCGGCAAAGAGGAATGGCTTGTGCAACTGATGGAAGGTGTTGAAGATATACCAGGCACTGCCCTACACGAGGGAATTTCATGGGATTGGGAAACTTTTCCGGAATATCTCCACGCAATTGATCAACGACGCTACGCAGTAGACATCGCGGCTTATGTGCCCCATGGTGCGGTGCGTGGTTATGTGATGGGAGAACGTGGTGCACGCAATGAAGACGCAACTGCAACAGATATAGATGAAATGGCGCGCATCGTTCGCGAGGCACGTGAGGCCGGTGCTATCGGATTCTCTACAAGTCGCACGATGGGACACAAAGCAAAAGACGGCGAGCCTGTGCCGGGAACTTTCGCCAACAGCGAAGAGTTGAACGCACTTGCCGATGCATTAGTTGCCGGTGGTGGTGGAATTTTCGAAGTTGCCCCCGAGGTACTACCCGATGGTGGCAATCAGCCGACCATGGGAATGAAAGAGGAAATGGAATGGATGGGAGATCTTGCACTGCGCACAGATCTCAAAGTCACATACCTATTGTTGCAATACATGACCATGCCCGATGCATGGAAGTACGCACTTGATTTTTCTAGTGATGTTCTTTCCAAGGGTGGTTATCTGCGCCCACAAGTTGCTGCTCGACCATTCGGCATGATGATCAACTGGGCGGGCTATCACCCGTTTACCAAGCGGCCCACATTTATTGAGTTGTCAACGTCGCTATCTCTCGATGATCTTCGTAAAGAATTAGCCCGTACAGATATCCGCGAAAAGATTCTTTCTGAATCAGATATTGCCTCTGACCCGAGCATTCAGTTTGATGGCCTTGGTCCAGCGTTGGGAATGATTCCACACTTGTTGTATTCCATGGGAGACAACGTGGATTATGAACCCACACACGAGATGTCCGTCAAAGCCATCGCTGACTCAGCTGGTGTTTCTCCTTTCGAAATTGCATATGACCTGTTAAACAAGCAAGACGGCACTGCGTCTTTGATGTTTCCCACGTTGAACTATGTGGGAGAAAACCACGACGTGATTTATGAGATGTTGACGCATCCCGCTGCCATCAACGGACTCAGCGATGGCGGCGCACATGTGCGGATGATTTGCGATGCATCTATTCCTACGTACCTGTTAACTCACTGGGCTCGCGACCGTCAACGCGGCCCGCGTTTAGACATAGAGGAAGCTGTGCGACTGCAAACTTCGGCCACAGCTGAAGTGATGGGTGTGACTGACCGCGGCGTCCTAGCGAAGGGAATGCGAGCCGATATCAACGTGATCGACTTTGAGAACTTGACCCTCGAGGCCCCCCGCGCGGTCAACGACCTTCCCGCTGGCGGCCGTCGCCTGCTGCAGTCGGCTCACGGCTACGTGGCAACCATCGTGAACGGGTTAGTTACACGACGAAACGGCGTGGATACCGGTGCACGGCCAGGACGATTAGTGCGTGCATAAGTAAATAGGTGTAGTTTCCCCGCACTTGGTAAGTAAGACATTTTGTCGTGCCGAACGTCACTTTTGCGGTATAGATTTTGTCCCTATGAGTAGGGAAATCACCACCATTGCAGACATTATTCGCACCCATGGCAAAGACATGGCTGGCACCACTTCTTTGGTGGAAGGCCAACGCACACGTACTTGGGGCGAGTTACTAGATAGTTCCGTACGTGTTGCAAACGCACTGCGCGAAGCGGGAATATCAGCACAAGACCGTGTTGCCTTTTTGGATAAAAACAGCATTGAGCATTTCGAGATTTTCTATGGTTGCTCGCTCATCAATGCAGTGTCTGTAGACATCAACTGGAGACTTGCAGCACCAGAAGTTGAATTCATTGTCAACGATGCATCGGCCAAGGTTCTTGTGGCACATGCAGATTTTCTTCCTGTCATTGAAGCAATTCGCCCAAATCTCACAAGCACACAACTGATTGTCATTATCGGTGGTGCTGGCGGCGATATTGATTATGCATCATGGCTTGCAGGTGCTTCTACTCAAGACCCAGGTGTGATCTCTGAAGATCACGATGTCGCATTTCAGTTGTACTCAAGCGGAACCACAGGACGCCCCAAAGGTGTCATGCTTACAAACCACAACTTCTTTTGTTTGTTGCCTGGTGCGCGTGAATTCTGGAAACTCAGCGATGACATGGTGAACCTTGTTGCCATGCCACTGTTCCACATTGGTGGTGGCGGTTGGGCAACTGCCGGACAATATGTCGGTGCGCAGTCCATCATCATGCGAGATCTAGATCCCTCAGCGTTGATCAACTTGATTCAAGACCACAAAATCACACATGGATTCTTGGTACCTGCTGTATTGCAATTCATGTTGATGATGCCGAACGTCAATGATGCAGACTTCTCAAGCTTGCGATTGATGGTGTACGGCGCATCACCTATCTCTCTTGAGGTTCTCACCAAGAGTGTGGAAACTTTCAAGTGTGATTTCATGCAGGTCTACGGTCTCACCGAAACAACAGGCGCAACCACATTGTTGCCTTCAGAAGATCACGATCCCAATGGCCCCAATCCACATCGCTTGCGTTCATGTGGACTTCCTGCCCCTGGCGTGTTAATTCGCATTATGGACAATGCCACCAACACCGAAGTACCAAACGGTGAAGTTGGCGAAATTTGGGTGAAGTCCCCGCAGGTAATGAAGGGCTACTGGAACAACCAAAAGGCCACCGACGAATCCATCAATGCTGATGGCTGGTTCAAGACCGGCGATGCTGGCTACAAAGATGACGATGGCTACATCTACATTCACGACCGCGTGAAAGACATGATTGTCTCTGGTGGTGAAAACGTGTACCCAGCAGAAGTTGAAAGTGCACTTATGAGTCACCCGGGCATTGCAGACATTGCAGTCATCGGTGTGCCACACGAGAAGTGGGGCGAAACGGTCAAGGCAATAGTTGTGAAGGCAGCCGGAGTTGAAGTGTCAGAAAATGACATCATTGAATTTGCAAAAGAAAACCTTGCAAAGTTCAAATGCCCAACATCGGTGGACTGGATTGATGCACTTCCCCGCAACCCAAGCGGAAAAATTCTGAAGAAGGACCTTCGTGCGCCCTACTGGGAAGGCCGCGAAAGAATGGTCAACTAGCGACCCTTCCATTCAGGGGCGCGCTTTTGTGCAAACGCTGTTGCGCCCTCTTTGGCATCTTCGCTGGAAAAGACTTTCTTTTGTAACTCCCCCATAAGGGCTGGGTTACCAGATCCAATTTCATCGAGCATCAATTCTTTGGTTGCTTGAACTGCCAATGGACCATTTGCTGTAATTCGACCTGCGAGTGCAAGTGCTGCTTCACGCAATTGCGATGCAGGAACAACTTGATTGATAAGTCCCAATGTTGCTGCACGTGGTGCATCAATGGGGTCGCCGGTGAGTCCCATCTCTAAAGCAATCGCCAAAGGAATGCGCGCAGGAAGACGCACACCGCCGCCGGCTGCAAACAGACCGCGCTTCACTTCTGGAATACCGAAGCGTGCAGTCTCTACCGATACAACAAGATCACACATCATCACCACTTCAAAGCCACCTGCAAGTGCATGTCCATTCACTGCGGCAACTAATGGCTTCTTACATGAACGCAATGCGGTAAAGCCCATTCCAATCTTGGCCAAATCTTCACCAGCAGCAAATGCCTTCAAATCCATGCCGGCACAAAAGATTTTTTCGCCAGCACCTGTAATCACAATGGCGCGTACTTCATCATTTGTCGCAGCATCCGACAATGCATCAGATAAACCTTCGCTGAGTGCACCATTGAGAGCATTTCCTGCCTCTGGGCGATTCAACGTGATGACGAGAATGTTGTTGGTGATTTCGGTCAAGACTTCCATGTGCACTCCTTAGAAATAGCCCTCATACGATGCCACAGAGCCACTCAACTGCCCCAATTGGGGCGCATGCTCAACAATTTGAAGGATTTACGCCGCCTCAGCAGCCTTGGCGAGGTTGTCCATGGTGACTTCCATGTTGGCCTTGTTGTGCGCTGCACGATCAGCCACTCCACTTACCCACTTGCCCAATGTGGAGGCAATCTTCGAGCGGTGATCAACCCAACTATGTGTCACTCGCGCACCCGTTGGAATGGATTCAATGTCATAAACCCAGTCACACCAGTTCTTGCCGAACACCATCAAGCCAAAAGAAAAATGTCGTGGAGCCTCGCAACCGTTCACCTTTACAGATGTGGACCATGACCTTTTGCCGTTGTTGTTACGCCCCTTGAATGTGGCGCCGACGGCAGGACCAGAAGCATCTTTTGCCCAAGTGCCACCTTGATTCTCTGGTGACCATTCCCCCATGCGAGGTAGATCAGTGACCATCTCCCAAATCTTTTCGGGCGAAGCAGCAATGTCGCGGGTGACGGAAACAGGTTGTTGTGAACTCATCAGTTCATTGTGTCAGAACTAGCGATGCCCTGGTGTCATGTAAAACCACACCGGAAATTTTGCACCAGAATCTCGAATGGCGGCGCGCGCAGCAAGAACTAACTGGCCCGCTTCTGTCTTTTCAAAGAACCAATCTTCCATGGCCCGGCCACCTGGGGCTGGACCATCCACCAATTCAAGAGCTGCCTCTTCGTAATAAGTGCGGATGTCGTGACAGATTGCAGTGGTGTTGGGAACTGGCAATACCTCGGCCCATGGCTCACCATTCACAACGCGTTGCAGTGCTTCAAGCGCACTGGGTATGTCATCGGCAGAAATGACACGACCAACCGACGTCACTCCACGGCGCTCGCGGGCACGGTCATATGCCTTGCGAATTCCACGAGCTTCATCAACAGCAGGAAGTGCATCTGGATCAAATCGTGGCGGAAGCGCACACGCAACAGCTTCACTCTCTGCTTCGATCACAATCGGATAATCAACCAAGACGGGACCTTGTGTTTCATCTAGCAACACAAATGCCTTCTGCAGCACGTCGTGCTGGAATTGTGCATCATTAGGAATTCCCAATGGTCGACCAAGTGGAAACTCACAATGCAAAGCGCGAGGAGGCGCAACTTTCTCAGTCATTTCACGAATAGAAGACAGCACGATGGTGGCAATGCCAGCAGCTTCAAAAATATGCGCAAGCACACTCACGGTGCGCGAACAAAGTGGTCAAACAGGGGTCAAGATGACAACATCTACGCCGTCTTGGCGCAGAAGTGCCGCCGCCGCGGGACCAGAGTCGTAGCGAATTGTTGCCACGTCATCGGGCTGGTTTCCGGCAAAAGAAATGTGTCGCGGTGCAACTGATCCAATAACACCATCTGCGGCAAGTTCTTCTAGTCGATCGATGGGATAGACCACATTCATATCCAACTTCACACCAACTGAATCAAAGTTGGGGCTCCAATGACCCATCACTAGATCGCGTCGACTGCGATCAATGACTCGAAAACTTGTATCCGTGGCACTAAAGGGATCATCCCCCGATGCATACAAAGCAGCAGACGTCACTATTGCTACGCGTGAGTTGCGCAATGGACCAGGTGTTACCCATGCGGGATTGTCGAAGGTGGGCCCCGGCAAAGAAGCCGAGTGTGCCCGCATCATTTGGTCGCCGTTCATCTCATTGTTCCCTGCACCCCCCTACTTTGTCACGAAATCCCGCAGCGTCGGCGATAGGGGCCGAACAGACCTTATTTATTCATCGCCTCTGGAACTACTGTGGTCACATGCGCCCAAAAAACAGTCGTTTATTGCAGATATCTGCAATTTTGGGTAGCGCAGGTAACTCAGCGGTGCATGTGGCTGTTCCTTGGCTGGTCTTGGAGATCACCGGTTCATCAGCACAAGCCGGAATTGTGTTGGGCATCAGCGGGATCTCTGTCATTTTCACTGCGCCCATTATTGGCGGAGTGATCGCGGTTCTTGGAGCGCGACGTGTCTCCATGTGGTCCGATCTCATCTCTGCCACATCAGTCATTTTGTTTCCCATTGTGAATGGCACTGTGGGGTTGAATTTTCTATGGCTATTGCTCATCGCAATTTTTGGTGCAATGTTTGATCCCGCCGGGGCCACAGCACGTAAGTCGATGATTCAACGTGTAGCTACCGAGGAAAACCTTTCGCTTGAGAAATTCAACGGTCAATTTGAAGCATCTGCCATTACGGGAACTATTGCAGGCCCAGCGGGAGCCGCTCTTCTCATTGGACTTGTTGGCATAGATACAACATTCGTAATTATCACAAGTGCATTTATTCTTGCTTCTGCAACTGTGCGACTAGTAAGCATTGATACAACTTCTGCAACTCGCACCCAAAAAGCAACTGTGTCCAATGTGATGCATGAGACACGCACGGGAATGAGTGTGCTCTGGCGTGATAAACCGCTTCTATCTCTTGTGGGTTTGTACACCATGTTGACGGCGATCTACATGCCAGTGGAAACCATTGTGCTCTCTCGACATTTCAAAGATCTTGATCAGCCCCATGTGCTCGGTTTCATTCTCTCGTCAATGTCAATTGGCATCGTCATAGGTGCACTGCAGTTTCATCGTGTGATTGCACATATGTCTCCTCCCACTTTGGTGATGACCTCTATGAGTGGCATCGGCTTTGTGGTGTGTGCGATGGCATTGTTGCCCGATGCATTCTGGTTTGTCGGTCTCGGACTCGCACTCGGTTTAGTGTTTGGGCCAGTTAGTCCAATGAGTAATTTTCTTGTGCAACGTCGCGTTCCCGAAAACCTCCATGGACCAGTGTTTGGCACTTTGTTCTCACTTACACACGTCGTTCAACCAGTGGGATCATTAGCCCTTGGGTTGATAATTGCATCAGTATCGGTTCCACTCACCTTGCTTGTGATTGGTCTGTTATTCATTTCCGTGACATTGCTGGTTGGATTATTGGGCCCAATGAAACACCTCACCACCGAGATGGGCACATCTGGGCCTAGCGTTTCCACTGATGATTGATCCAGAACTCAAACGGGCACTTGGCCAAGCCGCCAAAGCAGTTGAAGTTGTGGCCGCCACACATGAAGGCGTGACCAGGGCATATACCTCCCATTGGGTCACGCAAGTGTCGTTTGAAGAGCCCATCATCATGGCAAGTGTTTCCCCCAAGCACGACACCTACCCACTCATGATTGCCAGTAACCAATTCACCGTGTCGTTTTTGGCAGGCGACCAGGTGCAGGTAGGCCAGTACTTTTCCTATCCAGGTCGCCGATTTCACTACATCGCACCTGAATACCTCACCACTATTAATGATCATCCTGTTGTGGTGGATTGTTTGTCGTGGGTACATGCAGAAATCTTCGAGACAAAGACAATGGCCGATCATGAATTGCTCTTTGCCCGAGTGACTGACTTTGGATACGGACGACTACGCGAAGCTCCACTGGTGTACTCCTCCCGACATGGTTGGAGAGTTGCTGGCGAAAAGGCACGAACGCCTGGCGAGAGCCCTCGCGATGAGTTGTTGGCGCGCCTTGCATCTGCAGGCTACGACACTGTTGCCGCAGACCCCACCGACGACGCCTGAAGCAGTAGCGTTTCCTTTATGTTTCGCCCCCTGGCGGCCCTCAGTGGCTTAGTTCTTGTCTTGTAGTCGTGCTCAATCATCAACATTGCCCAATCAACAACAACCACGACCACGCTTCCGCCACAACCTAAACCCACTCCCCTGCCGTTTCCAGCCTCGGAATACCAACCTCACCTATGACAACGACTGTCATCAATTCTTCAAAGAGACAGTGAAGAAAGATTGCATCTTTGGTGACCCCAATGGTGCAATCACAGTTGCCCTCTACGGAGATTCGCACGCCGCTCAGTGGTTCTCTCCGCTTAATGAAATTGCCATTGCGAACAAATGGCGCCTTATTGCCATTACTCAAGGTGGGTGCACGCCCATTGAGTTATCGATTTATAACGTGCAAAACGGTGGTGTGTACAGGCACTGCACACCATGGCGTGAAAATGCTGTGCAATACATAAAAGACGAAGGTGTGGATTTTGTTGTCACCGGCCAGTACGTGCGCTATCGCGATGCTGATACCGGTGGAATTGTGTCCTCGCGCCAATGGCGTCTGGGTTACACCGAGTTGATACAAACATTTCGTGCTGCGTCTATAGAGCCGATTCTTTTTGGTGACACTCCAGATATTCCTGGTGTTCCACCCGATTGCATTGCAAGCAATAGACGCAATGTCTCTCAGTGTGTGGCCACGTTGAATAGGTCAACACTGGTCGATGTGATGGATGCACTGCGCAAGGTGGCGCGCGCCGAAAATGTCAGCATGATTGATCCCCAAAAGTGGCTCTGTCACAACAATCTATGTCCCGTCATTGTGGGAAACATCAGCGTGTATCGCGATGACAATCACATCAGTGACGTCATGACTCGATGGTTACAGCCATTACTAGCTGAAAAGATTGTCCCGTTTATAACTGAGTTTGTTGCCTTCAGGAGTTAGACCAGTCAACGGCAACTAACGAGCACTAACCTGAAGAGTTCATGACGACTCCCCACACAGATACCTCAGTCCATGCACGTGGACTCATAAAGACATACGGCGACGTAGTTGCGTTAAACGGTTTAGATCTCGATGTCGCAGGCGGCACAGTACTTGGCCTTCTTGGCCCAAATGGCGCGGGGAAAACAACTGCGGTCTCTATTCTCACCACATTGGTGACACCAGATTCTGGTTCGGCCACAGTGGCCGGTGTTGATGTAATAGCCAACCCCAAAGAAGTACGTCGCCGCATCGGTCTATCTGGCCAATATGCAGCAGTAGATGAAAATCTCACTGCAACAGAAAACTTAGAGATGATTGCGCGCCTCTATGGCATGAGATGGCGTGAGGCGCGAACGCGTACGAAGGTGATTCTTGATCAGTTCCGTTTGTCAGATGCAGCCCATCGACCTTTGAAAACATTTTCTGGTGGCATGCGACGCCGCATCGACTTAGCGGGTGCTCTCATTGCAGACCCTCCAGTGTTGTTTCTTGATGAACCCACAACTGGTTTGGACCCGCGAAGTCGCGGAGACTTATGGGACATTATTCGCGAGCGCGTGCAATTGGGTACCACTGTTTTGCTCACTACTCAGTATCTAGAAGAAGCTGATCAACTCGCCGATGAGATTGTGGTGATTGACCACGGTCAAGCAATTGCCCGCGGAACAGCCGATGAGTTAAAACGGCGCGTTGGCGGCGAGCATCTTGATGTGCGTATACGCGATATCGCCCGAGTGCCCGAGGCAGAAAAGATTTTAGGAACAGTGGCCCATGGTGCATTGCGGGTACACGCCGAGGATGGCGAGATCTCAGCCCCCGTGCCACATGGAGTAGAAGCTCTCAGTTCTGTGTTGCGCAGTTTGGAGTCAGCCGGAATTGACATTGTCGATATTGGGTTGCGTCGCCCCACCCTTGACGACGTGTTTATGGAACTCACTGGTCATGAAGCCACAACTGTGGAGGAAAGCAAATGAACACAGTTCGTGATGCTCTCGTTATTGCACATCGCAACATCATCCGTATTCGACGAGTACCAGACGTCATGGCATTCGTACTCATTCAACCTTTGATGTTTGTGCTGCTGTTTGCATATGTGTTTGGTGGATCTATTGATATTCCAGGCGGGAATTATCGTGAGTTCCTCATTGCGGGCATCTTTGCTCAAACAGTTGTCTTTGGTGCAACGTTCACAGGTGCTGGTCTTGCAGAGGACCTTCAAAAAGGACTCATCAATCGCTTTCGATCACTTCCCATGTCGCGTTCTGCTGTTGTTGCAGGACGCACTGCTAGCGATGTGGTCTATAACGCACTATCAATATTGGTGATGTCTATTGCAGGGCTCATTGTGGGATGGCGCATTAGAGGTTCTGTCCTTGACGCAATCGCAGGGTTTGCGCTGTTGTTGTTCTTTTCCTATGCGTTTTCGTGGGTAATGGCTTGTGTGGGATTACTCGTACCCACCCCAGAAGTGGTGAATAATGCATCATTTGTCATCTTGTTTCCGCTGACCTTCATTGCAAATACGTTTGTCCCATCCGACAACTTGCCAGGTGTGCTTCGCACAATTGCTGAATGGAATCCCATTTCCACACTCACACATGCAGTGCGTGTGAAATTCGGGAATATCCCAACTGGAACTCCTGATCCCACTGCATGGCCACTGCAAAATAGCGTTCTGTACTCACTCATTTGGGCATTCGCTCTCATCGTAATATTCGCACCAATAGCTACTCGGCTCTATCAACGAGCCGGAGCACGCTAAACACAATCAACTACGTCTACGTGGCTACTACTTAAGCCTGTTGTAAACAACGCCACCAAGCACTGCGAGAATGAGCAGTGCAATCAACCACAGCATTGTGGTGCCAAAATTTGAACCATTAATGGTGTTGCTGTTAAGAAGACTTGTTACAGATTGCTCTCCATCTTCTTCGGCAGTTGGTGTTTGTCCACTTGCGACCAAAGGCAATGATGACAAGGTGGAAGATGTTTTATCGTTTTTGGTCGAGTTTGTCGTGGTTGAAGATTTGCTGCCACCGGTTGGTGTTGAGGTACCTGCGGACGGCGCAATAGATCCAGTGGCTCCAGAAGCAACTGTTGTAGTTACCGAGGAAGTGTCAACGCGAATCATGCCGTCTCTGTCAGCGAAAGTTGCATCTAACGAACTGTCCCAATTGCCTTGGCTCACAAAATGCAACTGGCCTCCTGAATACGGGTCGTAGTTGCACCCACCCAAAGATATACGGGAATCATCTGACACCTGATTGATCTGCCCATCTGCAAATGACACCCAAAATTTTTGGTTCTCTGGCACAAACGGTGTCAGGTTGACTGTGATCCATTCCGATCGTGAAGTATTTGATGCACTGATACTTTTGACTATTGTTTGCAGCACCGACGTGGGCCCGTTTGTTCCCGTCATGATTCGCACAGTGAAACCAGAGGCCTCCTGGTGTTCCACATAAAGTTCTATGGAATTCACAGAATGTCCGGAGGGGACCGTGAGTCCTTGAGCAAATGTATTGCTCCCGTTGAAGGAACCGTCTATACCAATGCTGGTGTTGTTGGACGAGCACGTGGTTGATGTTGCCGCTGAAGCCTCGCGAACCGCACCAACTGGTGATGCGGCAATCCCTGCAGACAACGCCACACCCAACAAGATTGAATACATATTCATTCTTGAAAAGTAGCAGAGCTTCCTTATCAGGTCAATTCAACTGGCTGCAATACAAAGTTCTTGAGAATTAGAAAATTAGGCCTTGCACCATCAAGAACAAAACTATGAGCAGTACAAGTCCGGAAATGCGAGTTAACCAAGTCTGTTTCCATTGATGAGTACTTGACCTACCGAACCAGCCACAGATGGTCGCAATCAAGCTTGGTACACCCATGAACACAAAACCGATACGCACCATTTGATCAGCGTTAGAAATATTTGACGTGAGGACTCCACCCCACCATTTGGCAATCACTAACAACATCACAATCTTCAAGAGTCCACGTGGCATAAAGATGTGAAGAGAGGGCACATTGGGGAGAGAATTTTGCACGAGAGGAACCAACTTGGGAATGAGATACAAGATGGCACCCATCCACAATGCCCAGTTATTACCAATAAATATTTGAGCAACAAACACGAATACCGCAGTACGCACAAACGATGAAAACACCACTTGGCTTGTTGTTGGTTCGCACAAGTCCGTGACCGTCATGGCGCGAAGTTGCGAACCAGGTAACGAAGTATGTCATTGCGTTAAAGACATCTAGGGGTGTGACCATCACACGAACTATCTCGGTGAAGCCTGGCCGCACGGTATCGCCAACCCTGACCGGCAAAAAGAAAACCACCTACTCCTTGATAGTGACAGCAGTGACCAAGTCAGGAAAGAAAACAACATGGAAGGGGCCTCAGGTAAAAACTTCCTGAGCCCAGACGCCGCGCCTTTCATCGATGCGCATGTCGAAGGCATGGTCGGTCGCGGTTAGCAAGACTTGCCGGTCCTTGGGTTAGACACCCGCATGTAGTTCTGCGAGACTTCCGCTGGGGAATCGACCATCTCTTAGATGGTCAAAAAAAGGGGGCAGTTATGTCTGAGAACAATGTCGATGTTGTTGTTGCGGGAGCCGGATTTTCTGGCATTTATCTCGTGCACAAATTGCGTCACGCAGGGTTTTCATTTCGCGTACTTGAATCTGGTGGCGATGTTGGCGGTACCTGGTACTGGAACCGCTACCCCGGCGCGCGTTGTGATATTCCCACAACTGATTACACATACTCATGGGACCCTGATCTCGAAGACGAGTGGACATGGTCTGAGAAGTATGCAACTCAGCCTGAGATTCTTCGATACGCACAGTTCGTGGCACACAAACACGACATGTACCCGCACATCAGTTTCAATACGAGTGTAAAAAATGCTGCATGGGATGATTCGACAAAGAAGTGGACCATCACAACGAGCACTGGTGAGGCCATTTTCTGTAATCACTACATCATGGCTACTGGTTGTCTTTCGGTGCCAAAAGATCTTGATATTGCAGGTAACGAAGATTTCACGGGTGGCATGTACATCACGGGGCGTTGGCCACACGATGAAGTTGATTTCACTGGCCGCCGCGTTGCGGTGATTGGCACAGGATCATCGGGCATTCAATCGATTCCACTCATCGCCCAACAAGCCAGTGAAGTCACAGTTTTTCAACGAACACCGAATTTTTCAGTGCCTGCATACAACGGACCCGTCAGCCAAGACCGCAAGGCGCCCCTTCTCGCTGATCGTGATGCCTATCGTGAATCTGCAAAGTGGACCCGCGGCGGTGTGCCACTTCCTGCCTCTGAAATCTCCGTGTTGACCGCAACTCCCGAACAACGCCGAGAGATTTTTGAAGAGGCGTGGAAGCGTGGAGAACTGTTTTCAATTCTTGGAATGTTCTTAGATCAAAGCACGAACCGCGAAGCAAACGACATTGTCTCAGAGATGATTCGCGAAAAAATTCGCGACGTTGTTACTGACCCTGTGACTGCTGAACTACTCAGTCCAAAGTCCTACCCCTTTGGCACTAAGCGTCCTTGTTTAGATACCAACTATTTCACCACCTACAACTTGCCCCATGTTCGCCTCGTAGATTTGAACACCGCACCCATCACACGCATCACTACTAATGGCATCAACTTTGGCGATGAGAGCATTGAATGCGATGACATCGTGTATGCAACTGGCTTCGATGCAATGACAGGTGCAATCGTTGGCGTTGACATCACTGGTAAAAATGGCACAACGCTCAAGGGAAAATGGGAGCACGGCCCACTGCAATACCTTGGGCTCATGACCACTGAATTCCCTAACTTTTTTATGATTACCGGTCCCGGCAGCCCAAGTGTGCTGTCAAACATGATGGTCTCGATCGAGCAACACGTTGATTGGGTCACCGACACTTTGGTGTACATGCGCGACAATGGGTTCGACACAATTGAGCCAACACCCACCGCTCAAGACGGTTGGGTTCGCCATGGTTCAGACTTTGCAAACATCTCACTGATGAAGGACACCAACTCTTGGTACATGGGTGCCAACGTTCCTGGCAAGCCACGGGTGATGTTGCCATATCTTGGCGGTGTTGATGGCTACCGTCGCATCTGCAACGAAGTAGTCGAGCGCGATTATCTTGGCTTCACTCTTTCAAACAACACCACCACGCAATGCAACGATGGCATCGTGCGCGAACTGCAACCCGACGTTTTTATCGTGCTCGACATGATGAGCCAGATGGGATTGCCTTCAATGGAATCGCTAACGCCAGATCAAGCGCGTGAGTTCAGCACGGCAAGTGGTGCAGCTCGCCCATCTGGTCCCGAAGTGGGTGAAATGGTTGATGGCACATTGCCAGGTGCTGATGGAACACATCTTGAGTACCGCCTGTATCGACCAGCGACAAAGGGCCCACACCCCATCGTTGTGTACTTCCATGGCGGAGGCTGGGTAATTGGCAACCAAGTCAGCGACGAACCAATGGTTCGTGATGTGTGTGTTCAATCCGATGCAATCTTTGTATCTGTCAATTATCGACACGCACCAGAAGCACGCTTCCCTGCAGCAGCCGATGATGGCTTTGCTGCAGTGCAATGGGTAAATAAACACGCCGTTGAACTCGGAGGTATTGCAGGAAAGATCGCAGTGGCCGGCTGGAGCGCGGGTGCAAACGTAGCTGCTGTGGCAGCACAGCTCGCACGCGACAATAACGGTCCTCGCCTCTCTGGTCAGTTGTTGCTCACACCAGTCACCGACGGCACCAAGACATACCCGTCTATGAATGAAAATGCAGAAAACTACATGTTGACGCGGTCCCTCATGGAGTGGTTCTGGGATCACTACGCCGATGCATCAGATCGCGCACATCCCAAAGCTTCACCTCTAAAGGCCACGTCGCTTGCAGGTCTGCCACCCACAACGGTCATCACTGCTCAGTTTGATCCGCTACGTGACGAGGGCAACGCGTATGCGCACGCATTGGCGGCAGCAGGTGTTGATGTTCATCACATCGAAGCCCCCGGGCACATCCACACTTCAATTTCGATGGTCGGAGTTATTCTGTCGGGCGAAAGCTATCGCACCCAAATGGCAGCATCCGTGCGTGGTTTCTTTTCCTGAAACTTGCCATATGTGTATCTCGAGCAATGCTTCTGGGGCTTTGTTCAATAGTCACGCCACAGATTGCACACGTGTAGCCAAGAGGCTAGTTTCATCGACATGATCCAAGTAAGTGTCTATTACCCGTCCAGTGAAGGTTCCACCTTCGACCACGACTACTACCACGCCAACCATGTGCCATTGGTGCAAAAAGCCTGGAGCCCAACCTCCACCACGGTTGAAAAGGGTGTCAATGGTCCACACGTTGCTGCAGTACACGTGACGTTTCCATCAATGGACGAATTCAATACAGCAATGAGTTCACCGCTCACTAGCGAAGTAATGGCTGATGTTGCTAATTACACCAACATCACACCAGTGATGCAGATCTCCGACATCGTCAGCTAAGACTTTTACTCAATGCGCAAGCCGGAGATTGCGCGAGCAATCACCAGCTGCTGAATCTCAGACGTGCCCTCAAAGATGGTGTGAATCTTTGCATCGCGGTGCATGCGCTCTACGTGGTACTCACGTGTATAGCCATAGCCACCAAGAATCTGAATGGCATCTTCGGTGACGCGCACTGCAGTTTCGGATGCGTAGTACTTCGACATTGAACCTTCAGCATTGGTGAAGCCGCCATTGCGACCTAACCAAGATGCACGCCAGATCAACAAACGTGCTGCATCAATTTGCGTAATCATGTTGGCCAACTTGAACGCAATTGCTTGATTCATGATGATGGGCTTACCGAATGCGGTGCGCTCCTTGGCGTAATCCAACGCAATTTCATATGCAGCGCGTGCCACACCAAGTGCTTGTGCACCCACTGCTGGACGAGTGGATTCGAAGGTCTTCATTGCAGGCTGTGCTTCGCCGGTCTTACCCATATCGCGAGCGCGTGCAAGCTTTGCATCAAGCTTTTCTTTGCCACCCAACAAACAATGACCTGGGATACGTACATCATCCAACACCACTTCAGAAGTGTGCGATGCGCGAATGCCGTGCTTCAGATACTTCTGGCCCTGGCTGCAACCCTTTGTATTTGGCGGAATGATGAAAGAGGCCTGACCGCGACCTTTAAGTGCGGGATCAACTGCTGCCACCACAACGTGCACGTTTGCGATGCCACCGTTGGTGATCCATGCCTTTGTTCCGTTCAACACCCATTCATCTTTTGCTTCGTCGTATACGGCACGTGTGCGCAACGATGACACGTCAGATCCGGCATCTGGTTCAGACACACAGAATGCACCAAGCTTCACGTCATTTGCATCGCCGTAACACTGTGGCACCCATTCCATGACTTGCTCTGGTGTGCCGTTTCCTGCAATGCCAGCAGCTGCCAGACCAGAACCCATAATCGCCATACCAATTCCTGCATCGCCCCAGAACAACTCTTCAATGGTGACGGGCATTGTCAAACCAGATGGGTCTGACATGTTGTTCATTAAAAATTCCCAGCCGTACATGCCGATCTTTGCGGCCTCTTGCACGATCGGCCAAGGGAACTCTTCGCGCTCATCCCATTCAATTGCATTGGGTCGAATCACATCTTTTGCAAACTGGTGCACCCAGTCTTTGATTTGCAGTTGGTCATCGTTGAGGTGGAGGGAAAATTCAGCCATGCCCCAAACTTACTTGGGGGTAACCCGAGTTACACAAACTCCTGCGAGTGACCTGTGTTCGGTGGGTCTGGGTTCAGTGGGGCTGTGGTGTTGTCCGCACCGCGGCCGTCACTGGCCACACAGCAATAAGGGCAACGAAGAACAGCAATCCACCAATCACATAGGGGGTTCCGGCATTCACTCCATCAAAAAGAAGACCTGCGGTGATAGGGCCGGCAACACGGGCAAATGCGCCAACACTTTGCTGATACCCCAACGCTTCGCCGCGGCGCTCAGGCGGTGCAGCCTCGGTGACGAGTGCTGTCGTGGAAGGGGTCGCAATGCCTTGGCCAAACGCCAGTAAGAACAGAGCCAAGAACAACATTGGCCACACCGTGCTTGCTGCCAGAACAAACAAACCAAGCCCCACTAACACAAGTCCACCGCGCAACATCTTGCGTGAACCCCATGTGGTTGTCATGCGGCCAATGAACAATCCTTGCACTGCCACCAAGATGACACCCACAAACAAGAACACCAACGCAGTGGAACCTTCGGTGAGATCAAAACGTTCGCGACCAAATAACGAAAACGTTGCTTCAAAACCAGAAAACGCAAGTGTCGCAAAAAACGACACTGCAGCAAAACGCACAAGAACTGGTGAACGCGGTTCCGCAGGCAACGATGAAGACTCAGCGGGGGCTGGAGTTGACTTTGTTTCTGGCAAACGGATGTAGGCAGCAACTGCGTTGATAGCGGCCAAGGTTCCCGCAAGATAAAACGGCACATGCGGTCCACCTAGCGAGGCAAGTCCACCAATGGCGGGTCCCAGAACAAACCCGAGACCAAAGGCTGCACCCAACATGCCCATAAGTCGAGCACGTTGTTCAGGAGGTGCGATATCTGCAACGGCACCTTGGGCTACCGCAATGCTTGCTCCCGAGGCGCCATCAATAAAACGTCCCAAAAACAACACCCACAAGGCACCAGCGGCACCAGTGATGAAACTGCCTACCGATGAACCCACCAACGCAATGATGATGACTGGCTTTCGTCCGATGCGGTCAGAGAGTTTCCCAAGAACTGGGGAGAAGAACATCTGTGCAATAGAAAACGAGGCGAAGAGCAACCCGACTTCAAGGCCACCTGCACCAAAGCGCTCTGCATATCGACCCAGAATCGGCACAATCATGCCAAAACCAATGAGGTCCAGGGCAACAGTTGTCCAGATCACCCAATACCCAGCCGGAGTAGGCGGGCGCTCTTTCTTAGCCACGTCGGATGCGCGTCCCCTCTTTGGAGGTTTCCACTACATATCCCAACGATTGCAATTCATCGCGAATGGCATCAGCTGCTGCGAAATCTTTTGCAGCACGCGCAGCATCAAGTGCAACACCTTTGGCAGCAATGTCTGCATCAACGTCTTGGCCGCCAGACAATTCAATTCCTACGGCCACGGTCATCTCTAACACTGCTGCACGAAGTGCAGATGCCGTTGCCACATCGCCCGCATCAACAGCACTATTTGCACGACGCACCGCATCAAAAATCAATGCCATTGCAGCAGGGGTATCGAGGTCGTTATCCATTGCTGCACAAAAACGTTCCAGCGTCTCTGCATCTGCAGCAGATGAGTCAATGTGTGATGTGCGCGCAATGAAACCATCGAGACCACCAAGAGCACTAACTGCTGCGTCAATGTTGTCTTGTCCGACGCGAATAGGCGAACGGTAGTGAGTCTGCAATAACAACATGCGATATGCGCGAGGGTCGTACTGATCCAAAAGATCGAGCAGGTTCAACACGTTGCCCAAACTCTTGGACATTTTTTCGCCTTCGGTATCCACCACAAATCCGTTATGCATCCAATGGTTGGCAAAGGTTTTCCCTAGAGCCACTGCTTGAGCGCGTTCATTTTCATGATGCGGGAATCGAAGATCAGCGCCACCACAGTGAAGATCAAAACCTTCGCCCAACAATTCAAGACTCATCACGACACATTCGCTGTGCCAACCAGGTCGCCCCGCACCCCACGGAGAATCCCACGATGGTTCATCGGGTTTGCTGAATTTCCACAATGCAAAATCTGCCGGGTGCTTTTTGTTTTCTGCACCCAACACTTCGCGGTCTCCCCCGCCCGACATCATCTCATCCAAACTTTGGTGTGCAAGTAATCCGTAATCAGGAACTGCTGGTACATGCAAATACACACCATCGTTGGTGACATAGGCAGCATCACGATCAATCAATGTGGAAATCATCGTCACCATTGCATCCACATATTCAGTGGCATGGGGAACATCAGTAGGACGTAGAACTCCCAAGCGAGACATCGCATCAAACCAGACGTTCTCGCACTTATGGGTGATCTCGGTCCAAGGTCGACCCTCGCGATTGGCACGGTCGATGATCTTGTCGTCGATGTCGGTGATGTTTGAGGCCAAGCGTACATCTAGCCCTCTATAGGAAAGGTAACGGCGCAAAATGTCGTAGACCACTGTGGCTCGCCCATGGCCAAGATGCGGCGGGCCATAAACCGTGGGGCCGCACAGGTAGATGCTGACCCGCCCAGGCTCCCGTAAAGCCAAGGGTTTGACGCTGCGAGTGGCGGTGTCATAGAGGTTCAGCACTCTGTCAAGCCTACGATTTAACTTCTATGTCCACTGTCCCCGAAAAGCCTTCCTTAATCGACATTGAGCCCAAATGGATGGCCATGTGGGACCAGTGGGGCACAAATACCTTCGATCGCACTATTTCGCGGTCAGATGTCTTCGCCATTGACACCCCACCCCCTACGGTGAGCGGCTCGTTGCACATGGGTCACGTGTTTTCCTACACCCATACCGACACCATCGCCCGTTATTGGCGCATGCGTGGCAAGAGCGTGTTCTATCCCATGGGTTGGGACGACAATGGCTTGCCCACAGAACGACGCGTGCAGAACTATTTCGGTGTTTCTTGTGATCCCTCAGTGCCGTATCAAAAAGATTTAGTGCCACCATTTCGAGGTGATCCACCCAAAGATCACAAACCGATTCCTGTCTCACGCCCCAACTTCATTGAACTGTGTGAAGAGCTCACTGCAGAAGATGAAAAAGTCTTTGAAGATCTTTTCCGTCGCTTAGGTCTCTCGGTTGACTGGACTTTGCTGTATGCAACCATCGATAAGCGATCTCGTCGTGCTAGCCAACGAGCATTTTTGCGCAACTTGTCGCGCAACGAGGCCTACACACAAGAAGCCCCCACATTGTGGGATGTTGATTTCAAAACAGCTGTTGCACAAGCTGAACTAGAAGATCGTGATCGCCCCGGCGCCTATCACACACTTGCTTTTCATCGCACAGACGGCAAGGGCAACATCTTGATTGACACCACGCGACCCGAACTGCTCGGTGCGTGTGTGGCACTCATTGCACACCCAGACGATGAGCGATACATCCCACTGTTTGGTTCCACTGTGCGCACACCGTTGTTCAATGTAGAAGTGCCTGTTCTTGCACATGCGCTTGCACAACCCGACAAAGGCACGGGCATTGCAATGTGTTGCACCTTTGGCGATCTCACCGACGTGATTTGGTGGCGCGAATTGCAATTACCCACGCGTGCGATTATCGGTCGCGATGGTCGCATCATTGCCGATGCACCTGTAGAGATCACCGATGATGCTGGTCGCGCACACTACGCATCGCTCGTGGGTAAATCTGCAAAGCAAGCACAAACTGCAATTGCAGAATTGCTGAACCAATCAGGAGAGATGAAGGGCGAACCGCGCCCCATTACTCATCCGGTGAAGTTCTATGAAAAAGGTGATCGACCCCTCGAAATTGTGACAAGCCGGCAGTGGTATATCCGCAATGGTGGGCGTGACCACGCACTGCGTGATGAACTATTGCAGCGCGGCGATGCACTCACCTGGCACCCCGATCACATGCGTCATCGCTATTCCAATTGGGTGGAAGGTCTCAATGGAGACTGGCTAGTGAGTCGTCAGCGTTACTTCGGTGTACCAGTGCCTGTGTGGTACCCACTCACTGCATCTGGTGATGTTGACTACGACAATCCACTTGTTCCCAATGAATCACAGTTACCTATTGACCCAAGTACTGACGTGCCTGCCGGATACACCGCAGCACAACGTGACGTACCAGGTGGATTTACAGGTGACCCCGACGTGATGGACACATGGGCCACGTCATCTCTCACGCCGCAGATTTCTGCGCAATGGGAAGACAACCCCGACATGTTCAACCGTGTGTTCCCTTTTGATCTGCGACCACAAGGTCACGACATTATTCGCACATGGCTCTTTTCCACCATGGTGCGAAGCCACTTTGAACATGGTTGTGCCCCATGGTCGAACGCTGCGTTGTCGGGTTGGATTCTTGATCCTGATCGCAAAAAAATGTCGAAGTCAAAAGGCAATGTCGTCACCCCAATTGATTTGTTTGAGTCATACGGAAGTGATGCTGTGCGTTACTGGGCTGCTGGTGCACGACCCGGAATTGATACAGCATTTAGTGAAGACCAAATGAAAGTAGGTCGCAAACTTGCCACCAAGTTGTTGAACGCAAGCAAGTTCGTTTTGGGTTTTGGTGATGCAGATATCTCCATTGCTCCCACACATGCCGTTGATCAGGCGATGTTGCAACGTCTTGCCGATGTCGTCGATGAAGCAACAAAAGCTTTTGAGTCCTACGACTATGCACGCGCATTAGAGCGCACTGAATCTTTCTTCTGGTGGTTCTGTGATGACTATGTAGAACTTGTCAAGACACGTGCATACGCCACTCATGGCGAAGAAGCGGCGCTTTCAGCACGCGTTGCACTGCGACGCGCACTGTCCACCTTGCATCGCCTCTTTGCTCCGATCTTGCCATTTGTGGCCGAAGAAGTGTGGAGTTGGTGGCAAGAAGGTTCAGTGCATCGTGCCTCGTGGCCGGTGCGCAATGAACTACACGGCACTGGATTCACTGTGCATCCCGACAGCTTCTTAGACCCAGTGTGTGCAACATTGAGTGAGATTCGTCGTGCCAAGACAGAGGCCAAGGTCAGCCAACGTGCCGTGGTGAGCAACGTCGTGATCACAGGCTCTGAGGCCGCACTTAGCGCAATTACAGACGCATGGGCAGATATTGCCGATGCGGGATCTGTGCAGAACTGGTCGGGCCAGATTGACGAGAGCCGCACCGAGCCTTCTGTGCAGGTCACACTCGCACCCGCCGAACAATAATCACCCTCGGTGCGACCACAACTCAACGGCGTCCGCAACTACGGTAGAGAACGCATGTCTGGCACCTCTCCTCGTTCCCACCATTCGGGCAAGTTGCGCATTTTTATATTGTTTAACATCGCACTGTCTGTGGTCACGATGATTGCGGGAGTGGGCTTGGTGTATGCGAATTGGACACTGGGCAATCGACAAGTGGTCTCTATTGACCCTGTCGGCCAATCTGATGGCGACCTCAACCTCCCTGTAGGGGATTTACGCGCAAAGAATTTTCTCGTCACAGGATCTGATAACGCAGATTGTGTCGATCCCAATTCCCGTTATGCAGGCGGCTTTGGAGATCGCACCAACTATGGCGAACGAAGCGATTCCATCATGGTGGTACGAGTGAACCCCACCGACAATCAAGCAGCCATCTTGTCGTTTCCTCGAGACATGTGGGTGAAACAAGCAGGTACTGGTCGCAGTAACCGCATCAACACCAACTTTGACAAGCGCAGTCCGAACCAACTCATTCGTACCATCAAAGACAACTTCGGTATCCCCATCGACCATTACGTCAATGTGGACTTTTGTGCGTTCTCTGACATTGTCGATGCCGTTGGCGGAGTACGTGTGCCATTCCTTTTTCGTTCACGTGATACCCGCACGGGCTTTCGTGTCTTTAAAGCGAATTCGTGTTATTTGTTTGAGGGCGACCATGCCCTGGCGTATTTACGATCACGTCGATACTCCTGGTATGACCCAGCAGTAGGAAATTGGCAACAAGATGGCACCTCAGACTGGGGTCGCATCAATCGCCAACAAGATTTCCTTACACGAATGATTCGTAAGTCCCTTGATAAATCGCGATCCGATCCCCGTGTTGCAGCTGGCATTTTGACAGCAACTCTCAAGAACGTGATTACTGATGATCGCCTCACGCCTTTGACCGTTTTGCAACTTGGACAAGCGATGCGTGATTTTGATACCGAAACAATGGGTAACTACACCATGCCAGGTCTTGGTCAAGTCATTGATAAAGAATCAGTCATTGTTCCTGATTTTGAAAGTGCAACTTCCAAAAAAATTCTTGCTGTCTTTCAAGGGAAAGCAAGTTTGTCTACAACAATTGCTGACGCACAACCTGCATCGTTATCACCTATAAGCATTCCTGCCCTGCAAGTTGTTGCAATTGCTATGAGCAATACTGCTCAACCACCTCGTTCCACCACAACGACATCGACAACAACGACAACCATTCCCTCTGTAGAAATTGATCAGTTGCCGCGCGGGGTTGTTCCCCCCGATGACCCCAATTGTCCGTATTAACGACGAACTACACCTCTTCTAAGGCTTGTGCCAACACCGACGGAATATCGCTCGGTCCACTCACTAAAGCCAAACGTGCCCCCACACGTGATGCAAATGCTTGGGCTTCTTCGTGGTCTTCTTGGGGAGCAATCACAATCAATTCATCAAATGCTCGCGCGATGGTTTCCGCGTCGCCATCCACTGTTGCACGACAATCAGAGAGCAATACAGCAATTTGTCGCCCCGCGCGCGAACGACCAAGTTGTTGTTTACCGACGTGCAATGCGCCCGCAAGATCTGTTGTGCCATAGCCACGCAACGTCAAAATGTCATTAATCACTCGTTCGCTTGATTTAGGCACATCTTGACTTTTCGTCACCACTACATCTTTTCCAAATGCAATCACGCTGTAATCATCTGGATTACGACTCGCAACTGCAGCGGCCGCAACAGCATTGGTTGCTAAAGGTTGCCCTCCCATAGATCCGCTGCGATCCACCAGCAGACACAACGCTGTTCCTGGCTTACGCCAACCACGAATACGCAATCTCTCTGGATCAATTGCTGAACCACGTCGCGATTCGGCAATTGCATCAAGGCTTGCATCAATGTCAATGTCACCAGCATCAGGTCGATATGGCTGTTCAACCATCTTTCCGATACCTCGCGGACGGCTTCGACCACGATTACCTAATTCCAACATCAACCGACCAGCTAATCGTTTTGCAAGTTCACGAAGTTTGGGATCAGTCGCACCTGTTAAATCTGCCAGCAATCCCAACATCTCATCGGGGCTGTTTTGCATCGCTTCGTCAAAAGCGGCTTCATCAAGTTCGCCCACTTCTGGCGAGATGTTCTCGAAGTTTTCGTTGCGGGACAAATCCCGCCGCGATGTTGTGCGACGACCTGCTTCAGCGACTGCTTGTTCGGCAGCCTCTCCCTCTTTTGTTACTGGGAGTTCGTGCCCCGGCTCATCGGGGCTCCAACTTTTCCCTCAGAGCCGTCTCCATCAACACGACCAAAAATGTCGCGCCACATTTCTTCAATCACATCTTCAGCCGTGCGTGATGATCCTTCTCGCATGCGTACGCGACCCGACAACGCCACCATTGCCGCATCAAGACCCACCGTTACATCATCCACAGTGAGATCGCGTATGTCCGCAAGCGACACTGCAACTTTTGCAAAGTCCACCGCACCACGCACAGAAGATCCCACGCGAAGATCGGGGTGCACGCGAGTGCGTCGCACAAGTTCTACTGCCCGAGAAATCCACTGACTATTCAGCGATGAATCCTCAATATGGCGCACCACAATTGCTTGTTCATCTTCGGCAGATTGATACGACATCGCAACGCGACATACCCGGTCATAGACCGCGCCAGAGATGCGCGCTGTGCCCACTGCATCAAACGGGTTCATTGCTGCTACGAGCCTAAAACCAGGAGATGCAGCAACATGGCCGAGACGTGGCACATGTAGTTCACCCTCACTCATCACAGTGATCAGCACATTAAGTGTTTCTTCAGGAATGCGGTTGATCTCTTCCACATACAGCAAGGCTCCTTCACGCATTGCCGTCACTAATGGTCCGTCAACAAACACTGCAGGGTCATACCCCTCGTTGAGAACACGAGCAGGATCGAAATGGCCAACAAGACGTGCAGGAGTTAATTCGGCATTGCCTTCTACAAATTCAAAACCAATTCCCAAACCTTGTGCCACAGCACGCAACAGTGTTGATTTACCAGTGCCGGGTGGGCCCTCCAACAACACGTGGCGGTCTGCAGCTAATGCTGCGAGCACAAGCTCTACTTCACGTTGTCGACCCACCACTTGGGTGGACAACACTTGACGCAATGCTGATGAATCAGTCATAGACGATGACGCCGCGAATGTTTTCGCCGTCACGCATGGCCTGGTAACCCTCATTGATTTGGTCAAGTGAATAACGCTTCGTGATCAACTCATCAAGCTTCAAATCTCCCACGCGATATAGATCGAGCAGTTTGGGAATATCTGCACGTGGGTTCAAGCTGCCAAAGATTGTTCCTTTAACTTCTTTGTTCCACATTGCCAATTGAAACAAGTTGATGTCTGCAGTGGTCTCTTGCATAGGCGAGATAGCAGTCACCACACAGGTGCCACCTTTGCCCACCATGGACATTGCCTCGCCCATCATGTCGCCATGCAACACGCCCGGGGTCATGATCACGCGATCGGCCATCTCGCCCCAGGTCAGTTCTGCAATGTGCGGCAACGCTTCAGCCATCGATGCAAACGTGTGTGTTGCGCCAAGTTCCATTGCCTTTTCGCGCTTGAACTCCACGGGGTCAACAGCAATGATGCGCTTAGCCCCAGCCATACGCGCACCCTGCACCGCATTGATGCCAATGCCCCCAATGCCCACCACAACAACTGTGTCGCCTGGTTGAGTATCGGCGCGATTCGTTGCCGAACCCCATCCGGTAGCCACACCACAAGACACCAATGCAACCGCATCCAATGGCAAATCTTTTTCCACTTTGATCAGTGACGCTTC
>JAUMDU010000046.1:0-8311 GCA_032121425.1 Ilumatobacteraceae bacterium | reverse complement strand
AAGTTGCCCCAGTTACAGAACGAATACGACCAACCAGTGATGCGGACAAAATAGGTGTACCCCACCTCTATCGGCTCACTATCAATAAAACTGGTCGTTAAACCGCCATCATCATCATTCGATGCGACTAACGACAACGCTCCCATCGCTGGCGAAGATGACGAAGCACGAAACAGAGTAATGATGGTATCGAACGAACTACCTGCGGTACTTAAGGTCATATTTCCTGCAACGGTGGGGGTGAACCGATACCACACTGATCGACACTCACTCGATGTGTAGGGTTCAAGATATTCGAGCGTTGCAAACTGATTTGAGCCTGTCACCGAAGACGAATAACTATCCAATTCCAATGCACACGCCAAGTTGTCGTTAGACGGATTATTGGCACAGTTACTGGTCGTCCACGACCAGGAAAGAGTGATTGCACCACTGCTGAAAGAGAAGTAGGAACCCACCTGAATAAAATAAGTGATTCCACTTGATACCGATACGGATAACGAACTGGTACGACTTCCACCTGAGTCGTCATCTTGTTTCACCAGCGACAATGACGACACTGCCGAACCAGTGAACACACCCAACACGGTGTCAAAAACACTGCCAATCGTATTTATCGCAACCGTGCCAGAAGATGCAGGTGTATATGAATACCACTTCGTGAACGCCGTCGAACCAAATGTGAAGGGTTCGTTTGTCTCTCGAGTAGCACTCGAATTTGAATCGGTGATGATGCCGCTTGCGCCAGAGAGAACACGCGCAGATGCAAAAAAATCATTATTGGTGTTAAGTATGTTGGTGGCTGAAGTCTCAAAAAACTCATCGGCATCAACGGCCAACACCCTGGCATCGGACTCGAGTGCTTCTACTTGTTCAAGCGTGAGAAGAACCGATGCCCCATCGATCACGTCGCGATACTCTTCCAACACTAGAGCGTCTGCGTCGATGAGATCAGTGCGCAGCGATTCGTAGGAGGCACCGTCATGCGCGACCACGATGTACCGAGAGCGCGAAGAGTCAGGTGAATAGACGGGAATAGCCCTCGGCACTGTTGTTGCACCGGCTGGCGCCGCACTCAATCCCACTGTGCCAGCCAAAACCAAGACAATGGCCATCGCAGTCAATCGTTGAATCCCCACCAACACATTGATGACTATATATGCATTATCTCTGTCATCAACGAGTGATGACGATCGTGACAGTAGTGATACGAAACCTAAAGGGGCGCAAAGCGGACAAGTCGCGCGGCGTCGAGCAAGAGACTTGGGAAGAACCCCACAACAAGTGTTGCAAGAACGCTTCCCACAATCACAATACCCACAGGCCAAGACACATTCACTGTGTCGTCATTGGCCGGCTCTTCGAGCCACATGCTCACGGTAATTCGCAGATACAAGAACGCACCGATCACGGCCCCGACCATTGCAGCAACTGCAATCACATATGACTCAACTTCGACAGCTGACTTGATGACTCCAAATTTTGCAACGAAACCAGATGTAAAGGGAACACCAGCTTGTGCAAACAAAATAATGCTGAAAGCCAGTGCCAATGAAGGACGTCTTTTTGCCAGACCCTTGAAAGCATCAAGAGAGGTTGCTGAATCTTGAGAACCAGCAATTGTTTGCACAATTGCAAAAGATCCCATAACTAAAACTGTGTAAATCGCAAGGTACGCCATGGACGATTGCAAGCCATCGCCATCGCTATGTGAAGCAGCCTCTACTCCCACGAGAATAAAACCAGCATGGCTAATAGATGAGTAGGCCAACATGCGTTTGACATTGCTTTGCACCACAGCCATGGTGGATCCCACAAAGATGGTTGCAATTGCCAAGACCGACACCACTGGACGCCAATCATCCACTCGCGTCTCTAGTGACACCAAGAACACGCGCAGCAATGCAGCAAATGCTGCAACTTTGCCGGCAGAGGCCATGTAGGAAGTCACCGATGTGGGTGCGCCTTCATACACATCGGGAGTCCACACTTGAAAAGGCGCTGCAGATACTTTGAATCCAAAGCCCACTATCAATAAACCAATACCCATCAACAACAACGCATCATTGTTGCCTCGCACAGCTTCTGCTCCGAGCACTTCACCAATTCCGCTGATGTTGGTTGTGCCTGTTGATCCGTAGATCATGGCAATGCCATACAAGAGAAATGCCGATGCAAATCCACCGAGTACGAAATACTTCAAACCTGCTTCTTGGCTTTGTACACGGCGGCGATCACTTGCTGCCATGAGATACAACGACAGACTCAATATCTCTAATGCAAGGAACAAAACGATGAGTTCATTTGCTGACACCATCACAATTGCGCCAATGGCAGAGGTCAACAAAAGCGCATAACGCTCCAAAGGATCACCATTAATCGGATCAGAATGCACCGACATCAATAAAGACGCCAGAACTACAGACAGCAAAATAACCATCGTGCCAAAAACCGAGAAGCGGTCGACCGTGATTGCCTCGCCCACAATGGTGAAACCACCGCGTGAGGACAACTCGTTCCACTGCGTTGCCGTTGCAACAAACGCAACTATTGCAGTCACAATTGTGAGAGCAGGAGTTCCATATCGCGGCCATTTTGGAACAAGTGATCCCAAAAGCAACAACAGACACGTGCCACCGAGCAAGGTAAGCAGAGTGACGAGATCGCCCCAGGCAATTTCAGGGGTTACGAGTTGAGTGGGATTCATTACTCGTCTCCTTCGGCAGGACTGTATTCAGAAGATTTGTGTTCAGAAGATTTAGGTTCCGGTGCAACGTAATCAGACTTCGATTCAACATGTTCAATCAATTTGTTCACAGAAGGCTCAACGCGATCAAGCATTGGTTTTGGATACAAACCTGTAAATCCAATAATCACGATGAAGACACCAATGAGAACACCTTCACGCAAATTCAGTTCTGCGAACTTTGAATTCTCTTCGTCGGGCTCGCCATGGAACACACGCTGGTAAGCCCACAACAAATACAACGCAGCAAGAATCACTCCGGTTGCAGCAATGATTGTCCACCAACGTGCAGTCTCAAATGAGCCCATCAAAATAAGGAACTCACCCACGAAACCATTAAGACCAGGCACCCCAATAGACGACAACATCACAATCATGAAGGCGCCAGCAAAAATAGGGGCAACAGATTGCAAGCCTTTGAGTTCTGCGATTTGTCGCGTGTGGCGACGCTCATAGATCATTCCCACCAACAAAAACAAAGCACCAGTGGACACACCGTGGTTCACCATCTGCACGACACTGCCTGTCAGTGCTTGCGAAGTGATGGCAAAGGTTCCAAGAACGATGAAACCTAAGTGGGCTACCGATGAATAAGCGACTAGGCGTTTGAGATCCTTTTGCATTGTTGCTGCAATTGCACCATAGATAATGCCGATGGTTGCCAACGTAAAGAAGACAGGCTTTGCCCACACGGAAGCCTCGGGGAATAAATACAGGCCAAAGCGCAACAAGCCATAGGTGCCCATCTTTAACAACACGCCTGCCAAAATCACCGAGCCGCCAGTAGGTGCTTGTGTGTGCGCATCTGGCAACCATGTGTGTAACGGGAAGATAGGTACCTTCACCGCAAATGCAATTGCAAATGACACAAACAACCAACGAGCTGTGTTGGTCGCAAAGTCTGCTTGTTCAGCAATCACCACTAAATCAAAAGTGAGATAACCAATATCACTTCGTGCGAGCACTGCGGTAGCAATGATGCCTACCAACATGAAGGCAGAGCCAAGCATTGTGTAGAGGAAGAACTTCGTTGCTGCATAGACGCGACTGTCATAACCCCAGCCACCAATGAGGAAATACATCGGCACAAGGACAATCTCAAAGAAGATGAAGAACAAGAACAAATCGAGACTCAGGAAACTTCCCATCACGCCTGCTTCAAGAAGAAGTAACCATGCGAAGTATCGCTTCTCGTCATGATGAGGGTCAATGCCGGCAATAACGAGAGGGAACAAAATTCCGGTCAACACCACAAGGAACAGCGAAATGCCATCGACACCTAAGTTCCATGAAATTCCCCAACTAGCAATCCACTCGTGCTGTGAAACAAATTGGAACCCACCGTCGTGTGTGTCGAATTTAGCCAACATCCATATAGACATTGCTCCCACACCCACGCTGAAAAGGATGGCCACCAACTTGGCGTATTCAGGGCGACGATTACTCATCACCATGACAAGAATCGACCCCAACAATGGGAGAAGAATTAGTGCAGACAAAATGGGAAATGAACCCACATCAGATGTTGTGCCTGCTGCAAAAAGTGAAGAGATATTCATCACAGCAATCCCCTCATTAAGAACCACGCAAGCACAAGAACTGCGCCGATACCAATAATTGCTGCATAAGAACGGATAAGTCCATTTTGCAGTCGACTAAAGAACGAACTTGTTGCTTTAACTTCTTTTGCAACCCCATTCACCGCACCATCAACGATGCGTGCATCAAATGCGGCAACACCGTCAAAGGCGCGACGACCTGGTCCGCCCACAAGCGCGCTAATTGCAGAGTCATATCTCCAACCATCTGCGAGCAACTGAGGTTCAACTGGTGCAAGTTTTCCTTTTGAATACACAGCAACTGCAGCCAGGATTCCCGTTGTGGCAATCACAATTGCAAGCCCAAGAAGTAACCATTTGTTGTCGTATGCCCAAGTTCCTTTGATGCTCACCTCGGCGTCATGCACCACGGGCGCTAGCCAATGTTCAAGGAAATGCGTGCTCTTGGAGAAGGGCAACTGAATTGCCCCACCCACAATGGACAACCCCGACAAAACGACCAAAGGCAACAACATTGTCCATGGGCTTTCATGCGGTGCGTGATCACCATGGGCGCCATTTTCTTCTGCGTGATCGTTCCAGCGAGCTTGGCCAAAGAAAACCATGATTACTTGGCGTGTCATGTAGTACGCGGTTAGTAACGCAGTGACGACACCAATCACATAGAGCAGTCGGTTATTTGCAAATGTGTAGAGCAAGATTTCATCTTTTGACCAAAAGCCTGCAAATGGTGGAACACCGGCAATCGCGAGCCAACCAATAATGAAAGTAAATCCGGTCACTGGCATGAGTTTGCGTAGTGCACCCATTTTGCGCATGTCTTGTTCATGGTGCATGCCATGAATAACAGAGCCAGATCCTAGGAACAACAAAGCCTTAAAGAATGCGTGTGTCACCATATGGAAAATGGCAGCAACGTAGGCACCTGATCCGATTGCTAGGAACATGAAACCCAACTGAGACACCGTTGAATACGCCAGAACTTTTTTGATGTCAGTTTGTGCAACAGCAATGGTGGCAGCAAACAGTGCAGTAAGAGCACCGACTGTGGCAATGACATCGCCTGCCCACGGATATGAGGCTGCCAAGACAGGTGCCGTACGGGTGAGCAAAAACACACCAGACGTCACCATGGTTGCCGCGTGAATCAATGCCGACACTGGAGTCGGGCCTTCCATCGCATCGGGCAACCAAATATAAAGAGGAAGTTGGGCGCTCTTTCCAGCTGCTCCCACAAACAACATCATCGCAATGCCAGTAGCTGCAACTGCGCCCATCGCGCCTGACTCTGCAGCATGATTCAGTCCGTCATAGGAGATTGTTCCCACAGCTGCAAAGCCCAGAAACATCGCCACCATCATTCCCCAGTCACCTACGCGGTTAGTGACGAAAGCTTTCTTACCTGCCGTAGCTGCCGAATCGCGAGTGTGCCAAAAAGAGATAAGGAAGTACGAACACACTCCCACGCCTTCCCAACCCAAGAAAGTGACGAGGAGATTCTCGCCCAGCACAAGTACCAGCATGGAGAACACAAACAAGTTCAAGTACATAAAGAACTTGGGGAACTTGGGATCGCCGTGCATGTAGCCAATTGCATACAGATGAATCAACGAACCAATTCCTGTGATGAACAAGGCCATTGTGATGCTGAGCGGATCGGCCAAGAATGCAAGGTCAATCTGGAGATCTCCCACGGGAATCCACGAATACAAAGTCACCACACGGCGGCGGTCCTCTTCAGGCATCGAGACCATGTCGAGATACATCAAGCCAACAACCACAAAAGATGCAGCTGTCATCAACGTTGCGATGACCCCCGCACCTGGTTCACCAAGTCGACGACCAAAGAGAAGAACTAGCAAGAAACCAGCCAGCGGTAACGCAGGTACAAGCCAAATGAAATCCAACATGTGCGCCCTTACCCTTTCAACTCGGTTAAGTCATCAGCCGTCATTCCATTACGGCGTCGCATGATGGCCACGATGATTCCAAGACCGACAACAACTTCAGCTGCTGCTACAACCATCACAAACAGCACCACGGCTTGACCATTGATGTCATCTAGCGAAAGCGCCAAAGCAACAAAACTGAGATTGACTGCGTTGAGCATCAACTCGATGCACATGAACATCACAAGTGGATTACGACGCACAAGCACTCCAAATGTGCCGATTCCAAAAAGAACCGCCGCAAGAATGAGGTACCAACTTGTTGTGGGCTCAATTGCAGAAATCATTGCACTCATTTGCCACTCTCCGATACAGAGATGCGTCGAGCCATAAGAACAGTTCCTACAACTGCAACAAGCAACAGAACCGACGTCAATTCAAAAGCAAATACATAGTCACCAAAAACCGAACGGGCCACTTGGCGAATGTTTGCATCCGGGCTATCCACTGTTGTGAGATCCAAGCCATCACCTTTTCGGTTCAAGATGTCCGTGGATGACACCACAGCGGCCGACACCATGGCCGCAATTCCCACGCCCACAATTAATGCCAATGGTCGCTGCGCGGTAATTGGTTCTATTGTCACGTCTTCAGTGCGATCGACGCCCAACAACATAATCACGAACAAGAACAACACAACGATTGCGCCTGCATACACAATGACCTGAACTGCAGCCAAGAAATGAGCGTGCAACGACACAAACATCACAGCTACGCCAAAAAGAGTAAGAACCAGACTTAATGCTGCATGCACCGGGTTAGAGCGCACAATGACACCTATTGCACCACCCAAAATCATGATGGACGCAACAATGAAAACGAAAAGTTCCATTAATGACCACCTTCATGTGGGGTGTTCAGCGATGCATCACGCACATTCTGTTCTGGTTCGGGCGAACGCACGCCGTGACCAAGTTCGCCACTCCATGACACCACACCTTCAAAAGAGGCATCACCCGATGGAGCTGTTGCACGCATCCACCCAGAGGTCAACACATCTTCGCCAGGGCGCCAATCTTCCCATGGCATCTGTTGTGGTTTTCCTTCGTCGTCCACCAACAATTCGTTCTTCGTATAAATCGCATCTTTGCGATTCGTGAAGGAGAACTCAAAGAGTTTTGATTCGGTAATGGCTTCGGTTGGGCAAGCCTCAACACACAAATCGCAATGAATACAACGTAGATAGTTGATCTCATAGATGTAACCGAACCGCTCGCCGGGAGAGGTAGGCATGTCGGGATCATTGTCGGCACCGCGAACATAAATGCATTTTGCGGGGCACACACCGGCACACAGTTCACAGCCAATGCACTTTTCCATACCGTCTTCGTAACGGTTCAAAACGTGACGGCCGTGAAGCCGCTCCGGTTTTTCAATTTTCTCGTCACCTTGCGTCTTGTTCTTGCGACGATAAACACGACCACCTGAATACTCAGTGGTGACTTTGTTTTTTGCACCATGCTGACGAATGGTGACCAAAAATCCGCCTAAGTAACCCATTAGAAACTCGCTCCGTTTTTCTCGCGGTTATTGCGGCTCACCTTGTGTGCGGCGTTCAGCAATACATAGCCAATGATCAAAACAAGTGCGGTGGAGACCGTCACAACTGTTTGATCCCAGCCCGCATCGCTTCCCACACGTTGAGCAGCCAACAAAATAAACCATCCCAATGCTGCTGGAATCAGAATCTTCCAGCCCAAGTTCATCAACTGGTCATAGCGGAATCGAGGAAGAGTTGCGTGCAACCACACATAGAAGTACAAGAACGCGACAACTTTCAACATCAGCCACACCGTTCCTTCCAATGCATTAGGAATCAACGGGATGTCCAACACAGTGTCACCTATGGCGATCGGTTGAGGCCCACCAAAGAACAGTGTCACAATCAGCGCAGACATAGTGATCACGTTCATGAACTCAGCCAAGAAGAACAAGGCGAAACGAATTGATGAATATTCGGTGTTGAATCCACCGACAAGTTCTTGTTCTGCTTCCACCAAGTCAAACGGAGCACGGTTTAACTCCGCAGTTGCAGCGATGAGGAAAATGACGAAAGG
>JAUMDU010000045.1:1091-5543 GCA_032121425.1 Ilumatobacteraceae bacterium | reverse complement strand
CCATCCACGAAGTGGGTGAATCATCAAAGGGAACCTGAGTAACTGGCTCACTGGTGACTTGAATTTTTGCTTTCATGGCTCTCCTCGCCGTGGCTTCCGGTTGAAGCCACTCTCGGTCGGTGTCTATGTGACGCCGAGTCATGGCGGGAAAGTTCCCGCAATTCCAGTCAAGCACGAATGGGGCGACTCTGTGGGTCGGGAATGTAAAGGTTTGGCAAGAATGTATGTTTTCCACAGGCATTTGCTGATTTCTTCAATGAAATCGGGCAAAAATGACGTTTATTGAGCTGTGAAAGGTGTCATTGGGCTCTGCCGATAGGCTTACACCGTTCTCAAATACGGATACACAGGCCAATGGAGGCATCATGTCGGACACTCAGATTCAACAAGCACCTCAAGCCCACGCACGCATCGTGTATCTCGGTGCTATTTCTCCTCATTGGGAGGTCTATGGCGACTATGGCGACCAGACCCTGTTGGAAGAATTCCGCGCGCGAGTACTCGCACGTTTGGTCCTTTTGCCACGTGACGATCCACAATTTCGCCGCAACATGGCCCGTATCGTGCGCGATGCCGAGCGTGAGTTGATTTCGCTTGAATGGGACATGGGTGACCCTAACTACGAGTACTGATCCCTGTAGGGCCAGTTTCGAGCCCCCACGGGTTACTTCGTGGAAACAACCAGGTGAACTGTGTCTTAAGCATGGTGTACTACCTACGGTGTTGGGCACTGTTGCTCGTTACCATTCGTCACGATGAGTCGTTGGTACGGCAACCGTGAGTTGAGTTGGCTGGACTTTAACGGCCGTGTCCTTGCACTGGCGAAGGAGACTTCTCTACCACTGCTGGAACGAATGAAGTTTCTGGCGATTTTTTCTTCCAACTTGGATGAGTTTTTTCAAGTGCGTGTGGCGGCTCTGAAGGGCCAAGTAGCGGCTGGTCTTGCCACTGCAAGTTCTGATGGTTTGTCCCCACAACGTCAGTTACGAGAAATTGCAAAATATGTCGATGCCTTAGTTCAAGAACACGAGCACCTGTTGCTCGATGTGTTGATTCCCGAACTACGAATTCATGGTGTAGAGATTGTGCGCTGGGATGAACTCACCTCTACGGAACAGCGCGAGGCGACTACGTATTTTGAACGCCAACTCTTTCCGGTGTTGACACCTCTTGCAGTAGATCCTGCACATCCATTTCCTTATGTGTCGAACTTGGCAATCAGTTTGGGAGTCGTGGTGCGCAATCCACTCACAATGGAACAACGCTTTGCCCGTGTGAAAGTGCCCACTCTTATAAAGCGTTTCTTTCAAGTGGCCGAGGGCCGGTTTGTTCCAGTGGAAGATGTGATTGCTGCACACATTGGGGAATTGTTTGAAGGTATGACCATCGTGCATGTGACCACGTTTCGTGTCACACGTAACGCAGACCTCACTTTAGAAAGTGAAGACGCCGATGATTTGTTGGCAGCAGTGGAGATGGAACTACGACGACGCCGATTTGGACGAGCAGTTCGTCTCGAAGTTGATGGTTCCATTGACCCTTCAGTTCTTTCCATGTTGCTGGACGAATTAGAGCTTGATGAGATGGATGTCTCGCGCCATCGAGCACCGTTGGCTACGTCTGCGCTGTGGGAAATTCATGCCGCTGTAGATAATCCTTCATTAAAAGATGCACTGTGGCAATCAGTGACTGCTGGCCGATTGGCCGCAGCCGACGGAAATGATCAGTCGATTTTTAGTGTGTTGCGCACGCGAGATCTCTTGGTGCACCATCCGTATGAATCCTTTTCTTCTTCAACAGAAGAGTTCATCGAACAGGCTGCAACTGACCCGCGAGTTCAAGGAATCAAGATCACTCTGTATCGCACATCTCCCGATTCAGCCATTGCACGAAGTCTTATTAAGGCAGCTGAAATGGGCAAACAAGTAGTTGCCCTGATTGAGCTCACTGCCCGTTTTGATGAAGCAACCAATGTGGGTTGGGCAAAAGAGTTAGAGCGTGTAGGTGTGCACGTGGTGTACGGAGTTGTAGGTCTGAAAACTCACAGCAAGTGCGTTCTCGTGGTGCGCCAGGAAGAATCTGGGCTCCGTCGTTATGTGCATGTGGGCACGGGTAACTACAACTCGAAAACAGCCAAGACCTACGAAGACATCGGCCTTTTTTCTTGCAATGAAGAAATTTGTGACGATGTGTCTCGGTTATTTAATGCCTTGACCGGTTTTAGTAATGAACCGGAATATTCCTGCTTAATCGTTGCACCAAAGTTTTTGCGTCCACGGTTTGCAGAACTCATCGAAAACGAAATTTCGCACGGCCCCGAAGGGCACATCTTGATGAAGATGAACGCTCTTGCCGATAAGGAGATCATTGAACTTCTGTATCGAGCAGCCGAAGCAGGCGTCAAGATTGATTTGATTGTGCGCGGTATTTGCGCCCTGCGTCCAGGTGGAGAGTCCGGAAACAATTTCCGAATTCGTTCAATTTTGGGTCGCTATCTAGAACATTCACGCATGTATCGCTTCGCCCACGGCGGCGATGATGGTGAGCCGTTATATCTCATTGGTTCAGCCGACATGATGCCGCGCAATCTAGACAAACGTGTTGAAGTGCTGGTGCCTGTGGAACACCCCAAACATCGCGCATGGATGGACAAGGTTTTTAACATTTTGATGTCTGATGACGTGGTGAGCTTCGAAATGGAGCGTGATGGCTCATGGGCTCGAGTGGGCCCTGCCGAATTCATTGATTCCCATGACGCTCAATATCTGATTCATACGGAAAATTCGCACTCTCAAACTCGCAGCGACAGGGTTCAGGGGTCACAATGGGGCTAAAAATGTGCTCAAGTGTGGCAAACAGCATCGAGTGTGCGACACAATGGAAACTGCAGAAGAAAGGTGTTCATCATGGATGAGCTACGTAAAGGATTTCACCACGAACTCGAAGAGGTGCGCATTAACCTCATTCGTCTTGCTGCAGCGGTTATTGAGGCAATTCCGCGTGCCACCACAATTTTGTTGGATGGCGATCTAGATGGTGCCAACGAATTAATACGTGCAGATGATGCGATCGACACTTTGTCGCTTGAAGTAGAAGAGCGTTGCTATCAAATCCTTGCTCTCCAGGCACCGGTAGCAAGCGATCTGCGTCAATTGGTTGCCATTGTGAAGATGGTCGGCGATATTGAGCGATCGGCAGATCTCACGGTAAATATCTGTAAAGCCGCGCGTCGTATTTATGGCCACGAACTCGACCCACGTTTGCGTGGTCTCATCACACGTATGAGTGAGCAAGCCCAACAATTGTTCTCAGCTGCTCTCACAGCATTTGAGCTCAATGATGCGGCCATGGCTGCTGCAATTGATGACATGGACTCGTTCCTAGATGGATTGCAACGCGAGTTTGTACGCACAATCTTTGAATCTCATGAAGGTGAAAAAATTGATCTTCAAGTAGCTATCCAAATGGCCATGATTGCTCGCTTCTATGAGCGCATTGGTGACCATGCAGTCAATATCGGTGAGCGTGTGCAGTATCTCGTCACTGGTTGGTTGCCTGAACATAAAGGCGCTGCTCGTTTTCGCTCCGGCCAAGACGACACTGGTGAGTTTCCCATCATCTAAATGATGTTGGGTGCTGAGAATAATTTGTCTCGGCGAGGGTAATTGGAGAAAATGACAATGTCGTCGTGGGTGTGGACAGTAGTTGCCATCAGCGGATGGATGGGTTGTGGGTATCTTTTTCTTACTCATCGTCGACAAGGAACTGCAACATCTGTTGTGACTTTGGATGCAGACGTTTTGGAATCTGTGGAACAGGTTCGCAATGAATCACAATTAGTGCTTGACGCGCTCGCTCTTGGAATAGTTGTGGTCGACGATCTCAGTCGCGAGGTTTACCGCAATAAAGCAGCTGAAGACATTACTGGTGCTCGCCATGCAGACGTATTGGTTGATGCCGTAGTGGAACGTTTAATGGTGACTGCGAGTCGAGGTCATGCAATCACAGAACAAATTCAATTAGCCGGTCCGCCACCACGCGTTCTTGTAGTTGCGGCACAGCCACTCGAAGGCGGCGGGGCCATGGCAACCGTTAACGACATCACACAACAATGGCGTCTTGACCAGGTGCGCACAGATTTCGTGGCAAACGTCAGTCATGAGTTAAAAACACCCGTGGGTGCGTTGTCGGTTTTGGCAGAAACCATTGAAGGCGAAACCGAAGATGAACTTATTCTTCGACTTGTACAACGCATGGTGCTAGAGACACAGCGAATGGCTGTAACCATTGATGATCTATTGGAGCTCTCGCGCATTGAGATGGGCGAACAAATGGTTGTGGTCGATGTAGACCTCAACGATGTGGTCGCTGAAGTGATTGAACGCACAACTCCGGTAGCCACTCACAAAGGTGTGGCACTGCATCTGGTGGGCACATCTGAAAAAGTACTTA
>JAUMDU010000045.1:538-1029 GCA_032121425.1 Ilumatobacteraceae bacterium | reverse complement strand
CAACTGATGATTCAGTAGAGCTCAGCGTGGAAGATAAAGGCATCGGTATCCCCATGGCAAGCCTTGATCGCATCTTCGAACGCTTCTATCGCGTGGATCGTGCACGAAGTCGGGGAACCGGCGGCACCGGCCTTGGACTCTCGATTGTGCGCCATGTGGCCACCAATCATGGCGGGGAAGTGAACGTGAGGTCACGAGAAGGTGAAGGTTCCACGTTTTGCCTTGTTTTGCCTCGTCAAGTGCAGGGTAAACACGCCACGATGAATACCAATGGTGAACGAGAAGATAATGACAAGTAACCCCACTGTCTTGGTGGTCGAAGATGAAGAGTCATTTATTGAAGCTCTTCAAATTGGTCTCAAGCGCGAGGGCTTCAACGTAGAGGTAGCTCGCGATGGCATGCAGGCACTCGAAATGTTTGATCGGGTGAATCCTGATCTGATTCTCTTGGATGTAATGCTGCCCAAAATGTCGGGGATTGATGTGTGTAG
>JAUMDU010000045.1:0-528 GCA_032121425.1 Ilumatobacteraceae bacterium | reverse complement strand
AAAAAAACACTCACCCCGATCATCATGGTGACGGCCAAAGGTGCCGAGATTGACACCGTTGTTGGTCTTGAAGTGGGTGCAGATGACTATGTCACTAAGCCGTATCGTCTTCGCGAACTCACTGCACGTATGCGTGCTGTGATGCGTCGTGTGCCAAGTAGTCGAGGTGGAGAAATTGAAGGATCATCTCTCACCGTCGGAGATATCTCGATTGATCCCGATGTGTATGAAGTGATCATCCGTGGCGAATCAGCGAAATTGCCTCTGAAAGAATTTGAATTGCTGCACATCTTGATGACAAATGCAGGCCGAGTGTTGCCCCGTGAAACTTTGATTGATCGTGTGTGGGGTACCGATTATGTCGGAGACACAAAAACCTTGGATGTCCATATCAAGCGTCTCCGGTCAAAAATTGAAGAAGATTCCGCACAACCCACACGAATAGTGACGATTCGTGGCCTTGGGTACAAGTACGACAAACCACGCAGCGCATAACATCTCTGTGTGGCAGACCGCAGACGTAAACAA
>JAUMDU010000044.1:0-2772 GCA_032121425.1 Ilumatobacteraceae bacterium | reverse complement strand
CCGCGCAAGAACTCTTCAAGTTCGGCTGCCAAGTCATCGCCACTGGGCATTGTGCGCTCCACGATCTGATCGTGGCGGCGCTCCAGCATCTCCACATAAGCCGAAGCTTGCATATCGGAATCGATTGCTGCGTCGTGCAATTCTTGCCAACGCGAAATCTCCGACTGAAGATTTAGGTGATCAGTGGGAATACCCAGCACGTGTTGAAGATGTTGCAACAATGCAGCAGCACTCTTCGGGTGTTGTGCATGCATTAAGTAGTGCGGCACCCCAACGCGCAAACTCACACTGGTGAGACCTGAACGATCAAGTTCATCTAACAACACGCCTGCAACACCGGTGGGCCCTTGATATTGCGGACGACTCAGCCCTAAGCGAGAGGCAAGATCATCGTTAGTGGTGCTTCCCACCACAAGCGGCACGCGCGTGTGCGGCACTTGTTCGGCGGCTGCGCCCAAGCTAATCACCAATGTGCAGCCCAAACCTTGGGCAACATCCACGATGGATTTTGTAAATGTTCCCCATGCAACGTGAGGCTCTACGCCGTTGAGTACCACCATGTCGCGCGCACCTTCGGGGTAGCGGATCACAACAAATTCATTTTCTGGCCAGCGAATATGACGCTCACCGTCTTCGTCAAGAAATGATTCTGGGCGTTCTTGAGTGAAATCAAAAAAAGAATCAGGATCGATATCTGCCACAACAGTGAAGTCGCGTTCTTTCAACATCCAATCCAATGCAGATGTTGCGACGCCACCAATGTCGAACAGGCCACGCAAGGCCACCAGCATTACCGGGTTACGTAGAGGTTCAATCTCGTCCCAGTAACGCTCGAGAACTTCATCAACAGACAGCGACATCGCTGACCACTCTACGAACTGAGGTGTTCAACCACCACGTCGATACAGCCTGTTAAGGCAGCAACATCAGATGGGTCGATGGCAGGGAACATGCCAATACGTAATTGATTGCGACCAAGTTTGCGGTAGCTATCGGTATCCACCACGCCATTGGCGCGCAGAATTGCACTGATCTGGTTGGCATCTACGCCGTCAATATCAATAGTGCCCACCACATTGGAGCGCTGTGCGGGGTTTGCCACAAAAGGCGTCGCAAATGCGCGGGACTCGGCCCATGAATACAACGTGCGTGCAGACTCAGCCGATCGATTCGCAGCCCACTGCAATCCGCCGTTGGAATTCATCCACTGCACTTGTTCATCCAACATGATCAATGTGGCAAGCGCGGGTGTGTTGTATGTCTGATTGGCAACCGAGTTATCTAGCGCAATAGAAAAATCTAACGATGCTGGCTGCCAGCGCTTGGTTGCTTTGATGTCGCGAATGCGTTCAATGGCGCGTGGTGAACATGCAGCAATCCACAAACCACCATCGCCTGCGAAACATTTCTGTGGTGCGAAGTAATACACATCTACATTGGCGGGGTCCCACATAAGACCACCAGCAGCAGATGTTGCATCCACCACAACAAGTCCATCACCACCGGGTCGCACGGGAGTCAGTGCCACACCCGTTGATGTTTCATTGTGCGGATATGCATAAATGTCGCACGTTGCATCTGCAACAGGAGTGGGGTGTGTGCCTGTGTCGCTTGAAAGCACAACTGGGTCAGCGAGGTGAGGAGCTGCAGCTGATGCTTCGGCGAACTTGGAAGAGAATTCGCCAAACACAAGGTGATGGCTACGTTCGCGAATGAGACCAAACGTTGCAACATCCCAGAACACTGTCGAGCCACCATTGCCCAACACGATTTCCCAACCTTCTGGCAGGTTGTACAGCGACATCAGACCACTGCGCACCGAGCCCACGATGTTCTTCACTGGAGCCTGACGATGTGAGGTGCCCATCACGGATGTGAGCCGAGAGGTGACTGCGGCCACTTGTTCGGGGCGCACCTTGGAGGGTCCACAGCCAAATCGGCCGTCTACGGGGAGAAGGTGGGTAGGAATCTTAAAATCAAGTTGGTTCTTATCGCTCACCATGTCATCCTTTCACTTATGCCTGGTCCAACAGAATTGCGACGTATCTCTGCCCGTTTGGGCGCCATTGCCGAATCTGCCACGTTGGCAGTAGACGCTAAGGCCAAAGCCATGAAAGCCCAGGGACATAATGTCATTGGATTCGGTGCCGGCGAGCCTGATTTTCCCACCCCAGCCCACATTGTGGAAGCAGCCATCAAGGCCTGTGCTGATGTGAAGTACCACCGCTACACGCCAGCTGCCGGTTTGCCCGAGCTTCGCGAAGCCATTGCGGCCAAGACTCTGCGCGATAGCGGCTTTAGTTGCACCGCCGATCAGGTATTGGTGACCAATGGTGGCAAGCACGCGGTGTACACCGCTTTTGCTGCACTGTGCGACCCAGGCGATGAAGTGATTTGCCCCGCTCCTTATTGGACGACATACCCCGAAGCAGTCTCGCTTGCTGGTGGCGTGGCAAAAGTTATTGACACCGATGAATCGAACGGTTTTCGTGTCACCATCGAACAACTAGACGCAGCACTCACGCCACGCACAAAAGCATTGTTGTTTGTATCGCCAGATAACCCCAGTGGTTCGGTGTACCCAGAAGCTGAAGTGCGCGCAATTGGCGAGTGGGCTGTGCGCAACAAAGTGTGGGTCATCACCGACGAGATTTATGAACATCTCACCTACGGCGACAACAAGTTCACTTCTATGCCCACATTGGTGCCAGAACTTGCCGAGCAGTGTCTGATTGTGAATGGTGTTGCAAAAACATATGCAATGACAGGTTG
>JAUMDU010000043.1:0-10340 GCA_032121425.1 Ilumatobacteraceae bacterium | reverse complement strand
AAGAAGCAGGATGTGATCAAGTTTTCAGAATCAATTCGGCTCAAGAACTTCCCAACACGCTTCATGGAACAATTGGCGTCACGGCCGGAGCATCTGCTCCTGAAGAACTTGTCGAGGAAGTGCTCTCGCGACTATCGCCCACACAAGGAGTTGAGGAAATTTTTGTCACCGATGAAGACGAATACTTTCCACCGCCGCGAAACATTCGTGATCTTCAGGCAGCCATCGACAGTGCAATTACGGCAATGTCAGGTGGGTCAGTGATGTCCACTCCTGGAATGGATGATCGCCTACTTGCAGCGAGCACCGTTCTTGAGGCACTCTCTGAGTCATGATTTCTCCCACACTCGATTCCATTCGCATCTTGCTTCATGTTTTGGCTGTAGCCATATGGGTCGGAGGTCAAATTGTTCTTGCGGGAATTGTGCCTGCGCTTCGTCAAAGTGCACCACAGTCAATGTCAGTGGTTGCCCAGTCTTTTGCGCGTATTGCATGGCCCGCGATGGTGGTGGTGATCTTCACTGGAATGTGGGGATTAGGAAGCATCAATGTCTCGGACCAAAACAGTGCCTATCTCTCCACTTTTGGGATAAAGATGTTGTTGGTAGGCCTTGCCATTGTGGCCAGCATTGTGCATTCAGCAGGCACCTCAAAGGCATCTAAAGCCATAGGAGGAGCAGTGGGATTATTGACGTCCCTTAGTGCGGCATACGCAGGAATCTTGATGACGCACGTGGGCTAAAGCCGCGTAATTAGTTGCGAGGAACTTTGCTCCACGCAACATCACGGTCAACGCGCACGTCGCCAGGCATTCCAAGAATTCGCTCACCAAGGATGTTCTTCATCACCTCGGTGGTGCCGCCTTCAATCGAATTCGCACGCGAACGCAAGAATGCCTTCTGGATACCGTCGAAGCTCATCGCAGTTTCTGGTCGCACCATTTCATATGAGCCGTACAACATGCCTTCAGCACCCATGAGACCAATGGTGAATTCATAGACAGCCTTGTTCAAGTTGGCGCTCTCCATTTTTCCAATAGATCCTTCAGGCCCTGGTGCACCCATACGACGAGCTGAGTTTGCACGAATGTTGGTGAGGCGATGCACCTCAGCACGAATCCACAACTGCATCAACTCATCACGCGATGCATCATCTTGAAGTTCTGCGGGTATGGCCTTCCATGTCTTGACTGCATGAGCGATTGAACCAGTTCCTTTTTGCGGGATTGCTCCACCAATAGACACTCGCTCGTTCATCAAGGTGGTCAAACTTACGCGCCATCCATCGCCAGGATTTCCCAACATTTCCGCTGCAGGAATACGCACATCGGTGAAGTAGACCTCATTGAATTCGGCTTCGCCAGTCATTTGACGCAATGGACGAATCTCTACACCCGGTGCCTGCATGTCCACCACAAAAGCAGTGAGACCTGCGTGCTTGACGGCATCGGCATCGGTACGCACCACCAACAAACCCCAACGGGAGAGGTGCGCAAGAGTCGTCCACACTTTCTGACCGTTACAGATCCATTCGTCGCCATCTTTCACACCCTTTGCAGAAAGACCCGCGAAATCTGATCCAGAACCTGGCTCAGAGAACAATTGACACCACACTTCTTCACCGGTGAACAATGGACGCAAGTAACGAGACTTTTGTGCGTCACTTCCCCACTCCACAACTGTTGGACCACACATGCCATGACCAATGGGGTTACGCATCATCGGGTTTGGTGCACCCTTTGCGTAAAGAACTTCATTCACTGTCTTTTGCAGTTTTGCCGATACACCTAGACCGCCGTGGCCCACGGGAAAATGCACCCAAGCGAGACCTTTGTCGAACTGTGCTCCAAGAAATTCAACGACCGAGACTTTGTTGGGCGGAAATTCAGCCAACAACTCTTGAGCCATCTCGGCGATACGTACTTCATCAATTGTGGATGTATCAACAACGCTCATCGCGGGTTCCCCTTTGTATCCGGTGAGTACAAGCCTCAGGCCCAAATAATAGGTCGGCGGGAAGCCTTCTGCCGTCACGCAAGGCACAGTTTTCGCCCAAGGCGACTATGACCTGTGTCATTCAGTAGTTTGTGACCATGTACCCAGGAGTATTTGCCCAGTCCAAACCCGACTTCCCCGCTGTGATCCAAGCCGAAACCGGCCAAGTCACTACATACGGTCAATTGCATGAGCGAGCTGTTCAGTTGTCCAATGTCCTGCGAAATGCCGGGCTTGAACCAGGCGACCACATTGCTTTGTGTATGGAAAACCATCCGCGATATCTAGAAGTGATTTGGGGTTGCCATTACGCCGGGTTGGTCTACACCGCTTGCTCAAGTCGACTGACGCGAGCAGAACTCACCTACATCATCAATGATTGTGCCGCTAAAGGTTTCATCACCTCTAAGTACAAGGCCGATCAAGCATTGGAAATTGCTGGGGACATCCCAAATGTCTCTGTCCGTTTAATGCTCAGCGGCACTGTGGACGGCTACGACTCCTATGAAGACACTGTCGCAGCGGGGTCCACTCAACCATTAGAAAACATGCTTGACGGAGTGGACATGTTGTATTCCAGCGGAACAACCGGCATGCCTAAGGGTGTGTCGCGTCCATTTCCTGGAACGCCTCTTGGCACCGCAACTGGTTTGTCGCAACTTCTCACAGTAGGACTGTTCCAGTTCAACGAAAACATGGTGTATCTCTCACCTGCGCCGCTCTATCACGCAGCACCTCTGCGCTTCAATATGTCCGTCCACGGAATCGGTGGTACCACGGTCGTGATGGAGCACTTTGATGCAGAGAGCTACCTCAAGTTTGCAGAACAATACAAAGCCACACACACCCAAGTAGTGCCCACCATGTTCATTCGCATGCTCAAACTTGATGAATCAGTGCGCAATAAATACAACGTCTCTTCGTTAGTAGCGGCTATCCATGCTGCGGCACCATGTCCCGTAGAAACCAAGCGATCAATGATCAACTGGTGGGGTCCAATTATTCACGAGTACTACGCGGGCACAGAAGGCAACGGTTTTGTGTACTGCAACAGCGACATGTGGCTTGCCCACCCCGGAAGCGTGGGAGTAGCCATTCAAGGTGTCGTGCATGTTTGTGATGAGGAAGGAAATGAAGTTCCTCAAGGAGAATCGGGCACAATCTTTTTCGAAAGTGAAGCTCTCTTCGAGTATCACAATGATCCCGAAAAGACGAAGTCATCACGTGATCCCAAAGGTCGTGGATGGTCAACTTTGGGCGATGTGGGATACCTCGATGCTGACAGCTTCTTGTATCTCACAGACCGCAAGGCATTCATGATCATCTCCGGTGGCGTGAACATTTACCCTCAGGAATCAGAGAACATTTTGGTCAATCATCCAAAAGTGGTCGATGTGGCAGTCTTTGGTGTTCCCAATGAAGACTTTGGCGAAGAAGTAAAAGCTGTTGTACAGCCTGTAACTATGCCTGCGAGCCCAGAAGAAGCAGCATCATTAGAAAAAGAACTTATTGCGTATTGTCGTGAGAACTTGGCAGATGTGAAATGTCCAAGAAGCGTGGACTTCCGACCAGAACTTCCACGACATCCCACTGGCAAGCTCTACAAGCGCATTTTGAAAGATGAGTACTGGAGTGCGGCGGGTCGTTCCATTTAATGACGCCACATCCTTACCTTGATCATCAAGGCCCGATTGCCTTTGCTCACCGCGGAGGCACCTCTAGTGCTCCAGAAAACTCCATGCGTGCTTTTGAACACGCTTACTCGCTGGGGTACCGCTACCTAGAAACTGATGTACACGCCACCGCTGACGGTGTCTTGGTGGCCTTTCACGATAATGATCTTGAACGCACCTGCGGAATTAAAAAATCCATTGCCACGTCTACATGGGCACAGATACAAGATGCGCGTATCGACGGCACAGATCCCATCCCCACATTGATGGACATCATGGACGCATGGCCCGATGCCCGCCTCAATATTGACTGTAAGTCCCACGAAGCCCTACAGCCACTCATTGACACGATTCACAAAACCGACTGTTTTGACAAAGTGTGCATTGGCAGCTTTAGCGACAAGCGTCTCGGTGTAATTCGTAAAGAATTTGGCGCAAAGATCTGCACATCAATGGGCCCTAAAGAGGTGGCTCTGTTGCTTGCGAGAGTCTCCACGCGTCTCCCTGTGCCGTTTTCCAGCCCTGCCCTGGCTGCCCAAATCCCAGTGAATCAAGGACCTATCCCAGTGGCCACCCAAAGACTGGTTCGCACAGCACATCGCCTGGGCATTGCTGTCCACGTGTGGACAATTGATGACCCCACCGAGATAGCCCGACTGCTCGACCTAGGCGTTGACGGAATCATGAGCGATGACACCATGGCCTTGCGAGATGTCTTTACGGCGCGCGGACATTGGTGACCAATAACCTCGCACAATTGCTTTACATCTTGTTCATCAAGCGACCCGACATCAAGCCACAAAAGTGAAGTAGCGTCTCCAATATGCGCGTTGATACCAACTTTTTCTGCACTGTTCCCATGCCAGATGCAGGAGACCCCAGCATCGATCCCACGCAACGTCGATATGGCAATGACGACGTGATTGAGTGCTATCGCAATCTTGTGGCGTGGGCACGTACCGCCGATGCGCTCGGCTACGACACCATGTGGCTCACTGAACACCACTTCCAGTTTGAAGGATATGAAGTTCTTCCAAACTTGGTCCTGTTTGGACAACATCTCGCAATGCAAACACAGAATCTCCGTTTAGGTCAGATGTTCAATGTAATTCCTCAATGGCATCCATTGCGTCTTGCAGAAGACTTCGCTCTTGCAGACATCATCACCGGTGGTCGCATGGAATTTGGCGTTGGGCGAGGAACAGTTCCACGCGAAGCATGGAGCCTAGGAACAGTGGTTGCGTCAGGTGACAACTCCATGTCTGCTGAACATGATCGCATCAATCGCCAAACATTTGAAGAGTCCATGGAGGTCATCAAACTTGCATGGACTAATGAACGTTTCAGCTACCGAGGTAAGCAGTTTGTCTTTCCTCCCGACGAGATTCCCGATCGTGGCAAATACGTTGATGACCTCACACTCATACCGCGACCAGAGCGCCACATCGACGTGTACCAACCTGTGACGTCACCAGAGACAATCGAATACGTGCCTCGTGCTGGACACAAAGCGGTGTATTGGCTACAAAATGCCGATAGTCAAAAAGACAAGTGGGATCGTTTCGCCGCAATTCGTGAAGAAATGGGTGAGCCAGTTGCACCAGGCGAAGATCGCTGTTTGGTCCTCAACATTCATGTAGGCAAGACACGCGAAGCCGCTATGAAGAAAGGTGCTCCAGGCCACGACGAGTTCGCTCGTTTCCTCTCCCCTTACGGACGCTTTTCTAGTTATCGCAATGCTGACGGTTCCAAGGTGCCATTCAACTTCTGCCCCACCGTCGAAGATTCGGTAAATCAGAAAATTATGGCAATTGGATCAGTAGACGATGTTGTCGACAACATTGGATATTGGCGAGATCTTCTAGATCTCAAACATCTCTGTATCTTTTTTGATTTCCCCGGCGTGACACGCGAAGAGATGAACGAACAGATGCATCTCGTTGCAGAAGAAGTGATGCCAAAGTTGGGCGAGAAAATGGATCGCCGTCCATTGCCTAACTTGCAACCTCTCGTATGAGTTTGTGACTCAACTTCTTCTTAGATCGGCCCACTCTTCTACGGGCGAGTTAGTTGATGTCAGTGTGAATGTCGATTCAGGACTCATCACACACGTGCGCCCTGCTGAATCAGCTTCGCCTGATTCAGCAGCCTCGTACATAGATCTGTCCGGTTATCTCTTAACGCCCGCCTTTATAGAGCCGCACGCACATTTGGACAAAGCATTTCTTGCCGACCGCGTAGACAACCCCGAAGGCGACCTAATGGGGGCAATTATCGGGTTGGACGCCATACGTTCAACCATCACCTTCGACGACATTGTTGAACGTTCAACACAGGCCGCCATTGCACTTTCCCAAAATGGAGTCACTGCCATTCGCAGCCATGCGGACGTCACTCTCGAAGGTGGTCTCACACCTTTGCTAGCGCTACTAGAGACACAACGTCGTTGTGCGCACTTCATAGACATACAAGTAGCCATGCTTTTGGAATGGCCTCTCACTGGTTCTCAGGGTGCACAAAGACACTCCTTGGCCCTCGATGCCATAGCAGCAGGCGCTCAGATCATTGGGGGTTGCCCACACCTAGATGACAACCCCACACAGGCCATCGACATTCTTTTGCAGTTGGCACACGACCACAGTCTCCCTCTTGACCTTCACGCGGATGAGAATCTTCGACCAACTTCGTACGACCTTGAAACCTTGGCCGATGTTGCACTTCGCACGCAACCCACGATTGCTCTTAACGCCAGCCACTGTGTTGCGCTGTCTGTACGAGAAGACAAAGACATTGAACGTATTGCAGCGAAAGTTGCCGAAGCTGCAATTTCGGTGACGGTTCTCCCGCAAACCAATTTGTTTCTACAGTCACGTGACGTACACGCTCGAAAATCTCGCGCAATTGCCCCAATAGATCTTTTAAGAAAGCATCAAGTGCAGGTGGCCGCAGGTGCCGACAATGTGCAGGACCCCTTCAACCCCGTAGGAAGACTCGATCCACTTGAAACGGCTTCTTTGCTTGTGATGGCGGCGCACCAATCCACACAGCAATCATTATCCATGGTGACATCGTCGGCGGCATCCGTCATCTTCAGGCAGCCACGTTTATTAGAAGTTGGTCATCGTGCTGATCTTGTAGCAACACCTGCATTAAATGTTCGCCAAGCGATCTCCATGGCTCCATCTGGTCGCATTGTGTTCAAAGACGGAAAAGTGTTGTCCACCAAAACCTACGAAACCTTATTGACCAACAACTAACGGCCAAAGTCGAAACGACTGATTTCCTGCAGAGCGCCGCAAAGACCTTCTACTGCAGAGTTGAACATTTTTTGGCCGATATCTGCAGTTGCCCCCGTGGGATCTCCAATATGCCCATCTGGAAAAAAATCATTGGAGAGCCAACCAAAAGCAACCTTGCCACCAAAACGTACATGCTCATTACTGGCTAGTCCTTCAGGCACACGACGTACCGCAAGGGACATATCAACAAGTTCTGGCTTGAGATGCAGCATCACCGATGTCTCATCCATTCCCCCATGAATACCCATGCCAAGTTCTGATGCCGCCGATGAACCGCCCTGATCTGCAGGCATATGAGGATGCGCAAGAAAAGTTTGAAGACCGTACTTGAGTCTCAGTTCTCGATTCATCACTTGAACAAGGGCACTATTGCCGCCGTGTCCATTGATAAACAGAACACGTCGCGCCGATGTGGATGCAATACTGCGACCTATGTCATCAAGGACACCCATCAAAGTTGTGGCCGACAACCACATCGTTCCACTCGACCATGCATGTTCATTGGACTTCGTATAGGGCAACGTGGGCAACAACCAAGCATCAACCTCGGCTCCTACCGCTTGTACTGCGGCATTTGCAGCGGCATCAGCCACAACAAAATCGGTACTCAGGGGTAAATGCGGTCCATGTTGTTCAATGGCACCCAGAGGTAGAACGATGATGGAGTCTTTTGACAATGCGCTCGACAGTTCTGGAGCACGCAAATCAGCCAAATGGCGCGTTGAGTTCATACTTCTAACCTATCTGAGTGAAAGAATAGGAACGTGACCCGCCGTTCCCAGACCGATTTTGATGCAATTGTGATTGGAGCTGGTCACAACGGCCTTGTGACTGCGGCCTACCTCGCGCGAGAAGGTTTGTCCACCTTGCTCATCGAGGCTCGCAACAGTGTTGGCGGTACAGCATCAAGTGAAATGTTCGCAGGAGCCAAGGTAAACATCTGCAATTGCGATCATCTTGCATTTCGCACTACCCCCATCGCAGACGAACTTAATCTCGCCAGCCATGGTCTTTCCTACATCGATGTTGAACCACCTCAGGTGAACATGGACTGGTCGAGTCAAAAGCCGTGGGAAATATGGCAAGACGTAGAGCAAACACTTGACTCTCTTGCACACAGCCATCCAGATTCAGTTGCCGGATACAGAAGGTACGTCAAAACAATGCTTCCAGTTGCGCGTCTCATCACAGATGCAGCAACACATCGACCCACCAAGGCATCACTTCTAGGGTCTGTCGCGCGTCGTGGGGGTAGCGGTCTAGCCACCATGCTGAAAATGTCACGCATGTCGGCAGTTGATGTGATGCGTCAGTTTTTTGATAACGAGGCAATTATTGGTCCAGCAATGGTGGAAGGGCCAGTTGTGTGGGGGTTGTCTCCAGAGACACCTGGCACGGGTCTTGGAGCCATATCTTTTGCGCTTCGTCATTTAGAGAAAGTAGGTCGACCCGTGGGAGGCAGTGGAGCACTTCCCGATGCCCTCTTACAATCCTTTTTGGCGTCAGGCGGAATGCTGCGCACTGGTACTCGAGTGGTCGGCATTGTGTGCGAAGGACAACGTGTCTCTGCTGTACAAACTCAAGATGGTGCATCAGTGACAGCACGTGTAGTTGTCTCTGCATGTGATCCACGACGAACATTTGTGACTTGGATCAAGAATCCTCCCTCTCGTGCACAATCCTTGATAAGTCGTTGGAGTCAAACCACCGCGGGTGAGGGATACGAATCCAAGATTGATGCAGTGACTTCCTCGGTGCCTCATCTCAACAACTACGCCCCAGTGGGTTCCACAATCATCATCAGTCCTTCTGTGGCAGAGCTGCACCGCGGTGCACAACTCATGCATGAAGGAAAAATAATGCCACGCATGGCACTTATGGCAAACAGCCCATCGGTACAAGACTCAACTTTGGCCCCCGCAGGGCAACACGTCTTTAGCCTAGAAGCGCTCTTTACTCCGTATTCGTTCACCGATGGCTGGGAGTCGCGCGAAGAACCGGAACGTTGGCTTCGCCAATGGGCCCAAGTGGCTCAACCTGGTTTTATGGAATCAATCATTGAATGGCGTGCTGTTACACCCATGCATTACGAGAAAGATTTTCATCTCCCCAAAGGCCATGCCACAAGTTTTGCAGGAGGCCCATTGGCGGCATTTCTCGGCTCCACACCCGAGCTCACGCGATATAGAACACCTATCAAAGGCCTCTACCTCACAGGAGCGGCAACCTTCCCAGGCGCAGGTGTGTGGGGCTCAAGTGGGCGCAACACAGCACTCACAATTGTTGATGACGTGAAGTGACTGAAGCGAACTGTAAGTTCGCTCACCAATCGTTAAGCGTCTTTAACGATGCCTTCGCGTTTCACTACAGGATCTTTGTCACTCCATGGGAAGTTGATCCAAAGATCTGTATGTTTCCAGACGTAGTCACACTGCACTACAGAATGAGACTTTTCATAGAGAACGGCAGAGCGAACTTCTTTTACTCTGCCTTTGAAAAAGTCCTGCACGATTTTCAATGTGTGGCCTGTATCTGCCACGTCATCCACGATGAGCACTCGTGCGAAACGCAATTCCACAAGATCAGGAACGGGCGGCAAAATCATTGGTACAGGCAAGCGTTCATCTACACCTGTATAGAACTCCACATTCATTGTGTAGAGGTTCTTCACGGCAAGTGCATAACCCAATGCTCCGGCGGCTAACAAGCCACCACGTGCAATTGCCAAAATAATGTCTGGTTCGTATCCCGACTTCGCCACGCTGGTTGCAAGCTCTCGACTCGCAGATCCGAATATGTCCCAAGTCATTATTTCGCGTTCACTCACGCACACAAACTAGTACCCCGACCGCCTTCAGAAGAATTCAACTCAATTTTGAACGAAATATAAAAAGTGGCTTATCCGCTGTACTTCGGGGGGCGTTTTTCGAGTCGTGCTCGACGGGTCTCTCGAGCGTCATCTGAAAAACTCGCCATGATTTGTTGGCGATTCTCCATGTCAATGGCTGCCTGTAAACCAGGAATCTCCAAGGCCGACCACATACCTTCTTTGGTCAACGCCACACCTAAGGGTGTGTTCAGCATCACTTCATCGGCCTTTGCATATGCCACGTCTAATAATTCAGATTCAGAGATGACCGACGTCACTAGCCCCATAGTGAGAGCTTCGGCCGCGTCAAAGAGGCGCCCTGTCAGCATCAATTCTTGGGCGCGCGCAGCCCCCACTAATCGCGGCAAGAGCCAACTGGTTCCGATGTCGCAGGCGGATAAACCAATGCGAATAAATGCTGCGTTGAATCGAGCAGAGGATGCCGCGAGTCGAATATCTGACCCGAGAACAAGGGCAAATCCACCACCAGATGCTGGCCCATTCA
>JAUMDU010000042.1:0-26030 GCA_032121425.1 Ilumatobacteraceae bacterium | reverse complement strand
GGGAATAAGGATTGGCCAGAAGTAGGCATTTTCGCACAGCGCGCAAAAGATAGGCCTAATCGACTCGGCGTTACTGTGTGTCGAATCAAATCCGTTGAGGGTTCGGTAGTTCACGTTGCTGGCCTTGATGCAATAGATGGAACACCAGTTGTGGACATCAAACCGTGGATGGCCGAATTCGGCCCTCGTGGAGATGTTGCGCAGCCATCGTGGTCAACTGAGCTAATGAAGGACTACTGGTAACGAGTCCTCGCGCTATTGCTGATTAGTCGCGATCAGGTACCCAGTTGCCGTGGAATCCGAAAGGGATTCGCTGCGGAAGTGGAACGCGGGCAACGTATCCGCGCGCAAAATCTTTCGCATCGATGACAACGAACTCGGCTGAGTCATTGTTGCCATCATGAACGAAGGTAACGAGCCAGCCGTCGTCTTCGTCCACTGATCCAGGTCGAGCAACAAACACGGGTTCACCAGCTGCGCGTCCTGCTCCGTGGTCAAACACTTCGCGTTGACCAGTGAGCAAGTCGTGTTTCACAGTTGGCCAATACATCGAAGTTGTATCAACTTGGGCGCAATATCCATAGCGATAGGGCTTGCCCGTGAGCGATCCGCGATGACGTGGAAATTCATTCACGTGTTCATCAATGACAGTCACATTGACACGTCGGGCAATGGGATCTGCTTCCCATCGCACAAGACGGGGCAAGCTATCCCCGAATGGCCCAAGAAGATCGTCGCGCATCATGCGTTCGTAGAAACACACATCCAGCACCACTTTTCCATCTGGTGTGTCATAGGCATTGAGAGGATGAAAGACATATCCAACAGGGACATCAATCCACACGATGTCACTGGCGTTCCCTTCGCGCGGCATTAGTCCAACGCGGTTGCCGTACTCGTTATTCCATTCAAATGGAAATGCAGAACCTGCAAAGGCTCGATCAAGGTTGACAAGAACTGGCTGATCGTAGACAACGATGTATTTATCCGTAATGGAAATGTCATGCACCATGGACATGCCAGGTAGGGGAATATCAACCGTACGATTTACCTTGCCATCACGACCTACGCGTACGTATTGAATGTGATCGAGCCACTGACCCCAGGCGTATGTCATCGCATGCATTTCACCTGTTGTGGGATCAACTTTTGGATGAGCAGTAAATGCACCAGGAAGAGTTCCGAAAAAATCATTTCGTCCGACCGTCTCAAGTTCGTATGTCAACTCCACGGGACATCCGCCAGCTTCCACCATTGCCCACGTTGTGCCAGCAAAACCACCCACGTTGGTGTTCGGCCCATTTTTCGAACCATTCCAGTTGTGACCAGCAATGTCAGCAATGCCGCGTGACTCACTGACCGATGTTGAACCTACATATCGATTGCGGTACCACTCGGCTTTGCCGTCGCGAAGACGTAGTCCGTGCACCATGCCATCTCCCGAGAACCAGTGATGGGCCAAAGGGTCTACTTCATCGATCGGATTGGGCCCGTTGCGAAGGTAACGACCATTGAGTTGTTTGGGTATTTCTCCAATGACCGGGAGGTCGAAGGCGGTGACTTCCTCGGTGACGGGGGCGTAGTTGCCACTCAAATATGGATTCACAATGGGATCAGATGTGGTGCTCATATTGACACTGTCTAACAGAAAAACTAGACAGTGTCAAGTGCCGGGCGCCTGAATCTCATACTCATCTGCCAGTGCCCCATACTTGCTGAGAGATAACTGAAAAGGGAGAGAACTGACATGAAGTGGCAAGTAGCAACCCAAACGGATATTCCGGCAATTTGCATCACGTTTGCGCGATCGTTCTGGGAAGACCCCGTAGTTCGATGGTTGTTTCCCGATGATGATGAGTTTCGCGATGGAAAAGTGATGGTGGATTTTCTTCGTCGCAATGTTGCTCATCGCGCCACATTGGTGACCCCCGATGTGGCGGCGTATGCAATGTGGATTCCGCCTGGTCGCCCTGAGGTAGACATTGAACCGACGTCCACCGAGATGCCCTCGGAAGAGTTGATGCAAAAATTCATCGCGTTACGCAGTGCAATTGATACGCACACTCCACAAGAACATCATTGGTATCTCCAAATGGTGGGAACTCATCCAGATTGGCAACGACGTGGACTTGCGTCGCAGTTGATTAACGAGGGCCTGAGTTGGGCGCGACGCGATGGTGTGTCGGCGTATTTAGAAACTGAAACAATTGAAAACGTGGCGTACTACCGACATCTTGGTTTTGAAGTGCGCAGCGAATGGGATGTTGCAGCGGGTGGTCCACACATGTGGGGCATGTGGCATCCGGTTGCCTAGTTAGCTCAATCGCTGCGCAATTGCGATGTACAACGGAATTCCAATAACAAGGTTGAAGGGAAATGTCACCCCTAATGATGCGGTGACATAAAGACCTGGGCTTGCCTGGGGAAGTGCGATGCGCACAGCAGCTGGAGCGGCTATGTAGGACGCACTTGCAGCAAGAGTTGCCAGAACTGCAATGCCGCCAGTGGATAGCCCTACGGCACTTCCTACCACCGCGCCAAGACTTCCGTTGATGAGTGGAATGGCAATGCCTAAGAGAAGAACTTGTAGTCCTGCGTTGCGAATATCTCGCAGTCGTTCGGCGGCAAGTACTCCCATCTCAATCAGGAAGAGCGCAAGTGCGCCTGCAAAGAGTTGTACAAAGACGCCGTCTGTGGGTCGGAGACGTTCATCTCCCACAATCAACCCGATGAGCATTCCTGCTACAAGAAATGCAATGCTACGGCCGCGAATGACCTCGGAGAGTCCTTCTTTCCAATGAGCTGAAGAATTCTCTTTTCGTGCGAGGAATAAAGCGACAATGATGCCAACAATTTCCAAAATGGCAAGGAGCCCCGCCACAAAACCTTCGTACGAAATTTCTTGAGTGTCGAGCGATGTGATGACCACAGTGAAAGTCACCGCAGACACAGATCCATAGTGGGCAGCAAGTGCAGCCGAGTTGGTGATGTCTATCTTGCCTAGTGCACGGAAGAGAAAGAATGCAATAAGTGGAGTAATGACACCCAGCACCAGTGCACCAAGTAGTGGTTTCCACAAGTCTGCAAGAGATGATTCAGCCAGGGAACGACCACCTTTAAGACCAATTGCTAACAAAAGAAAAGTAGACAAAATGGGATACATCGCCTCAGGAAGGCGAAGGTCGAATTTCAATAGTGTGGCAACCAAGGCAATAACAAAAGCCACAACTGGCGCTGTCAATAAATTGTCGGCGAGGGCGGAAGCAATCATGAACGGGCCTTTTTTAGTAGGGGAGCCACGATTGCTCGAATGCTGTGCGTTGCCTCAAGAGGATGACGCAGCGGAAGATCTAGGTGTACTTCATAGACGTTGTTTCGCCCAACTTTTGACACGCTGAGATAGCCAGATTCTGATAACTCATGAACTATTCGATGAACGCTGCGTTCCCGAATACCTACCAGGTCTGCAACTTCACTGAGGCGAATATCTGGTTGTTGGGCGATGCAGATCAATACATGCGCGTGATTAGAGAGAAACGTCCACTCGGGGATTTCCTCAAACTGGGCAGTTGTCATACATTACATGATACATAATTCAGGTAATGTATGACAAGTTATTGTTATCTCGTTTTATCTTTGCCGCCAGCTGGGGGTTTTCCAGTATTTGGAGGACTTGGGTTTTGCGGATTGCTTGGCTGCTGTCTTGGGATAGTGGTGCGGGGTGCGGAATTGATTCGGGCGACGTTACTGCGTGCACTGTTATCTTGACCAATGTGAGCAACCACCCAACAGAACATGGATTTTGTTGGCGAGAGATTCAATGTTGTTTGTGTGGCTCCTTCATTAGTCATTGTTGTTGCGCTCTTTTCGATGACAAAACGCGTTGTCGCTACCGATTTTGGAGTGGGTGCACTTGTCGTGCACTCAACCCAGTATGACTCTGGTGTGCGATTATCGACCCAAGTAGCAACAAGGGTAAGAGATTCATTCATCCCTTGATAACTCAATTTGAATTCTTTAGGTGTTACAACTTTCTTGTTTTGTCCTGGTGCCTTGGTATTGGTAGGTGACTTGCTATTGCGTGGTGCAGTTGTAGTTGTAGACGGAGCAATAGTTGTCGTGGGGGAGATTTCCTCAGGAACTGTGGTTGAGGTGGGCGCAGTGGTTGTAGTCACTGGAGTTTCGTCTTCAACAAAATTTGCAATGGTCAGGTTGGTGCCATCCACATTGCTTAATGTCAAGGTCTCACGAATAGCACTAGTTGAGATACCAGGTTGTGATTGTGTGATGCGAGCTGCAAGCCCAGCTACGTGAGGAGCTGCCATAGATGTTCCGGAGATTGTCCGTGTTGAGGTTGCTCCAGATATCCATGCTGAGGTGATTCCAGAACCTGGTGCATACATGTCGACGCAGCCGCCAAAGTTTGAGTACGAAGCACGATTGTCGGATTGATCTGTTGCGCCGATGGTGATTGCGGACGGGGCACGAGCAGGAGAGAACTGGCATGCATCTGCTCCGGAATTTCCAGCTGCGACTACAACAACTAATCCTGCCTGAGTTGCTGCAGCAACTGCTTCGTCAATGGCAGAGTTGGCGCCTCCTCCGAGACTCATATTGATAATTCCAGGGCCTCCTGGATGGCTTGCTATGACCCAGTTGATTCCCGCAACAACCGAAGATGAGAATCCTGATCCTGCACAATCGAGCACTCTGACAGCAACGACTGTTGCAGTCTTTGCCACACCGTAAGTTCCACCTGCGGCAGTTCCTGCCACGTGGGTGCCGTGACCGTTGCAGTCTTGGGTGCCATTGCCGTCAGCAACTGCTGTGTATCCAGAAATGACTCGACCTGACAAGTCTGAATGACCTGAGTACACGCCTGTGTCAATGACGTAGACGAGTGCACCTGAGCCGGTACTCACGTATTTGTAGGAGTTGTTAAATGCAGTGTCGACTGCATCAATTCGGTCGAGACCCCAAGACGGAACTGGTGTCTGTTCCGCGATGGATTTCACGGGGGTATCTGCAATCACAGTGAGACCTGCGGGGTTTGTGAGCTGGTTGGCCACAGAGACAGGCACGACGAACGTGGTGCCTTTTTTGTTTACTCCGATGACTGATGCAGACCCACCAAGAATTGATTCAAGTTCGGTGTTTACCTCCGTTACTCGTGATGCATCAACAGAGATCATCACGTACTCTTCGGTGCGGTTGAAGGGGATAGCGGTTACGAAATCCACTGGCTTGAGTTCTCGAACCTCAGGGACTTCAGTGGCCATTTGGTCAGGCAAGAGTGAAGAATCATTAGAGAGAGCAATGAATGATCCTGTTCCCAGGACCAGTACGGCGGCTGCAGCCACAGCAATCCATGGTCGGCGCGGTTTGGAAGGATTCAACTCTCTTTGCATTGCTGCAATGTGTCGCTGACGATTGATGTCATCGCGAGACGAAGCTTGTTTTTGTCGAAGTGCCTGCAGGGCTTCGATTACTTCGGATTCCGATGGGGTATTTTCATCATTTTTCTGGTTCACAATGAGGTACAGCGCTCAAAAGTATGAAAATCTGACGCGTACAAAATATGACTGGGGTCACAGCCTTATCCGCTTGTCCCTACAGCATGTGGCGAAGACGAGTGAGCGCTCGGTAAGCCATTGACGCAATGGCATCTGGCGTAGAACCCATGATCTCAGCGGTGGTATCCAAGGAAAAGTCCATGGCATATCTCAACCACAGCACTTCTCGTTGTTCGGGGGTGAGAGCATTTAAAGCATCGGAGACCTTGGAAAGGTCGAGTCCTCCAGATTCTGGGTCAAAGCTTGTGGCAAAGTCATTTGATGCAGTGAGGGCCACTTCAATGGGTCGCCGTGATTCTCGCCGTTTTGCATCCACCACGCGGTGACGCGCTATCCGGAATGCCCAAGGACGTAGCTCATCAAGAGCGCCCGTAAATGAATCCACATCACGAACTATTTGCAGCATTGTTTCGCTAACGATGTCATCGGCGTCGGTTGCTCCGATGCGTTGAACAAAAACTCGCAGATCAGACGCAAGTTCGTCATAGAGCAACTCCCATGCTCGGCGGTCACGAGTTTTGAGAAGTTCAAGCGTGAAGGAATCTGAAAATCCATTCATTCTGAGATCCTGTCAATTGAAGTAACAAACAGGAAAGTTACTCGTTAAAGTCGGCTTCTGCTCTTTCACGCCAAGCATTTAGGGTTCCATCTTTAACTGCAGCCACCGCTGCATCAACATCAATTGAGGTGACCAGACCCTCGGTGATGGCTTTTTCAATGTCTCCACTGGCCAATATGACGGCTGCAAGAAGCACTCGTGTGGGATTTGCATCGCTGAGAAACACTGTTGTTGTCGTGGTGGTGTTGATTTCGTTGTTGCCTTGGGAACAGCTCACAAGTATTGGCGATAGCAAGAGCGTGGGAATCACAAGTCTCAAAAGGGTGCGTGATCTCATGGGTTTTGTCCATTCGATGAGTTGCCTCTTTGCGGCATGGTAGTGGGAGAGACCGAGTCTTGACTCTGAAGTTTTTGGGAGATGTTCTTCAATGCATCCGGAGTGAGTCCTAAGACCGCCAGTTCTTCAGTATTCATAAAGTCAAGAGCCTCTTGGATTGTGAGGCGTGTTCGGGTGAGGGATTGATCAAGTAAGGAAACAACATCGGCCCCCAATTGGTTAGCTGCGCCACGTCGCACAGCGACGTTCTCGCCAAGTTGTTGTGCAAAGAAAAATTGCAACTGTTGCTGTTCATTGAAGTAACAGATGTCGGATGCTTCATCTGTTGTTGCCGTGCTGAGACATGCATCAAATTCGCGTGTAGCTAACTGTGACGCAGTGGACCAATCAATAGCAACAATGTCCCAATACTTCACTTGAGCCGTTAGGTGTAGAGTCAATCGATTTTGCAACCGGATCTTTATGTCTTGGGATAACTGGGAGTTTCCTTCCACGACCTCGGTTGTTCCTGGTGCAATTTCTGAGGATTGCCCCTCATCTTCTTCAAAAAGATCTTCGTCCGGTAGTTCTTCGTTCAGTATTTCAATATCAAGTTCTTTAATTGTCTCAGCATCAACAATTCCAGCGTCTAAGGCGTATTGCATCTCGTAGGACAATTCCAGCAATAAGTCTTGATTCGTAATTTGTATGCCTAACGACGTGAGGACCTCGGCCAACAGGGCTTCTGCGGCCTGGTCAATTGATCTTTGAGCACCAATTGAATGTGATGGTGCCGATGCAAAAGCCAACGCTCCAAGGGTGATTACCGCAAGTGACTTGGTGAATACTTTTTTGAGCACTCTGACAGACTATCTCTCTGCACAAGTTGACTACAGTCGCTTTCATGAATGTGGTAGATGCAGTGAAGAAAAGAACCTCGATACGTCAGTTCACATCTCAAGAAGTGCCGGAGCGAGATCTTCGAGAGTTGCTCTCTAACGCTTCTTATGCGCCAAGCGGAGGCAATGTCCAGCCTTGGCGTATCTATGTGGTTCATGGGGAATCAATGGTTCGTTTCAAGGATTTTCTCTCCACTCAGCCGCCTCTTGATGCCCCTGAATATGAGATCTATCCGCCTGGACTGATAGAGCCCTATCGCACTAACCGCTTCACGGTGGGTGAACAAATGTATGCCACGTTGGGAATTGAGAGAGAAGACAAAAAGGGTCGATTGACTCAGATGATGCGCAATGCAGATTTTTTTGGTGCACCTGCAGCAATCTTTTGTTATTTAGATCGCCAGATGGGTCCACCACAATGGTCGGATTGTGGAATGTTTTTGCAAACCTTTATGTTGTTGGCAACCGAGAATGGGTTAGCTACGTGTGCTCAGGAGTATTGGTCGGTTCGCCACAAAGCAGTATCAGCTTTCGTGGGTGCCCCCGACAATGAAATTCTTTTTTGCGGCGTCGCAGTGGGCTACGCCGACACTGAAGCTCCAGTGAATACTTTGCGCTCAGAGCGTATGCCGGTAGAGGAATGGGTCACCTTTTTGTAGAGCACTGTTGCCTAGTGTGAACTCATGATTGATTGGGCAACCGAGGTAATTGACAACATTGGATTGCTAGGTGTGGCATTGTTGGTTGCGCTTGAAAGTGTCATACCGCCAATTCCCAGTGAACTCGTGTTGTTGTTGGCTGGGTTCAATGTTGACCAAGGCAATTTTACGTTCTTAGGGGCCGTCCTCGCAGCAACTGCAGGCTCTGTAGTTGGAGCACTCATTCTTTACGCATTGGGAGCTGTGCTTAGTGAAGAACGGTTGATGTGGTTGTTACAAAAAGTAGGACGATTCGTCGGCTTTACCCAAAAAGATATTGATCGTGGGTTTCAGTGGTTTGAAAAGCACGGTGCACCCGTTGTCTTTTTTGGTCGTCTAATACCGTTAGTGCGATCAGTAGTCAGTATCCCTGCAGGTGCCGCTCGCATGCCGCTGGCAAAATTTGTCGTGTGGACCGCATTGGGAAGTACCTTGTGGAATGTTGTATGGATTGCTATTGGTCAAGTCTTGGGTGAGCAATGGGAAAAAGCAGATGCATGGGCTGGCACATTTCAGTATGTGGTGGTGGCGCTATTTGTAGTAGTCGGGTTTGCTTTTATTGTGCGCAATCTTCGAAGAAGAAAGTTTCCTCGTTAATCATTGAGGTAATGGTGCGTTGCCCGCAAAAAGGCAGTGATGATTTGCAACAATCTCGGCAGCAACGGCACGCACTGGTCGTTGTTCCTGTCGTGCCAGCGTTCTAATCTCATGAAAAGCCTTCGAAAAGTCGACTTTATTGCGTTCAGCGATGACACCTTTCGCTTGTTCAATCAATACGCGACTATCGAGTGCATTTTGTAATTGGCTGATAAGGAGATAAGCCTGATTAATGCGATGTGTCTGATCGATAGTGGTTGCTGCGATATCAGCAATGCTTTGCAGGACCACAATTGAATGCTCAGACAGTGGTGCTTGGTTCGAACTGTAAAGACTTATCACTCCTAGACAGATGCCTCGCACTCTCATTGGGAAGGCGTATTCACATTGAAGGCTGTCGGGGTCGCCTGTGATGGAAAATTCTGGGTGAAGTGTAGAACGTGCACGCTGTGGGAGATAATCCGGTGTCTTCCCATTGTGTTCCAAAGGAGCGCTAATGCTGGTGTGCAGACCATTTTCGTTACCAAAGGAATCAAGAACAATTTTGCCATGTTGCAGCCCTGAAGCGTCGAGGCTGTACATCAATAACATATGAATGCTGTCGTGATCCACAGCTTCGCAAAACATGTCTGCCATGTCTGTGAACATCTCAGCAATTGCACGAGTGTTGTTATCAAAATTCATTGGTGCCTCTCTTTGTAAACAATGTGCTGGACATTCAAGAAATTTGCACACAGCATTGGTACCCCAGTGATAAACATTCATACCGCTAGAGGATCTTTAGGGTCCAATTCGTGCGGCGGCGCGAATGTCTTTGGCATAGATGTCGGCGCGTTTTTCGAATGAACTCACAGAGAGTCCGTAGACCTGTCGAAAGGAAGCAAAGAAGTCATTTGTGGAGGTGATGTTTCCAAAAAGATCAATAACTTTTTGGATTCCACCGTGGCGGGCAAGAAGCAATTCTATTGCGGCGGCCCCTCGGAGATACTCGCATCCACTCAATGTTTTGCTCGTCAGACGATACGAGCGAAGCGGTTTCTTGCAGTTTTCAACCCAGTTGGAGAATTTTCGAATACGGATGACATGAAACTCCATATATGACATTAGGCCTTTAGAGGCTCGCACACGACTTAAGCCACTAATCATCTCAGCTAGTCCTTCACGAAACCACGCCGGCTCGTTGTTGGGAACAAATCCATTGGTGAGTTGATTTCGTGCTACGTGAGTCCACTCATGGGCCAATCCAGAGAGATTTCTGTCTACTTCTGCAAAATGAGTTTTAGATAACAATGGCTCACGACGTCGCTCCATCCGTGGAGTAATGACTTGATTAGCTGATTTGAGAAAAAAATATCCAGTGAGATTGATGACAATTACTCGACGATCACAAATCGTTGCACCCATGAGATATTGACCACCATTGATTTCAATCGATGTGCGACATCCTAAAGATGCAACTTGTTCTTTAATGAATTTTTGTGACCTTGCAACAATGATCACGATAGGAAAAGTGCCAATGTCGGCGGGTACAGAAAGAAAAGCGCGTGTGGTATTGAGAATATTGATGCTCAGTTCCAAAGTCCGTGAACCCTTTACGGAAGGCTCTAGACGCCATTGAAGAATTTTTTGTGGTGGAGGGAATTTAGAGTTCCAGTTCTTGGCAGTTTTTTCCAGGATGCGAATTATGTCTTGTTCCGATTTGGATAGCCGGGCTCGCACTGGACGAGGTGCGTATCCACGTGGAGGGATAATGGTGACAACTTTTGTGGGATACAGCGAGCTGACTCGGGTGGAAACCAATTGATCCGGGTTGCTAGCAGCATGGGCAGTGGTAACGAACGTGCACAGCAGTAACGTCAGCGATAAGAGCGTGACATGTCGGATATTCTTCATTACGAATGAAAACTAAGTGATACTGGTTTCGTTTAATCGCAGAAAAAGTCCTCATCTTGTGATCGTTGAATCAAAGGACAATCATCTGTTGTGCCATTTGACAGGGATGGATATGTTGCGGGTGTGTTCAAGTGAATGGACATAAGCGACTTCGGACCTAGTTGCTTCACAATCACATAGCGATACCCCAGACCTTGGTAGAGCTTCCAATAAGACGGGAAGTCAACCATGAGGATGGTGCAGTTAAGTGGTGCAGTTAACGAAAGATTCGAAAGCAGAAAGCTGCGAATAGTTGTTCAGTTAGTGATTTTGGCTTTGGTGGTATTGACTGTTGCGGCCATAGCAAAGCAAGCTTCGCCTTTAGAGGCTGCGAGCAAACCCTCTATTTCCTTTGAACAGTGTTCGAATGAGGGACCCACGTGTGATTCATCAAATCCATCGCGATGGGTGACGGGAAATCTTGGCGTGAATAACTCTGCGTACTCGGAAGGCGATGCCGTGCCGTATCGCGCAGTGTTGTCGAATCTCAGTGTTGGCGCAACGTACAAAGTAGACGTGGAGTGGGACACCACATTGTCTGGTCGTCACGCTCTTGACTATCTCGTTTCATATGATTTCAGTGAAAAAACTGCTGATCCTTGTGCCGGAATTGTCTGTGGTGCTCATTCATTGCTGTCAATTCCCGTTGACCCCTTGGTGAGTGGGGCAATGGTGGCTCAACCATTAGATCAAAACATTTCAGTATTTGGTGGAACATTTCCTGTCAATGGTGCAGTAGTGGCAAATACTGGTGGAACACTTTGTGGCACAGCGAACTGCACAATCTCTAACAATCCCTCTTCGTATGGACTCACTGGAACTTATGGAACCACAAGTGAGACTTCTGTATCGATCTTTGTGACAGCAACAAGCCAGACCGCGGTGCTTTCCTGGGGTGGTCACATTGGGTCGCGGATGGATTGGGGTGCGGATAAATCTGCCGCTCTCATTAATGGATCTCCCTATCACATGCGCATCCTGGGTTTTGATTGCAGCAATGATTCCAACTGCTCTGCCGGCCAGATGGATCGCTCTTTGAGTAGTGCGGCAGTGACATTTCCTGGTTCCATCACAATTGTGAAGGAAGCATCTTCCGAAGGGTCTACATCTTTTGGTTACTCGGCAAGCCCAAGTCCTTTGAGTGATTTTTCACTCGTTGATGACGGAACGATTGCGAACACAAAAGTTTTCTCCGGGATTACCACATTTGGCACTTACACAATTACTGAAGGTGATGCTCAGGGGTGGGGATTGGATCGAGTGAGTTGTTCTACGGCACAGCAATCAACTGGTTCAACTTCAGTAAATGGTGCATCAGTATCCATTGATTTAGCCGAGGGGGAAGACGTCACGTGCACCTTCTTCAACGCACCTACTCCTGCTCCTTCTTTATCACTGGAGAAAACTGCAGATACAGCAAACTTTTCTTCGGTGGGAACAACAATCACATATTCGTATCTCTTGACCAATACGGGCAATACGCCGCTTGGGCCTTCACAATTCTCGATCTCTGATGATCAGATTGATGGAGGGGAGATGTTTCCTTGTGGCTCACCAAATACGATTCTGGTAGTGGGTGCAACTGTGTTGTGCACTGCTCCTTATCTCACAACTACAGACAATGTCACAGATGAACTTGTAACGAACCGAGCATTTGGTGTGGGTGGAGGAGTATCGACTCCTACGGTGACGCTCACCATTCCATATCTTGCACCTCAAACCACGACCACCATTGCTGCGACAACAACCACGGTGGGGATAACAGGGACAACAGTGCCTGAAATAACGACCACGGTGCCGGTGGCTACCTCGACCATTCCGGCCACCACCACCACTGTGGAGCTTCAAGTTCTGATTCCTGAGACACCCACAGGCTCCGAAGATATTTTGGACGTGCTGTTTATTGAAGATTTGCCTAATGCTGGATTTGGTGTCGGGCTGATGTCTCTCATTGCAGGAATTGTGCTGCTCCTGGGAATCGGAGTGACGTCATTGTCGGTAACTCGCGGTAATCGTCGATTGAAGAGTGGAGACGACAAGTGACTACAACAATGCTCCCAGTTCATAACAACATTGGACGTACATTTTCTGCTTCTAGTAAAAGATTGCTAGAGAGAATGCCATCGATTGCGATTCTTTCTACATTTCCGCCTACGCAATGTGGTCTAGCTACATTTGCAGATGCGTTGGCGGGAGGTTTACAGGCCGTAGGCGTCGATGAGCTCGGAGTTATCGATGTCTCAGAAGGAAGTGCTGGGTCATCAGATCAACGAGTAGTTGCTCATCTCGTGCCACATTCGGCCAACTCTCGTCTAAACGTCGCACGCCAGATCAACTCGTATGACTATCTATTGATTCAACATGAGTTTGGAATTTTTGGTGGTGCAGATGGCAATGAAGTCCTAACTCTTCTTGATGATGTCTATGTGCCAGTAATTGTTACCTTGCACACGGTTCCACTCTTTCCGTCTGAGGGTCAACGTAGCGTTCTCGAAGCATTAGCGCATAGAGCAGATGTTTTGATTGCAATGTCAAATGCGGCTCGTGAGAGATTCATAGATGGTTATGACATTGATGTGGACAAAGTTGTCACAATCCCTCACGGTGCGACGGTTCCGGTTTTCGTCCCAATGAGCACAAACGGACCTATGTCTCTTCTGACATGGGGCCTTCTTGGACCAGGCAAAGGAGTGGAGTGGGTGATTGATGCACTAGCTATGACGCCAGAACTTCGTGGTCAAGTGATGTACACCATTGCCGGACAAACACACCCCAAAGTGCTTCTCCGTGAAGGAGAGAAATATCGGAACATGCTCAAACGCAGGGCGGAACTACTTGGTGTATCGGAGATGGTGCACTTTGACGATGAGTACCGGTCGTTGCCGTCATTAATGGAATTAATTCAACAATCACATTGTGTGGTCCTTCCCTATGACTCACACGATCAAGTGACCTCTGGGGTTCTTGTTGATGCCGTGGTTGCGGGTCGACCGGTTATTGCGACACAGTTTCCTCATGCTGTTGAGCTGTTATCCCGTGGTGTAGGAATCACAGTTCCCCACAGAGATTCAGTCTCTCTGGCTCACGCCATCCGCAAGGTTGCCACTGAACCGCACACTCTTTCGTCCATGGTAAACGCAACGATTCCCATTGCAGAAGAGCACAGCTGGGTTTCTGTGGCATCGCGCTACGCATCTGTTGCATTAGCAATATCGGAAAAAAACTTGGTGTAGATAATGGCTATCTTTGTACCACAAGAACACACGGCCATGCGTCATTTATCGCGAATGACCGATGATCGAGGAATCTTTGAACATGCACTGCATGAACATCCAAGATTCGAACATGGATATTGCACCGATGACAATGCACGTTTACTGGTCGTTACGGCTCGGGCAGGAAAAGATACACAAGAGGCACAGATTCTTGAGCGTGTTGCTGCCCGCTTTGTTCTGGAATCAATTCGTGAAGATGGTCTTTGCCACAACCGCATGAGTTTTGAACGCATGTGGCAAGACACTCCTTCTACCGATGACTGTTGGGGTCGTGCCATTTGGGGTTTAGGGACCGCCGTTGCTCATTCGCAAGATACCGAAGTGAGAAACCGTTGTTTTGATGCTTTCGCCATTGCTACTCAGGCCAGATCTTTCTCATTGAGGGCTATGTGTTTTGCTGCAATCGGTGCGGGCGAAGTCCTACACGTTGACCCAAGTAATCAAAGTGCTCGAGATCTGCTTGTGGACATGACAGCAATGTTTGGTTTTCATCCAGACGGCAAAGGTGCATGGAAGTGGCCAGAGAGTCGCCTCGCCTATTCCAACGCGTTATTGCCAGAGGCAATGATGGTGTGTGGCTTACTGCTGGATAACTCTGCACTACAAGTCCGTGGCCTGAACTTGTTGGAGTGGCTTTTGGAGGTAGAGACACTCGGAGAGCATTTGTCCGTCACCCCTGTTGGTGGGCGTGGCGCAGACGACAAAGCCCCCCAATTTGATCAACAACCTATTGAGGTTGCAGCCATTGCTGATGCTGCGATGCGAGCGTCAGTTCTCACAGGTGATGACTCTTGGGGGCATGTTGTAGACATGGCCGTGAACTGGTTTTTGGGAAACAATGATTCTGGTCATTCAATGATTGATCTGCGCACAGGCGGTGGATACGACGGATTACATATTGATGGGGTCAATCTCAATCAAGGGGCAGAGTCCACTTTGGCAATGGTGTCCACCATGCAACACCGTGAGTCGATGTGGCTGGTGTGAATTCACCGGTCGACGAAAATCTTCTCGCAAAGCGCACGACCCATCGATTGATGCCAGATGCGAGTCGAGTTATCTCACGCCTGTTTGTGGCAGGTCAAGAAGATTACGGTGCGAGTCAATCTCGTGCTGGGTTGGTTATTGAACGCGTCATAGGTCTTAGCGAGGAACAGGTCAAGACATCGCTTGACAATGTGGTGTCGCGATTCTCTCATCGTCATGAGAATCTCTTTAATGATTTAGAAGCACATGCACACCGAGTGGCCCATCGTTTACAACCAGATCTCACACTTTCCCCTGAACGATTGCGTCTCATTGGAGCTCTATTTACCCATGAATTCTCCATTGAAGGAGCGGCGCTAACAAACCCCTCGATAGTTCCCCATCCGAATCAAGATGGCGTGGATAACGGTTCTCTCCAATTTGTGATGAGTGTGCGGGGAGTAGGTGAAGGGCATCGTTCTTCAATTGGATTTCGTACCGGAAGAGTTAACTCGTCGGGAGATGTATCGATTGATGAGGTAGGAGATTTTCCCGTTATTGGCAGCCATTGGGAATCTGCTCTCCATCAATGCAATTTCCGAGGACCACTCGAAGAATTGCAAGATCTGGGAGAGAACGGCCGATACATCTTGGGACAATTAGGAGAAACCTTCACCACGGAGGAGCTCAATCGGGTTCTTTTTCAGTTTCTTCTCGATCGTGATTCGTTTAAGAATGTTGACAATACTGTGCATCATTTTCGCATGATTGCCGAGAGAAATTACGTAGTCACTTTCTCTGAAGACAAAGACATCTCCGAACGAATATTGTGGCCAGTGTCTTATGCCGAGTGGCGAGGTATGGAAGATGCGCGTTTTGTGCTCTTTCACCATGATGATGGTTCACATCAGTATCTAGCCACGTACACCGCATTTGATGGAATGGGCGTGTCGCAACAACTGCTTTCGACTAATGATTTTCTTTCATTCGAAACTCATCCACTAGCTGGTATGGCGGCACGCGGAAAAGGGATGGCATTTTTTCCTCGGAAAATTGGTGGCGTGTTTGCTGCCATGTCGCGTGCTGACCATGAATCCAATTGGTTGAGTTTTTCGGATCGTTTGGATTACTGGAGTGCATTAACTGCAATACAGCTTCCAAGTCGACCGTGGGAACTCATTCAATTGGGTAACAGTGGATCACCCATTGAAACTGAAGCGGGATGGTTAGTCATTACTCACGCAGTGGGACCCATGCGCACGTATCACCTCAGCGCCATGTTGCTTGATGTGGATGACCCTGCTCGGGTGATTGGCACCTTGGATAGACCTCTGCTAAGTCCTCGCGAAGATGAGCGGGATGGATATGTGCCCAACGTTGTGTACTCCTGTGGGAGTTTGATTCATGCAGGGAAACTGGTGTTGCCATTTGGGATCGCAGATCAATCTATTGGAATCGCCACAGTGGAAGTCGACGAACTCTTGGAAGAGTTGACGTCGCGACGATGACCCACTAACGCACGGACGCAGAACAAATAAAAATGGGCGGTGATACCGAAGTACCACCGCCCATTAATGAAATACGTTTATTGACCGCCGAAGAGTGGTCCCACGATTTGTAGTGCACTGTCGGCAGTTTCTTGTGCGTAGGTAGCAAAGATAAACAATGCTCCACCTGCAAGGGCAATGTTCTTCCAGAAGTTGATCATCTCTGGTTGCTTGGCCGCTGGATCGGTAACGGTCCAGAAGTCATGCATTTTGACGGCCATCACGACAAGCAACACCGCAATGACGAGTGCGCCTAGATCAATCCAGATTCCCAGCGCCACTGAGAGACCACCAAGAAGCATTAAGACACCAGAGAGTTGCACTGCAGCCTTTGGAGCAGGCACTTTCTTGAACTGTGCGTATCCGGCCATGGCGGCGGTGTTCTTAAAGTGGGCGAGACCACTGTTGATGAACATGAGGGCAAAAATGATTCTTGCAATGAGAAGGACGATGTCCATGTGATTCTCTCTTTCGATAAAGAATTAGTTGAGATTTCAATCATATCTATAAATGGTTGAGTGCGCAATCATTTCATTTTTAGTTGTAGAGTTGCCTCCATGGCGACGCGATGGCTGACTACCCAAGAGATGGCAGCATGGCGAGCATTTGTTCTCACAGCCGGTGATGTCATCCGTGCGATTGAACGTGATCTGCAACCATTTGATCTTGATTTTGGCGACTACCAGTTATTGGTGATGTTGTCTGAGGCACCCGATCAGCGTTTGCGGATGTGTGATCTTGCCGACAGCCTTCGCTTAACCCGAAGTGGTTTAACACGACGAATGGATGGAGTTCTCAAGAAAAAACTGGTGACTCGTGTTCAATCAACCCAAGATGGTCGTGTTGCATTTGCACAGATTTCAACCAAAGGTATGGAAGTTTTGAAAACTGCTGCACCGCATCATCTCGAGAGTGTGCGCGCTCATGTTATTGACCTTTTATCCCCCGTAGAGATCAAGTCTTTTACGACGGCGTTTACAAAGATTGCCGACAAACTCTTGGAAGAATAAGCCAATCTCTATGCGCTAAGTGCGGCCTTTACAGCTTGAAGGCCATCGATCAGCACTTTTCTTTCATCTTGTGTCAACACAGCGAACGCGGGCTCCACGATTGCATCCGTGAGTTTCTCTGCTTCATCCATTTTCTTAAGCACAGCATCGGTGACCTCTGGTGCTTCTTCTTCGGTATAGCCAAATTGTTTCCACATGTCGGGGCGCTTGATGAAATGTGCAGTGGAGGACTGTATGCCTGCTGCGCGAAGTGCGACAAGGTGGGCGCTACCACGGAACTCGCGCAAAATTGCGATGAGTTGCATGGCTCGACCCGGTGCATCTTGTGCAAGTGTTTCTGTGCGAATGGCTGCGTACAACGCAAGAGAATCAGGATCAGCAGCGTCGTTGATCTTTTCTAAAACTGCCACAAAAGCATCGAGATTCGGAAGTGAAGAAAGTTTTGTTCGACCCAATGCCGCACAAGCCTCAAGATGGGCAGCGCCAGCTACTCGTGGTTCAACTTTTGCACGAGCTGCATCAAGGATGCTTTTAAGCAGCGAAGGCTTGAAATAACCAAATGCTGCAGACACTGCATCTGGATCGCAATTTCCCATTTGCCCCGCACGTCCTTGTACGTAGAACTCCATACCACCCAAGTTGATGTCTTTACCTGCCTGCAGGGTTTCCGGAATGAAATAGTAAGCAGCCCCGAATACGTTGATTGTGGGACAAGCTGCGTCAAGAAGTTCTTGGTTGTTCATAATGAAGAACAGTACCTAAAGCTGATAGCTCTACGATTACTGGATGCTCCATTGGCCCTTTGTTCGTTTTGCGCCGGTGGTGTTTGTTGTGCTGTGGAGCACTGGATTCATTGTGGCCCGTTATGGCACTGCAGATTCAGGCCCTATAACTTTCCTGGCCATCAGGGTGACGATTGCTGCTGTGATCTTGTGGGCATTGTCACGATTTGTGAAAGAGGCTTCCCTTACCCCACGAGAAAAACTCATCCAGATGGTCTCTGGGTTGGGGATTCATGGGTTGTATCTCGGTGGAGTCTTTGTGGCAATCGATCTGGGTTTGCCCTCTGGTGTGAGTGCATTAATTGCCGCGCTTCATCCAGTGGTAACGACCGTGTGTGGGCGCGTGTTGCTACGTGAAGAATTGAACCAGCGCCGAATGTGGGGAGTGGTATTGGGCTGTATTGGAGTCATTGTTGTGGTGCTGGAGCGTGGTGGTGCTACTGACAGTGTGCGTATGGGGGCATTGCTGGCGATGGCGATTGCTGTTGCGGGAATGTCTGCAGGAACTTTGGTACAACGTCAATTTGCAATCTCTACGCCACTTCTTGGGGGTACTGCATGGCAATACCTTGCAAGCGCCGTGGTGTTTTCTATTGGGGCTTTGTTCTTTGAGAATTGGAACTTTTCTGTGACACCGCAAAGCATGGGTGCACTTGCATGGTCAGTGGGGGTTCTCTCACTCGGTGCAATTTTGATCATGTTGTGGCTATTGAAACGGCAAGCTGCATCACAAGTGAGCAGTCTGTTCTTTCTGACGCCAGCGCTCTCTACTATTCAAGGGTCGCTGTTGTTTGGAGAATCCTTAGGGGTCCTGTCGCTGCTTGGCCTAGTAGTGGCACTGCTCGGTGTGTGGCTCGCAACATCAGTGTCCCAAGCAAGGTCATCGTGACGCGGCGGCGCTGAATTACTTCTCTACAGCGGTGAGGTCGGGGCCGATAATGATGTCGCCGGAAAAATGTTCGGCGGCAAGTGCACGCCATTCATCTTCTTGGCCGGGCTGTATTGCAGGCACAAAATGGGTTAACACAAGAGTTTTCACATTGCATTGAGTTGCAGTTTGTGCGGCCTGTTGCACAGTGGAGTGATAGTCCAAGATGTCGAGGAAACGTTCGCCAATGGGAATGTGCGGTGCAAACATTCGTACTAGGTCTTCACGAATCACCGTTTGTACATAGAAGTCTGCATCTTTGCACATCTGGTTAAGTCCTTCACATGGAATGGTGTCGCCCGCAATTGCTGCCACAACATTGTTGTGTTCAATGCGAAAACCAATCGTGGGTGTCACAGGACGATGGTCTGTGGCGTACACGCCCACTGCAATTTCTCCTATCGCAATGGTGGCTCCGGGTTGCACTTCGTGAACTTCCACTTTCATTCCCTCGCCGGCGCGAAGATCGGCATGATGGTCGAGACGGTAATGCTCATCTTGGTCAAGCATCGCTAACAGACCATCCATCATTTTCTGTGTCCCCACTGGGCCGTATATGGGCAACGGTGTTGCAGCGGGTGAAGAGATCCAACGTGTAGTGATGATGTCGTTGAGGTCACAAATGTGATCACTGTGGAGATGTGTGAGAAGTACTGCGGTGATGCTGGCTGGTGGGCACATAGCACCTACAAGACGCATGATCACGCCGCGTCCAGCGTCAATCACAAGAGTGGTATCTCCTGCTTGTACGAGAGTGGAAGGACCAGCACAGGTTGCGCTAGGCAAGGGGCTACCAGTGCCAAGAAGAGTAATTTTCATGTGCGCAACCTAACCCAGACGGGGTCACCTTGCGGCGAACACGGAGTATTCGCTCAAGCTCTATCGACCGCGAGGCTTAAACAATTCGCGGATCATTGGTTCAAAGTGTGACAACGGTGCGCTCTTGTACTCCGAGTCAAAGGCAGGGGAGTCATACTTCGCACAGAACTCTTCGGTGTAATCGAAGTATTCGTTGTCACGGAACTGGTCTCGTGCGTTTTTGTCGAGACCGATGTAATCCCAGAAGTAATACCCTTGAAAGATTCCATGATGTTTTACCATCCACCAATTGGCTTCAGAGACAAATGGTTTCAAAATTCCTGCGGCGATATCGGGGTGGTTAAAAGGAGCGAGGTTGTCACCAATATCGTGAATGAGTGCGCACATGATGTATTCAGCATCACGTCCGTCTTTTTCTGCGCGAGTGGCAGTTTGTAAACAATGCTCAAGTCGATTGACGGGGAATCCACCGTGGTCATCTTCGAGCATTTGTAATTGTTGAATCACTCGATCGGCCACCATGGCTTGGGTGTCTTGAATGCAGACCATGATGTTGGCCCATTCTTCTTTGGTGGATTCTTCGAATGACTTAAAAGTGGCTCTCTCGACCATGGTTCCCCCTTGTTCGGTAGTGATGAACCTACTACGCAATAGGGGAGTTGTCAGTGGCGAGATTGCACCACCGCAACTGTGGCTCCACGAGGCAAATTGTCAAAGACCCATTGAGCGTGGCTATCCAACATACGGATACAGCCATGTGAGGAGGGGGCGATTCCAAGCGGCGTGGGGAAATGGACCGGTCCTTGTTTCGTGTCTACATAGGGAATCCCGTGAAAACCAATGTTGCCGCCGTTGCGTCCCACGGCGAAACGGGTCATGAACTTCATCTCTTCTTGAGGGCGAGGATTGTAAAAAGTTTGCGCAGAACGAGAGAACACCTTGAAGCGACCTACTGGGGTGGAATCATCTAATCCAGTGGAAACAGGAAGGTTGGCAATTAATTTACGTTTGTCGTTGTAGAAGTAGGCCTGTTGTTCGTCAAGCACTACTCGGACATACGCAATAACTACTTGACGTTGCGGCAATTTGATCCGAGATGGTTTCACCGCAACGGGTGCAGCGGGCGCTTCGATGGAAGTGTTCGGTGGCGCGATTGTGGTTGTGGAGTCGTCGGCTGATGCTCGTACAAGCGCTGCGCCCGAGGCTAGAACGGCACATGCTGTGATTGACCCAATGACAGCTTTGCGAATGCGAGGGGACACGGGTTCAAATGTATCAGTGAGTGAAAACCAAGGGCAGGCATGCTGCCGTTAGAGGCATTAATTCCTACTGAGTAGCGACGTCTAGCCCTTCTGCAAGTGTGTTCCAGGCGAGAACTGCGCACTTAATGCGCACTGGAAATTTCACAACACCTTGAAGTGCTTCAAGGTCGCCTAGCGGGGTAGACGTATCTGGTTCTTCCACATCTTCAATGGACATCATGTGTTTGAAGCGATGAATAAGAGCGCGAACTTCTTTAATGGGTTTGCCTTTGATGGCTGCGCTCATCATTGACGCTGAACTTTGGCTAATGGAACAACCTTGGCCGCTTATCTTGATGTCTGAGACGATGTCATTGTCCACCGAGATGTACACCTCGATCTCGTCGCCACACAACGGATTGTGTCCTTCTGTACGAATAGCAGGAGGTTCAAGAGATCCACGATTGCGTGGGCTCTTGTAATGATCGAGAATGATTTCTCTGTAAAGGTCTTCAAGTCCTGGCATGTGTCTCTCCGTTGCTTGTTGTCACAGGTTAGAGGGTAAAAAATTCACCCGTTTCGGTGAGGGCGTCACAAAGGGCGTCCACTTCATCGGTGGTGTTATAGAGGTAGAAACTTGCACGTGCTGTGGCATTTGCCCCCAGCAGACGCATAAGGGGCTTGGCGCAGTGATGACCAGCACGAACGCAGACATTGTTTTGGTCAAGAACTTGACTGATGTCGTGGGGGTGAACGTCGCGAAAAGCAAAACTAAATGTTGCCCCGCGAACTTCGGTGTTCTTGCTTCCATGGATCACGATGTCATCGCCAAACCTTTGAGTCAACGTGTCTAGGGCATAACGCGATATTTCCATTTCGTGTTGACGCACGTTGTGCATCCCAATGCCGTTGAGGTAGTCCACTGCAGCCGACAAGCCGACAGCTTCCACAATGGGTTGCGTGCCGGCTTCAAACTTGGCAGGCAATTCTGCACACGTGAAGCCATTAAGGGTGACGTCGGCAATCATGTTTCCGCCACCAAGAAATGGTGGCATGGAATCAAGCAATGCTTCTTTGCCCCACAACATTCCAATTCCAGTTGGCCCCACCATTTTGTGACTACTAAAAGCCAAAAAATCGGCATCCCAGTCTTGAACATCGGTGGGCATATGCGGCACTGATTGGCAACCATCCACAATTGCAATTGCTCCATGACGATGTGCAAGTGCAACCAGTTCTTTTACTGGGTTGATGGTTCCCAACACATTGGACATTGATGTGAACGAGAACGCTTTTGCACCTTTGAGAAGTGTGTCAACGTCAGACAGGTCAAGTAGCCCATCAGAAGTAATGGGCACCCAACGAATGTTGAATCCTTTTTCTGCAGCCAGCATTTGCCAGGGAACAATGTTTGCGTGGTGCTCCATATGGGTAAGAACAATTGCATCACCAGAAGACAGATTGGCCGCACCCCATGCGCGTGCCACCAGATTCAGTGACTCTGTGGCATTTTTTGTAAAGACCACTTCATGTGCGTGACGTGCATTAATGAATTTGGCAACTTTTGTGCGAGCGCCTTCATACATTTCTGTTGCTTGTGCAGCAAGAAAGTATGCGCTTCGATTAGTAGGGCTGTATTGATGAGCCATGAAATTGCTCATCGCATCGATCACCGATTGTGGTTTGTGTGATGAGTTCGCCGAATCGAGATAGACGAGCGGTTTTCCGTTAATGGTGTCGGCCAGAATCGGAAAGTCGGCGCGTATGCGATCGATATCGAGAGCCATAATGACTTAGGCCTTGTAGGCCTCGTAACCGTTCTTTTCAAGTTCTGCTGCAAGCTCCATTCCGCCAGACTTCACAATGCGGCCATCAATCATGATGTGCACAAAGTCGGGTTGGAGTTCATCGAGTAAGCGTTGATAGTGGGTAATGAGCAAAATGCCAAGGTTGGGGCGATCTTGTTTCACTTCACGGATTCCCTTGGCCACAATACGCAGTGCGTCGATGTCGAGACCTGAGTCTGTTTCGTCGAGCACGGCGAATTCTGGTTCAAGCAACGCCATTTGCATAATTTCGTTGCGCTTTTTTTCACCACCGGAAAAACCTTCGTTGAGATAACGATCCACAAACGAAGAATCCATTCCCAGTCGCTTCATCCAATCCATCGCAGACAAGCGAAGCTCGAGAACTGAGAGGTCGATGCCTTTGCGGGCAGACAAGGCCTGGCGAAGAAATTGAATAACGGAGACGCCAGCAATTTCTTGTGGGTATTGAAAGGCGAGAAAGATTCCGGCTTTAGCGCGGATATCTGTTGTCCAGTCGGTGATGTCTTCACCTTGAAAAAAGATCTGCCCGCTCGTGACTTCATATTCGGGGGATGCCAATAAGGTGCTGGCAAGAGTGGATTTCCCGCATCCGTTTGGGCCCATGATGGCGTGAATTTCTCCAGCAGCAATGGACAGCGACAGGCCACGCAGGATGTCATCGGCACCCTCGGACTCATCGGTTTGGGGCCGAGCATGAAGGTTGTCTATTCGAAACAGGTCACTCACGCCTTTCAGTCTAGGCAAGAGCCTGTTATTACCACTATGGAGATAGTGGAAACTATCGCGGAGTGACCAATGCCCGCCAAAGGACTCGATACGACGAATACTCCACCGTGGTGTCCAGATAATTGGCCTGGTGGAGGATGCGGTGGTATTCGGGAAGGTGTCGAAATGGAATTCCGGCATCAACGTGGTGGGCCATGTGGAAGCCGATGTTGTAGGGCACCATGTAAAAACGCGCGAACCAATGTTGATACACCGAATGGGTGGTGTATCGACGATCATCATCTTCACGCATGCCGCCGTGTTCGGCGATCGAACGCAAACGATTAATGACGCGCCAAACGGTGACATAGGGAAGCACCCACATCACTGGATACATCCACCAATAGCCAGCAACGGAAAATGCTGCTGCGATGACAATCTGCAGAGCAAGCATTTTCATCAACGTATGACGTACGCGGGCATCGGGTGAACGCAAGCCTTTCATTTGTCCACGCAGTAATTTCCAACCTGTTTGGCCTGTTGCATCGCGCACAAGCTTGCGACGAAGACTTGCAGGCGTGACGGGGTAATTCGCATACAACGCAATGTCGGGTTCGTTGGGGCCAAATTCTCGTTTGTGGTGCGCCATATGGACCCGTCGATATGCCTGAGTACTTGTCATCACGGGATAGCCCAACAACCAATTGCCGACAAAGTCATTTGTTGCTTTGTGGGCAAATAACAATCGATGTGCTGCTTCATGCATGAGAGATAAAAACTGTGCGTGCATACGCCCCATGAGAAGAAATGCAAGGAGCCAAACAGCCAGATGATTGATGCGTACTGCAAGAACAAGAATCCCAATGTTTTGTGCATACAGCCAGAACAAAGTGACAGCATTGCGATACGAAGGAATTGCACGCAGTCGAGCTCGGTCTTGAGAAGAAAGTCGACCGAGTGCATCCACGTGTTCTGTTGGATGAGGGGTGGGCAATTGGAGTGGCGCCATTCCCCCTAGTGCAGAACTACTACCAGCCACGTTCAATCCATTCATCGAGATGTGGTCGTTCGGTAGAGATCAAAGAATCTGTTCCATGCCCAGGCAAAATTGTGGTGTTTGGTTCGTACACGAACAGTTTCGTGTCAATGGATTCAATGATGTCGTTGAAGTTTCCACCCGGGAAATGAGTTGCGCCAGGGCCTCCAGGGAACAATGTGTCGCCCGTAAACAAAAGCGGAGCATCAATCACTTTGAACGAGACCGAACCCGCGGTGTGGCCAGGTGTGTGTATGACTTCCAAGCGAAGTCGGCCCACTTCAATGATCTCTTCGTCATCAATAAAGGTGTCGTATCCCACGTCTACAAGCATTGGCGCATCAGCTGACGCCACTGCAACTGAGTAGCCCGCTTCGCGCATGGCAGGGATTGCCTGAATGTGATCGTGATGACCATGTGTTTCCAGAACTCTTCGCACACCCAGTGATGTGCACATCTCTAGTAACAGTTCATGTTCGTTAGCTGCGTCAATGAGCACGGCATCGAAAGTGTGTTTACAGCGCAGAACAAACACATTGTTGTCGTACGGACCGACCACGACACGGTGCACTTCAAGATTGTGATCAAAGTAGTGAAGAGTGTTCTGCGGCCGCGCCATCTCTCTAGCCTGACACAACTGTGAATCCCATAGATAGGGCAACGGGAATTTGCGCCGCATCAAAGGTGACGAACTGCACAGATGACGGTAATCGTGCTGCTGCGCACAGGTGCAGTGCAGTAGACAGCCCTACTGGTTGGCGAGTGCACAGAGCGGCTGCCTCATCGAGGAGTACCTGATCCATGGGGACAACGTGGAGGTAATCCCATGTATGACGGATTTTGTCCTCGAGGTATCTCTGTAAGACCGGTTCATCGGTGAGCCGTGAAATTGCTCCCACGGATTCGGCAAGGGTGATGGCGCAAGCAGCCCACGTGGTGTCGGAGTTGAGTGCATCTTGGACAACGACCCGAGAAGCGTTCTCGATGTGCAGTGAGATCAATGCAGAGGAGTCGAGAAAGACAGTCATTACGACGGACCTACAGGCGAACCTGGGCGAGAGCGCGATCCACGCGTGTGCCTGTAGTTAAAAGAAGTGGTTCATCTAAGACAAAGTCCCCCCGCCGGCGAGGTGCAACAAGGGCTCCTCGTGCAACCAGATCTGCAATGGAGATTCCGGCGTAGTCACCGCTCAGGGCGCCAAGTTGGGCCACTGGCACTCCATCGACGGTGATGACGACACGTTCACCGGTGTGAGCGCGTTTCACATATGACGCCAAGGCGGTGCGGAGTTCTCTGATCCCGATAGTGGCCATGGAA
>JAUMDU010000041.1:0-2390 GCA_032121425.1 Ilumatobacteraceae bacterium | reverse complement strand
TACGAAGTACGTGAATGAACTGCGGGATGATTGCACTTCCGCTAATGAGAACCGCGGTGATTCCAATGAACGATTCAGGCAGGGGAGTCATAAACACCAATATGGCAAGCACCACGAGATAGGCAGCCGAGATCACACGACGCTCGATGTGGCCATTTTTGTATGCAACGAAAATAATCAAGCTTTGTGCTGTGAGAAAAGATGTGTTTGCAATTGCTACCGGAGCAATGCGTTCATGAATTCCATAACTCAACCACAGCGTGGCACCAATGAGGCCGTGCACAAGACCAAAGGGGGAGATGCCATGAGTGGTGTTGTGGCGTAGGGATCGCCATACCTGTGGCCAGATAAAACTGATACTGAGCACAACACTTGCGAGACCGAGGAATCTTTCCATCGTTTATTGCTTTTCCACTTTGCTCATTGGCACCGCATATGTTTAGCCCACTTGCTGGGTACATATGGGTAATCCAGTGTGTGTGAAGTGGGTTTATTTCACGACAATGTTGACCATGCGGCCAGGGACCACAACGGTTTTCACGATGGTTTTGCCCTCGAGGGCTGCGGCGACGGATTCCACGCCACGAGCCATTTCTAAGAGGGTGTCTTCGCCGGCATCAAGGGCCGCCATGATGCGACCACGTACTTTTCCATTGATCTGTACAGGAATCTCAATGGTGTCTTCTGCCAAGAGTGCAGGGTCGGCCAATGGGAAGGGAACATAGGTCACTGTGTCACTTTTGCCCAGGCGTGACCACAGTTCATCTGCCACATGGGGACACAGCGGGGAGAGCATCTGCACAAGTGGCTCAATAAGTATTCGAGGAGATGATTGAGTTGTTGTGACATGTTGAGTGAGTGCATTGTTGAACTCAATCAGCTTGGCAATCACCGTATTGAAGCGCAGTCCATTCATGTCGGATTCAACACCAGCGATAGTGCGGTGAAGGTGACGCAATAGTTCTTCGGGTGCGGGGTCATCGACAACAATCGAGTTACCCGTATCTTCATCGATGACATTGCGCCACAAGCGTTGAAGGAATCGCTGCATTCCCACAACGTCGCGTGTATTCCAAGGCCGTGATGCGTCCAGTGGCCCCATTGCCATTTCGTAGAGACGGAAAGTATCAGCACCGAATTCTTCGTACATCTCATCGGGGGTAACGATGTTTTTCAGGCTCTTGCCCATCTTGCCGTATTCGCGAACAACCGTTTCGCCATTCCACTCATAGTGGCCATCAGCTTCGATGACTTCGCTTGCAGGGACTGCTTGTCCACGTTCATCGCGATATGCATACGCCTGGATGTAGCCCTGGTTAAACAGACGATGGAATGGCTCTTCGCTAGACACATGGCCAAGGTCATAGAGAACCTTGTGCCAAAAACGTGAGTACAACAGGTGGAGAACAGCATGTTCTACGCCACCCACATACAAATCAACTCCACCTGTGTGCCCTTCGTGTTCGGGGCCCATCCAATAACGCTCTACATCTGGGTCCACGAAGCGGTCTGTATTGGTGGGATCGAGATAACGCATCTCATACCAACATGATCCAGCCCATTGAGGCATCACATTGACTTCGCGACGATACGTGCGTGGGCCATCGCCTAAATCCAATGTGACGTGCATCCAATCAGTGATGCGCGCCAATGGGGGGATGGGGTCACTATGTGCATCGTTGGGATCAAGAGCTGTGGGCTTGAAGTCTGCAAGTTCTGGAAGCAAGACAGGAAGTTCTTGTACTGGAACTGCATGTGCATTTCCATCTTCGTCATAAACAATGGGGAACGGTTCACCCCAATAGCGTTGACGCGAGAACAACCAGTCACGCAAACGGTAGGTAGTGGTGCCTTCTCCAAGTTGGTGGGTGGTGAGCCATTCCACAATGCGTGATGTGGCTTCCTCAATAGATGTGAGGCCATTCAAACTGATGGAATCATTGGCAGAATCGATGTATTCGCCATCGCCAGTAAATGCGCATGGCCATGTTGCACAGTCAGAACTTGGCGCGATTTCGTGTTGTGCAAACCATGTTGCAGGCGGCATAGCCGTAGCAACAATTGGCAAGTTATAGGCACGAGCAAATTCAAAGTCGCGTTGATCGCCACTAGGAACCGCCATGATGGCGCCCGTGCCGTAGCCCATCAAAACATAATCAGCCACATAAATGGGAATCTGTGCCCCGTTGACGGGATTAGTTGCAGTTGCACCAGTGAATACACCGGTTTTTTCTTTGGAGTCATCTTGACGTTCGTTGTCTTGTTGGGCAGCTGCGTGAGCACAGTACGTCTCAACTGCACCACGTTGTTGTTCCGTGGTCAGTGACGCAACAAATGGATGCTCTGGTGACAGCACGAGAAAGGTTGCGCCAAACAAAGTGTCGGGTCGC
>JAUMDU010000040.1:255-3091 GCA_032121425.1 Ilumatobacteraceae bacterium | reverse complement strand
GGTGCTCGATGGCGGTATTCGTCGCGGTAGCGATGTGGTGAAAGCATTAGCTCTTGGTGCACGTGCAGTGATGATTGGGCGCGCATATTTGTGGGGCTTGGCAGCAAATGGTCAAGCAGGAGTCGAAAATGTTTTGGATGTCCTGCGTGGAGGAATTGATTCCTCTCTTATGGGTCTTGGTAAGGCATCCACAAGTGAGCTCACTCGTGATGATGTGGTGGCTCCAGAGGGCTTCTTTAAGCCATTAGGCACCAAATAAACCGTGAAGTGTGTAACGCCCAGTTAGGCGTTGCTTGTGATGTGACCTAACAAAAGGCGCACAATTTCGGGACCGTGTGTGTCTTGTAGAAAATGTTGTGCACCTTCTATTGCATCAAATGTTGAACCTGCAATAAGGGAATGCCATTTCTTGCCCCACTCCACAGTGAAGATATTGTCCGCTGTTCCCCAGATGAAATGCACAGGAAGAGCTGTTGCATTAATCGCTGCAAAATGTTTTTCCTGCTCCACTGCATTGCCGGAAACCGGATCATGAAATGGAATGGAAAGAGGGAATCGCCGCGGGCCAGTGACACCTTCATCCCCTAAACCAACAAATGGCGCGTCGTAACCGTTTTTCACTGCGGCTGCTTCGGGTGAGTACGAAGGTGTACCACCATTGAGTTCGACAAACAGAGAGTCTTGCGGGGCAATGCGACCTGTCGACATTGCCATCAGTGTTCCCCAGTTAAATTTCGCCGGAATGTTGTCACGAAAAATTCCACCAGGAAGATTCGCGTTAATCCAATTCTGAATCCCATCAGAGTATTCGTATTCTTTGTGGTGAAGCCATGTGTTCAAAATGGTGAGACGAGAAAAGCGCTCTGGCATTGTGGCAACTTGTGCAAGACCAATAGGGCCGCCCCAATCTTGAACAACAATGGTGATGTTGTTCAAGTTCATTTGCTGAATCAATATGGCCATGTTGTGAGTGTGGCGGGCGATGTTGTACCACGATGGATCAGTCGGCTTGTCGCTGCGACCAAACCCCATGTGATCGGGAGCAACACAGCGATATCCAGCTTCCAAGAACAACGGAATCATGTGTCGATAGAGATAACTCCATGTGGGCATGCCGTGCATCAACAACATCACCGGCGCGTCATGTGGGCCTTCATCGATGTAGTGCATCTGCATGCCGTCTATTTCAATGAACTGTGACTCGTAGGGAAAATCTTGCAAGTGTGTGAAGTTGCTTGGTGGTGTGTGAAGAAATGGAACTGAAGACATGATCAGATGGGGCCATGGGTGGTGAATGTGTCGATGGTGGGTCGCACAATCAAGGTGTAGGTATCGGCGATGGCACGCGCACGGTGTTCATTCGCAGCTTGTTGGCGCTCTGGGTCGTTAAACACCTCTGACATAAACGATTTCAAAGAGGGGAATGCATTAAAGCGCACTTCATCCCATCTACGACCATCGCCCATGATGGTTCCTTCCACGTTGAACCACGCGGCTGCACCGCCACCAATTTTGGCAGCGGGACCGGCGGCGGTGTTGTGGTAGAGCTCCATGTGTGTGTTTTGGTCACCTTCTTCGTAGCGAATCACATGCATCACCATGATGGGACCGTCGTCATCGGTAGGCGGGTGTTCAACCGTGGACCAGATTGATGTATCGGGCCGCATTGCGGGTTGTGGAGAGACAGGCTGGCATCCAATCACAAAGGTGAATTCCATGCCTGCATCTTTATGTTCGTGTTTCTTTTGAAAATCCTTACGATTTTGCATCTCGAGAAATGAACGTCGTGTGGGGTATTTCACTACGCCCACCCGATCCCACTGCGTTCCATCGCCAAATGGAGTGGCGATGACGTCTCCAAAGAAGGGAATCTCAGCACCAATTTCTCGCAAAATCTTTGTGGGCGCATATCGATCATCAGCCTCTTTACCGGAGACGCCTTTGGTGCCATCGGCATAGGTGGCCTCGGTGCGGTACTTCATGAGGTTCACCATCCAGACAGGACCATCATCTTCAGGTGCTGTAGTGAACATGCGTTTGGCGTATTCGGTGTTGACCTGTCCGTAACTTGGTGAGTAGTTGCTCATGATGCCCCCCTTGATTGGCTGTTGAGTTCTAAGGAATAAAAATGTGACCGGCTTCGGGTGAGATGTTGCCGGATACAAGACCGCTGTACACCTTCTGCAACCCATCGATGCCGTGAGATTCGCTTATTTCCATCCACCGTTGAGAGTCTTGAATAAAAGTAGACAGCGATGCCTCAAGTTGTGTGTTGAGTTTTTCGCGTCCCCATTCTTTGCCGCGCTTTGCCAACTGGGTGGGTGCAAAAAAGAATTGTGGCGCAGGACCAACAAGTGCATCTCTTTTGCCGCCTTGGTCCCAGTGTGTTGCGCCAATGGTCATTGAATACTGCAATGCCTCATTGAAATGGTTATGCACTCGGGCGGTCACTGAATTGTTTCCCGCAAGGTCTACATACACAGTGGGTGCCCATTCCGCCAACGTTTCAATGTCTTCATAACTGGCAACTTCGTCGTAAAGGTTCACGGTGTCCACAAAAGATGTATTTGCCGAAGAGGTGAGAGCGATGCAGTGAGTATTGCCGCGAGCCCGAATGCAATGTGCAAAAGCAATTGCAGTTTTGCTGGAGGCACTTGATACAACAATTTGTCCCGCACCAAACATTGCGTTGTCGAAGAGAAAATCTTCCGCAAGAAATGATGTAACAAATAAGCCGCGTAACAAAAGGTATGCGTTATCCGTATCGCCCAATGTGGGAGATATTTCATCGAATGCACGATAAGCCATTGCATGTTCTGTGCGATGTTCGCCAATA
>JAUMDU010000040.1:0-245 GCA_032121425.1 Ilumatobacteraceae bacterium | reverse complement strand
TGGTGATCTCCGGCGGGAAAGAAACCGAAATAGCGAGTGCCTTCTGCAATGTCGGGGTGTGCAGATTCTGCGACCACACCAAATCCCATCACCGGCAATCGACCCCATCCTGCTTCGGTGGGAAAGAAGCCCCAGTAATCCAGGAAGTCTCCGCTTAACGCATAACTGATGTTGTTCGAGGTGAGAGCACATCGCTCAAGATGCAGTAACACTTCGCCCTCTTTGAGTGAAGGTGGAGTTGTCTC